>JAZRLO010000001.1:0-238098 GCA_045646845.1 Bacteroidaceae bacterium
TACTCCCGATGTGGAAGAAGCTGCAAAGGCGGCAGGTGCTGACTATGTTGGTCTTGACGAATATATCGAGAAGATCAAAGGTGGTTGGACGGATATCGACATTATCATTACTATGCCGTCCATAATGGGTAAATTGGGTGCTCTGGGTCGTGTTCTCGGTCCTCGCGGATTGATGCCTAACCCTAAGAGCGGTACCGTTACTATGGATATTCCTAAGGCTGTTAAGGAGGTAAAGCAGGGTAAGATTGACTTCAAGGTAGATAAGGCGGGTATCGTACACGCTTCTATCGGTAAGGCTTCTTTCACTCCCGATGCTATCATTGCCAACGTTAAGGAGTTTATGGCTACAATCCACAAGCTCAAACCTTCAACAGCGAAAGGTACTTACGTGAAGAGTGTATTCCTGTCAACTACGATGAGCAAGGGTCTGCGTATAGATCCCAAGTCTATCGACTAATTCTGTGATGAACTATGAAGAAGGAAGATAAAGTAAATGTAATCGCCCAGATAGGCGATGTAATCAAGGAATACGCACACTTCTATTTGGTAGATGTAACAGCTATGAATTCTGCTGCTACAAACGCCATGCGTGCTAAATGCTACAAGCAGGAGGTTAAGATGCTCGTTGTGAAGAATACTCTTCTCAAGAAGGCATTTGAGGCTTCTGAGGTTGATTTCTCTCCTCTCTACCCCTGTTTGAAGGGTACAACAGCCCTTTTGCTTTGCAATACTGCAAATGTACCTGCAAAGCTTATCAAGGATGTTGCCGGCAAGGCTGAGATTCCTGCACTCAAGGGTGCATATGCCGAGGAGAGCTTCTATGTTGGTGCCGACCAGCTCGAGACCCTTATCAACATCAAGAGCAAGAACGAACTTATCGCAGAGGTTGTCGCATTGCTGCAGTCTCCGATCAAGAACGTTGTTTCGGCTCTTCAGTCTGGTGGTAACACCATCCACGGAGTTCTTAAGACACTCGGTGAAAGATAATATTCAAAATTCAATTAGTAAAAACAATTTAAATTTATACGAAAATGGCAGATTTGAAAGCTCTTGCAGAAGAATTGGTTAACTTGACAGTAAAAGACGTTAACGAACTTGCAACTATCCTTAAAGAAGAATATGGTATCGAACCCGCTGCTGCAGCTGTTGCTGTTGCTGCTCCTGCTGCCGGTGGTGCTGCCGCTGCTGAGGAGAAGACAGAGTTCGACGTAGTTTTGAAGAGCGCAGGTGCTCAGAAGCTCGCAGTCGTTAAGGCTGTTAAGGAGGCTTGTGGTCTCGGTTTGAAGGAGGCTAAGGATCTTGTTGACGCTGCTCCCAGCGTACTCAAGGAGGGTCTTCCCAAGGCAGAGGCTGAGTCTTTGAAGAAGACTATCGAGGAGTCTGGTGCTGAGGTTGAGATTAAGTAAATCAACCCGAACCCTGCACAAGGGTATAATGGTTAAGAACCCGACAAAAGGGTTCTTAACCTTTTGTGCGTAAAAAGAAAAGTAAGTTCTAAAACATTTTACCGCAATGTCGTTAAAAACTGATAATCAAAGAGTTAACTTTGCTTCTATTAAGGATCCGATGCCATGCCCGGACTTTTTGGAAGTACAATTGAAGTCGTTCGAAGACTTCCTGCAATTGGATACTCCTCCTGAAAAGCGAGTGAATGACGGTCTCTACAAAGTGTTTGCAGAGAATTTCCCCATCACAGATACGAGGAACAATTTCGTGTTGGAGTTTTTGGACTATTATATAGATCCGCCCCGCTATTCAATATCAGAGTGCTTGGAGCGCGGTTTGACATATAGTGTTCCGCTCAAGGCAAAGTTGAAACTTTATTGTACCGACCCTGATCACGAGGATTTCGATACCGTCATACAGGATGTCTTCCTTGGCCCCATCCCTTACATGACCAAGCAGGGTACGTTCATTATCAATGGTGCTGAGCGCGTTGTGGTATCACAGTTGCACCGTTCACCGGGTGTGTTCTTCGGACAGAGCGTACACGCAAACGGTACACCTCTTTATTCAGCACGTATCATCCCGTTCAAGGGTTCTTGGATTGAGTTTGCTACTGACATCAACAATGTCATGTACGCTTACATCGACCGCAAGAAGAAGTTGCCTGTTACCACTTTGCTCCGTGCCATCGGTTTCGAGAGCGACAAGGATATTCTGGAGATATTCGATCTCGCAGAGGAGTTCAAGGTGACAAAGACAAGCATGAAGAAGGCTCTCGGCCGCAAGATGGCCGGTCACGTAGTGAAGACCCGTCAGGAGGACTATGTGGATGCCGATACAGGTGAGGTGGTTTCTATCGAGCGCAGCGAGGTTGTCGTTGAGCGCGAGTCTGT
Source organism: Bacteroidaceae bacterium (assembly GCA_045646845.1). Taxonomy (GTDB): domain Bacteria; phylum Bacteroidota; class Bacteroidia; order Bacteroidales; family Bacteroidaceae; genus HGM04593. The sequence continues at coordinate 2,340 of JAZRLO010000001.1, forward strand.
TCTCGATGAGGAACTCGTTGAGAGAATCCTCGAGAGTGGTGTCGATACAATCCTTCTCCACAAGGAGAACGATGCTCCCGACGCTGCGGATTACTCTCTCATCTTCAATACACTTGACAAAGATACCAGCAACTCCGAAAAGGAGGCTGTGAACTGCATATTCCGTCTGTTGCGTAACGCTGAGCCTGCCGATGACGCAAGCGCGCGTGAGGTTATCAACAACCTCTTCTTCTCTGAGAAGCGTTATGACCTCGGTGACGTCGGCCGCTATCGTATCAACCGTAAGCTCGGCCTCTCTACCGACATGGACGTAAGAGTCCTCACAAAGGAGGACATAATCGAGATCATCAAGTATCTCATCGGTCTTGTGAACTCTATGGCTACAGTCGATGATATCGACCACTTGAGCAACCGTCGCGTACGTACTGTGGGTGAGCAGCTCTCTAACCAGTTCGCGATAGGTCTCGCACGTATGGCACGTACCATACGCGAGAGAATGAATGTGCGTGACAATGAGGTCTTCACTCCAACAGACCTTATCAACGCGAAGACTGTATCGGCGGTAATCAATACTTTCTTCGGTACGAACGCACTCTCACAGTTCATGGACCAGACTAACCCGCTTGCCGAAATTACTCACAAGCGCCGTCTCTCGGCTCTCGGCCCCGGCGGTCTTTCACGTGAGCGCGCAGGTTTCGAGGTTCGAGACGTACACTATACACACTATGGCCGACTCTGTCCTATCGAAACTCCTGAGGGTCCGAACATCGGTCTTATTTCATCTTTGTGTATCTATGCGAAGATAAATGAACTCGGCTTTATCGTTACACCGTATCGTTCGGTGGCTAACAGCAAGGTCGATATAAATAACGAGAATGTGGTATATTACACCGCCGAGGAGGAGGAGGGCAAGATTATTGCTCAGGGTAACGCTCCGCTCGACGCCGAGGGTAACTTCATTCTCAAGAAGGTTAAGACACGTCAGGATGCCGATTATCCTGTTGTCGAGCCGGGTAGAGTAGAGCTGATGGATGTTTCTCCGCAGCAGATTGCCTCTATCGCAGCATCACTCATTCCGTTCCTTGAGCACGACGATGCCAACCGTGCGTTGATGGGTTCTAACATGATGCGCCAGGCTGTTCCGTTGTTGACAACAGAGGCTCCTATCGTGGGTACAGGTTTCGAGAAACAGCTCGTTGAGGATTCACGTACACAGATTGTTGCCGAGGGTGACGGTGTTGTAGAGTTCGTGGATGCTTCAAGAATCGTAATCAAGTACGACCGTACCGAGGACGAGGAGTTCGTAAGCTTCGAACCTGCATCAAAGGAGTATATACTTCCCAAGTTCCGCCGTACAAACCAGAACATGACAATTGACTTGCGTCCTATCTGCGACAAGGGTCAGAAGGTGAAGGCGGGCGACATCCTCACCGAGGGTTACTCTACACAGGCAGGAGAGCTTGCTCTCGGAAAGAACCTTTTGGTTGCCTACATGCCTTGGAAGGGTTACAACTACGAGGATGCTATCGTGCTCAACGAGAAGGTGGTACGTGAGGATGTGCTGACATCGGTACATGTTGACGAGCTCTCTCTTGAGGTTCGCGAGACCAAGCGCGGTATGGAAGAGTTTACATATGATATCCCCAACGTGAGCGAGGACGCTACAAAGGATCTCGACAAGAACGGTATCATCCGCGTGGGTGCATACGTTAAGCCGGGTGACATTATTATAGGTAAGATTACACCTAAGGGTGAGTCCGATCCTACTCCCGAGGAGAAGTTGCTGCGTGCAATTTTCGGTGACAAGGCGGGCGATGTGAAGGATGCTTCTCTGAAGGCATCTCCCTCACTTCAGGGTGTTGTCATTGGTCGTCGCCTGTTCCAGCGTGCCGAGAAGACACGTTCAGCGAAGATGGCTGACAAGGCCAAGCTTCCGAAGATTGACGACGAGTTCCAGAAGAAGGTGGATGACCTCAAGGAGATTCTTATCGAAAAACTCCTTAAGCTTGTTGACGGTCGCGTTTCACAGGGTGTGAAGGACTATCTGGGTGCCGAGGTTATTGCCAAGGGCGCGAAGTTTACACGTCCCGAACTTGAGGCTCTCGACTATACATCGGTACAGCTGAGCAAGTGGACTGCCGACGCTCATACAAACGACCTTATTCGTGCTTTGATTATCAACTTCATCCACAAGTACAAGGAGTTGGATGCAGAGGTTAAGCGCGAGAAGTTCGCTCTTACTATCGGTGACGAGCTTCCTTCGGGCACAATGAAGATGGCAAAGGTTTATATTGCCAAGAAGCGTAAAATCGGTGTGGGTGACAAGATGGCGGGTCGTCACGGTAACAAAGGTATCGTGTCACGCGTGGTTCGCCAAGAGGATATGCCGTTCCTCGAGGACGGTACTCCGGTGGATATCATCCTCAACCCGCTGGGTGTGCCTTCACGTATGAACATCGGTCAGATATTCGAGACCGTACTCGGCCGTGCAGGTAAGGAGCTGGGCGTGAAGTTCGCAACTCCTATCTTCGACGGTGCGAAGCTCGATGACCTTTGCGAGTGGACCGACAAGGCTGGTATCCCCCGTTTCGGTAAGACATACCTCTATGACGGTGGTACCGGAGAGCGTTTCGACCAGCCTGCGACAGTGGGTGTCAGCTACATGCTGAAGCTCGGTCACATGGTCGAGGACAAGATGCACGCACGTTCAATCGGTCCTTACTCTCTCATTACTCAGCAGCCTCTCGGCGGTAAGGCGCAGTTCGGTGGACAGCGTTTCGGAGAGATGGAGGTTTGGGCTCTTGAGGCATTCGGTGCTGCGCACATCCTTCAGGAGATCCTTACAATCAAGTCCGATGACGTTGCAGGCCGTTCAAAGGCTTACGAGGCTATCGTCAAGGGTGATCCGATGCCGACACCAAGCATTCCGGAGTCTCTCAACGTATTGCTCCACGAGTTGCGCGGTCTTGGCTTGAGCATATCATTCGAATAATTAATCCATCACGTTTGTCAATATAGAACTATGGCTTTTAGAAAAGAAACTAAGACAAAGAATAATTTCTCTAAGATTACCATCGGTCTGGCATCTCCTCAGGAGATTCTGGGTAACTCTTGTGGAGAGGTGTTGAAACCGGAAACCATCAACTACCGTACCTATAAGCCCGAGCGTGACGGATTGTTCTGCGAGCGCATATTCGGACCTGTAAAGGACTATGAGTGCCATTGCGGCAAGTACAAGCGCATTCGCTACAAAGGTATCGTCTGCGACCGTTGCGGTGTTATGGTTACAGAGAAGAAGGTACGCCGTGAGCGTATGGGTCACATACAGCTTGTAGTGCCCGTTGCGCACATCTGGTATTTCCGTTCGCTTCCCAACAAGATCGGTTATCTGCTCGGTCTTCCCACAAAGATGCTCGATGCGGTAATCTACTACGAGAAATATATAGTTATACAGCCGGGTGTAATGGCCCGCAAGGAGGATGCTGTACGTCAGGATATCCCCGGTAAGGAGAATGTCCTCGACGGTGTGGATAAGATGCAGCTCCTCACAGAAGACGAGTATATCACCATTATGGATAACCTGCCTCAGGGCAATGAGTATCTCGATGACAATGACCCCAACAAGTTCATTGCCAAGATGGGTGCCGAGGCTATCCAGGACCTGCTTGCACGCATTGACCTCGATTCGCTCTCTTACGAGTTGCGTAACCGCGCCAACACTGACATGTCTCAGCAGCGCAAGAACGAGGCTCTGAAGCGTCTTCAGGTCGTAGAGTCATTCCGTTCGTCAATGGCTGCCTCAAACGGCAACAACCGTCCCGAATGGATGATTATGAATGTGATTCCCGTCACACCTCCCGAGTTGCGTCCGCTGGTTCCGCTGGATGGCGGCCGCTTCGCGACTTCGGATCTCAATGACCTGTACCGCCGTGTAATCATACGTAACAACCGCCTCAAGAAACTTATCGAGATAAAGGCTCCCGAGGTGATTCTCCGCAACGAGAAGCGTATGTTGCAGGAGGCTGTCGATTCACTGTTCGACAACTCACGCAAGGCAAGCGCGCTCAAGTCTGACGCTAACCGTCCTCTGAAGTCACTTTCGGACAGCCTCAAGGGTAAGCAGGGACGTTTCCGCCAGAACCTTCTCGGTAAGCGTGTCGATTATTCAGCACGTTCGGTAATTGTCGTTGGTCCTGAATTGAAGATGGGTGAGTGCGGTCTGCCCAAACTTATGGCTGCCGAACTCTACAAGCCGTTCATCATACGCAAGCTCATAGAGCGCGGTATCGTCAAGACCGTGAAGTCTGCGAAGAAGATCGTTGACCGCCGTGAGCCGGTAATCTGGGATATTCTCGAGCATGTAATGAAGGGTCACCCCGTGCTCCTCAACCGTGCGCCGACACTTCACCGTCTCGGTATCCAGGCATTCCAGCCAAAGATGATTGAGGGTAAGGCTATCCAGTTGCACCCGCTTGCATGTACTGCGTTCAACGCCGACTTCGACGGTGACCAGATGGCTGTTCACTTGCCATTGAGCAACGAGGCGATACTTGAGGCGCAGATGCTAATGCTCCAGTCACACAATATCCTCAACCCGTCGAATGGTGCTCCTATCGCCGTTCCTTCACAGGATATGGTACTCGGTCTTTACTACATCACCAAGCTCCGCGAGGGTGCAAAGGGCTCTGGTATGACATTCTATGGTCCCGAGGAGGCTCTCATCGCCTATAACCAGGGTCGCGTGGAAATACATGCTCCGGTAAAGGTTATGGTTGAGGACCGCGACGAGAATGGCGACTATGTACAGGTTCTTCGCGAGACATCTGTGGGACGTATCATCGTGAACCAGATAGTTCCGCGCGAGATGGGTTACATCAATACTATCATATCAAAGAAATCACTCCGCGACATCATCACAGAGGTTATCAAACGTGTCGGTGTTGCGCGCTCAGCCGAGTTCCTCGACGGTATCAAGAACCTCGGTTACTACATGGCGTTCAAGGGCGGTCTTTCGTTCAACCTCGACGATGTCATCATTCCTAAGGAGAAAGAGGAACTGGTGCGCAAGGGTAACGAGAAGGTTGAGGAGATTCTTGCAGAATATAACCTCGGTCTTATCACAGACAAGGAGCGATACAACAAGGTTGTCGATGAGTGGACACACGTCAATGCCGACCTTGCAAACGTCCTGATGAAGACCATTTCTACCGATGACCAGGGCTTCAACTCTGTATATATGATGCTCGATTCCGGTGCCCGTGGTTCTAAGGACCAGATTCGTCAGCTCTCGGGTATGCGTGGTCTTATGGCCAAGCCCCAGAAGGCCGGTTCAGAGGGTGCACAGATTATCGAGAACCCGATTCTTTCGAACTTTAAGGAGGGTCTTTCGGTGCTCGAGTACTTTATCTCTTCTCACGGTGCGCGTAAGGGTCTTGCCGATACCGCGTTGAAGACAGCCGATGCCGGTTACCTTACACGTCGTCTTGTTGACGTTTCTCACGACGTTATCATCAACGAGGATGACTGCGGTACATTGCGCGGTCTTGTATGTACGGCACTCAAGAACGGTGACGAGGTCATCGCTACGCTCGGCGAGCGCATCATGGGTCGCGTATCGGTTCACGATGTTGTTGATCCTACTACCGGAAAGGTTATCGTACACTCAGGAGAACTCATCACAGAGGCTATCGCTGAAGAGATAGAGGCTTCTCCGATAGAAAGCGTAGAGATCCGCTCAGTGCTCACTTGCGAGTCAAAGCATGGTGTTTGTGCAAAGTGTTACGGACGCAACCTCGCTACCAGCCGTATGGTTGAAAAGGGTGAGGCTGTCGGCGTCATCGCTGCACAGTCAATCGGTGAGCCGGGTACACAGCTTACACTCCGTACCTTCCACGCCGGTGGTACCGCCGCCAACATCGCGGCAGATGCCACTATCCGTGCAAAGCATGCTTCACGCCTCAAGTTCGAGGAGTTGCGTACCGTAGATGCACTTGATGCCGACGGTACACCTGTGAAGATTGTTGTAAGCCGTTTGAGCGAAGTACGTTTCGTTGATATCAATACAGGTATCGTACTCTCTTCACACAATATTCCTTACGGTTCAAAACTTTATGCCGGTGAGGACGAACTTGTGGAGAAGGGTAAGGTGATCGCTTCTTGGGACCCGTTCAACGCAGTTATCGTTACCGAAGTTGCGGGTAAGGTAGAGTTCGAGTCTGTAATCGAGAACACTACATATAAGGTTGAGACAGACGAAAGTACAGGTCTGCACGAGATTGTCATCATTGAGTCAAGGGATAAGAACAAGATTCCTACAGTACACATCAACGATGAGAACGGCAACTCTCTCCACAACTACAACCTCCCGGTGGGCGGTCACGTGGTTGTCGAGGACGGCGATGTGCTGAAACCCGGTGATGTGATTGTGAAGATACCTCGCGTGTTCGGTAATGCCGGTGATATTACCGGTGGTCTCCCACGTGTAACCGAGCTCTTCGAGGCGCGCAACCCGTCTAACCCTGCAGTCGTTTCTGAAATCGACGGTGAGGTTACAATGGGTAAGGTTAAGCGCGGTAACCGCGAGATTGTCGTTACTTCAAAGGTCGGCGACGTCAAGAAATATCTCGTTGCGTTGTCAAAGCAGATTCTTGTACAGGACGGTGACTATGTACGTGCCGGAACACCTCTGTCCGACGGTGCCGTGACTCCTTCTGATATCCTCGCCATCAAGGGACCTACAGCGGTTCAAGAGTATATCGTTAACGAGGCACAGGATGTCTATCGTTCACAGGGTGTGAAGATCAATGACAAGCACTTCGAGATTATCGTTCGCCAGATGATGCGTAAGGTACAGATTGACGAGCCGGGCGATACACGCTTCCTTGAGCAGCAGATTGTCGATAAACTTCAGTTCCAGGAGGAGAACGACCGTATCTGGGGTAAGAAGGTGGTTGTTGATGCCGGTGACTCTGAGAACCTGAAGGCAGGTCAGATAATCACGGCACGCAAGCTGCGCGACGAGAACAGTATGCTCAAACGCCGCGACCTCAAGCCTGTCGTTTCACGTGACGCGAAGCCCGCGACATCTACTCAGATTCTTCAGGGTATCACACGTGCGGCATTGCAGACGCAGAGCTTCATGTCGGCTGCATCGTTCCAGGAGACTACAAAGGTGCTCAACGAGGCTGCCATCAACATGAAGAGCGACTACCTGCTCGGTATGAAGGAGAACGTTATCTGCGGTCACCTCATTCCTGCCGGTACAGGTCAGCGCGAGTTCGGCAAGATTATCGTAGGCTCAAAGGAGGATTACGAGCGCATACAGGCCAATAAGAGGACTGTTCTCGATTTCTCCGATGATGTAGAGTAATAGGTTTTTACATATATTGAAGAAACGGACACGCATGCGTGTCCGTTTCTTTGTTGATTTATATATGTCGAATGTCTTGTTTTTATGAATATTTAGCTCTATTTTTGCAATAAATATATATAATAGGACAATAGTGCAATGGATAAGACGCTGCAGGTAGATGTTGAAGCGATACTCGCTGCGAAGGCCGGGAAAAAAGCCCGGTACGTGCCACGTTTTCTGGTTTCATACCTGAAGAAGATTATTCATCAGGATGAGGTGAATGCGTTCCTTCTCGACAACAAGGACAAGCGCGATCTTGAATTCATCGACGCATTCATGAAGTATTTCAACAACAGCTTCGAAGTGAGCGGTCTCGAGAACCTTCCGGCCGACGGACGGTTCACGTTCGTCAGCAATCATCCGCTCGGTGCGCAGGACGGACTGGGGCTGGCATACATTCTGGGCCCCGTCTATGAGGGAAAGATAAAGTTCCTTGTGAACGATCTTCTGATGAATATTCCGCACATCTCATCTTTCTGGGTACCTATAAACAAGACCGGAAAACAGGCCCGGAACTTCCCGCAACAGGTGAATGCGGCCTTTGCCGGCGACAACCACATCGTGATGTTCCCGGCAGGTCTCTGCTCGCGAAAGAGAAAAGGGGTGATACGTGATCTTGATTGGAAGAAGACCTTCATAACGAAAAGCGTGCAGACACAGCGTGACGTAGTTCCTATTCACTTCGAAGGCGAGAACTCGAAGTTCTTCTACCGCCTTGCTAACATAAACAGGATGCTTGGCATAAAATTCAACATTGCGATGCTCTATCTGAGTGACGAGATGTTCAAGAACAAGAATAAGAAATTCAAAGTAACTATAGGCAAACCTATACCTTGGCAGACATTCGACAAATCAAAGACTCCGTCGGAATGGGCGCAGCATGTGAAGGATATTGTCTATACGTTATGACAAACGATATTGTATGAAAGAGATTATAGCTCCGGTTCCCAAGGAACTGTTGAAGGCCGAATTGACCGAGGATAAACTGTTGCGTTTCACACATAGAAGCAACAACGAGATATATGTTGTGACAGCTTTTGATGCTCCCAATGTCATGCGCGAGATAGGTCGTCTGCGCGAGATTGCTTTCCGTGCGGCAGGCGGAGGTACCGGCAACGAGGTTGACATTGACGAGTTTGATACAATGGAGGTTCCGTACAGACAGCTTATTGTGTGGAATCCTGAATGTGATGACATTATCGGCGGTTACCGCTTCCTTTATGGAAAGGATGTCCGCATTGACGAGAATGGCGAACCGGTCATGGCCACAGCACATGGAATGTTCCACTTCTCTGAAAAGTTCCTCAACGAGATACTCCCGAACACGGTTGAGCTCGGACGAGCTTTCGTGGCTCTGGAATACCAGTCAACCCGAATGGGCTCCAAGAGCCTTTTTGCCCTCGACAATCTGTGGGACGGCCTCGGTGCGTTGACGGTAGTGCTTCCCGATGTCAAATATCTTTTCGGAAAGGTTACCATGTACCCCTCTTATCTTACCAGAGCACGTGACATGATTCTCTATTTCCTAAAGAAGCATTTCCCCGACAACGACAATCTTGTGACACCTGTGACGCCTTTAGTGATAGAGACGCCTGAAGATGAACTTGCAACCATATTCAATATGGACAGCTTCAAGGAGGACTACAGGATACTGAAACAGGAGGTTCACCAGTTCGGCCTGACCATCCCCCCAATGGTAAACGCGTACATGGGTCTTTCGCCTACAATGAAGATATTCGGTACGGCCGTGAACAAGGATTTCGGCAATGTGGAGGAGACCGGTCTTCTTATAGCGGTTGACGAGCTGCAGGATGACAAGAGAATGAGATATATAGAATCTTTTGCCAGGGAGAACCCCGACCTTATACAACTGACTTCTGGTGCCAATAAGGTGTTCTACATACCGGGCGGAAATAACAATAATTGATTGGCAGGCTCCGGAAACATGAACGTTTGCCGGAGTTTGTCGTTAAAGGGATACAGATATGAAAGTCCAGATAATAAACAGATCGAAACATCAGTTGCCTTCATATGCGACGCTCCTCTCCGCAGGAATGGATCTGAGGGCCAATATAGAGGAACCTGTAGTGCTGGAACCTTTGCAGCGCGCTCTTGTTCCTACAGGGCTTTTCATGGCCCTTCCCGACGGGTATGAGGCACAGGTGCGTCCGCGCAGCGGCCTCGCAATAAAGAAGGGCATAACCGTGCTCAATTCGCCCGGTACAATCGATGCCGACTATCGCGGCGAGGTGTGCGTGATTCTCGTGAACCTCTCCAACGAACCCTTTACCGTGACTGACGGCGAACGCATCGCGCAGATGGTCATCGCACGTCACGAACAGGTTGAATGGTGCGAGGTGGAGTCCCTCGATGAGACTGTGCGCGGAGCAGGCGGCTTCGGCCATACTGGAGTCTGATTATTTATATTCCGTCGATGAACAGGTTCTTATACACTCTTTTGTTGCTTCTTGTATCTGCTTTTCCGGCAAGGGCGAATGGAATTGTCGCTGACAACGACTCGGTGCAGCGTGCGCGCGCTGTCGAGTATTACTATATGCAGGCACTTTCATTGCTCGAAGAGGAGAGGTTCGACGAGGCTTTCGACATGCTTGAGCATTGCCGGGCTCAAGATCCATCATCTACAGCGGTCCTTTACAACCTCTCACCGTTCTATGTTGCTCTGGACAGGGACAGCCTTGCGCACGACGCCCTGTTGCGTATGGTGGAGGCAGAACCGCACAATCCCGATTACAGCCAGTCACTTGTAGATTATTACTACAAGATAGGGGATTTGGAGTCCGCAATATCGCTGTACGAGGATATGCTGCAGTATTCCGAGTCGAAGAGTGAGATATACATGGCGCTCTATTCGCTCTATTCGGACAGAGGAATGTCCGACAAGGCCATTGAGATGCTCGATGCCTTGGAGAAGGTCGAGGGGAATAGCGACGAAATATCGTACCAGAAGTTGCGCCAATACATGCAGATGCGCGAGAACGACAAAGCCATCGCTCTTGTCGAGGGGCTGATAGCGTCATCCCCCGATGATATGCGTTATGTCTCCCTTTTGGGCGATGTGTACCTGTACACCGGGAATTACGAAAAAGCCGAGAAATGCTATTGGGATGTCGTGGCGGTTGAGCCGGACGAGGTCATAACACTTTCGTCGCTCTCTTCTTTGTACAAATCATTGGGTAACGATTCTCTTTTTACAAAGACTACCGAGATGCTGCTCAAGTCGGAAAAACTCGATGTGGAGCATCGTCTTACTACTCTTGTGGAGTATGCCATGCTCAAGGACAGCGCATACATGATGGACTTTTTCCGCGAACTCATGCTGTTGCCTTTCGACCAGCTCGAGATTTCGGAGACATTTGTGCAGTATATGATGTACAAGAACGTCTCTCCCGATACGATAAGGCCTGTACTGCACAAGATAATTTCCATTGAGCCGGAGAATACATCGGCCATGCTACAGTTGTTGAGCTATGCCATAGACGATAACGATTATACCGAGGTCATACGCTTGAGCGACAATGCTATGATGTATATCCCTGAGATGCTCGAACTCTACTATTATAAAGGTCTTTCCTGCTATCTGCTCGACAGGAAGAAGGAGTGTGTCGAGGTCTATGAACTGGGTCTGTCACGACGGAGGGAAGAGACAGCTCCCGACCATGTCTCAGCCGTCTTCTCTTCGCTGGGTGATGTATATCACGAACTTGACATGGTGGAAAAGTGTACGCAGGCATATGATTCCGCTCTGGTATATAATCCTGACAATCTGGGAGTTCTCAATAACTATGCATATTATCTGGCACTGGACAACAGCCGGCTCGAGAAGGCTCTTTCAATGAGCCGGAAGACTATTGATGCCGAGCCCGAGAACCCGATATTCATAGATACGTACGCATGGGTGCTCTTCATCCTCGAAAGATATGAGGAGGCTAAGGCCTATGCTGAAAAGATGATACAGATCAGCGGCGAGATGGGTGCGGTTGAGTTGCATCATTGTGGCGACATATTCGCCAAATGCGGCGATATGGAGCGTGCGCTCCTGTACTGGCAGAAGGCTATAGATGCCGGCGATGACTCCAAGATTCTTAAAAAGAAGATAAAAAAACGCAAATATTACAATGTCAAACGCAAGTAATAGTATTCTTATAATATGTCTTTCCGTCTGTCTCCTTGCCGCTTGTTCAACAAAGAATACGGCAAGGCTCTATTCGGTGGAATCGGGCACTCCGAAAGAACTCTCTTCATTGCCCTCCTTTTCAAAGGAACGGCAATATCTGTCGGGTAGCGTGAAGATGACGGTTTCTGCCGATGGCGAGGAGATTACCCTGCGCGGCAGAATGAGGGTGGATGCCGGCAGGGGAGTGCAGATTGGCGTTGTGGCGATGAACATGGTAGAGGTGGCCTGTCTTGAGTTCTATCCCTCCTATGCGCGTATAATACACAAGATGGAGAAACTCTATTCTGACGTTCCTTATAAAGATATGCCTGTACTGAACCGCCTCGGAATAGATTACGGGACGTTTGAGGCACTCTTGCTCAACAAAGTTTATGTAGGGGACGGTGTGCAGTTGTCCACAGGTTGTGAGGTATCCGCCGATGATGGATGTATCGTGTTGCGGTATGGAGACCCGGCTCTCATGCAGTACGGTTTTTGTGTGGAAAAAGCCACAGGTAACCTTCTGCTTGCCGAAAGGATGTATCCCGACGGTATGAAGGTGCAGTGCCGTTACTCCGATTTCAAGCCGGTAGGCAATACATATTTCCCCCATCGGGTAGAACTATCGCTTGATGGCGGTGAGGTGCCTGCAAAGATGGTGTTCGAGTTCAGCGGACTTCGTGACGGCGAGTTCGAATTCACTCCGCGCAGGATAGGGAACTCTTATGAAAAGGTAGATGTGGACCGTCTCATTATGACGGGCGGCGTATGAAAACATTGGCAATTGAATGATGGCGACTAATATGACAAGGCGATTTTTTCTCATGATGGCGGTTGTAGTGTGCATGCTGTTCCTGTTTCCCGCAGCGGCAGATGCGCAGAGTGCTGCCCTGAAGGGTATGCGCAATAAGGCTACATCCTTGCAGAAGGAGATTGCCGAGAAGGAGAAGATACTGAAATCATCGCAGAGGGATGTGAAGAGCAAGCTCGAGAATCTTGACCTTATAACTGCCCAGATAGAGTCGCGTAAGGCATTGATTGAACTGTTGGACGAGGAGATGAAGATGATAGATGTCGAGATAGGGAAGCTCGATGCCGAGATTGCCGTTCAGGAGAAGGCCGTCGAGGAGTCGAAGAATGCCTATGCCGAGTCTTTACGCCGTGCGCGTAAGTACAGCAGTTACGCCAGCCGTCTCATGTTCATATTTTCCGCCGATGATTTCAATACCATGATACGCCGCTACAGGTATGCCAATGAATATATGGATGCCCATAAGGTGTTGGCCGACAGTTTGAAGGCGCAGATAGAGAAACTGGAGTCCAAGCGTTTCAATCTCGAGGAGGTGCGCAAGTCAAAGTCTGTGTCGATGGCCGAACAGGCTGCAGAGCAGTCAAAACTTCTGGCTCTTGAGAAGGAACAGACACAGATAATAGAAGAGCTCAAGAAAGAGAATGAAAAGGTTCAGGCCGAAATAAAGAAGAAACGCAACGAACTGAAGAAACTGAATGCTGCCATCGACCGTGAGATAGAGCGCATCCTTGCCGAAGAGCGTGCCGAGAAGAAGAGGCGTGAGGAGGCTGAAAAGAGAGCTGCTGAAGCAAAGAAGGGCAAGTCTTCATCCGGCAAAAAAGGTACAAAAGGAAAGAAAAATGAGGCTGCGACCAAAACTACGTACACCAGTGATGCCGGTGTTGCAGCCATGAGCGGTTCTTTCCTCAACAACAAGAAGAAAATGCCTGTGCCTATCACCGGCCCGTATCTGCTTGTCGGTGGTTACGGTGCAAGAAATGCCGTGGAGGGCAAGGGAAATGTGCTCATAAATACCGGAGGTATTACGTTTGAGGGTAGCTCAGGAGCTCAAGCGCGCTGTATTTTCGAAGGCAAGGTTACAGCCGTGTATGCGTCGGACGGCTATTCGTTTGTCCTTGTGCGTCACGGTGAGTATATATCGGTTTATTGCAACCTCGGCAACATACGTGTCAAGAGCGGTGACAGCATAAAGGCCGGCACTATAATCGGCGATGTCCTGCCCGAGGTAAGCGGCGGCAATCCGCGCATGCTCTTCCAGCTCAGAAAGGAGAAAAAGACACTGAACCCTGCGGAGTGGCTGAAAATGTAACGGATTACGTATAAACAGGAGATTTGCCTATAAAGGGGCAGCGGATATTCCCGGTTTGTGTCAGTTAAAAAACTCCTGCAATCATGGGTGAGATTGCAGGAGTAAATATTTTTCTGTTTCTCTTAGAGGCTGTTTGAAGTTTATTTCTCGATTGTTCTTAAACAAACCGAAACTCTGACTTTCGCAACCTTGATATATTCTCGAATCCTATTTTCCAAGAACTCTTCTAAACCTTTTTATGAACTCTTCCGCTTCGGCCATGGTTAGTGTCAGCGGCGGTAACAGGCGTATTACATTCGTGCCGCTTACACCGGTGAACACGTGCTCCTCGAACAACAGTCGGTAGCGAATTTCTTTGATGGGCTCATTGAACTCAATGCCTATCATAAGGCCGCGTCCGCGTATTTCCTTTATGCCATCTATCTTTGCGAGTTCTTCCATAAGGTAGTTGCCCACGCAGTTCACATTATCGAGCAGCTTCTCATCTTCCATTGTCTCGAGTACGGCTTCTGCCGCAGCGCAGGCAAGATGGTTGCCGCCGAATGTAGTGCCAAGTTCGCCATATACGGCCTGGAATTTCGGGCTTATGAGAACCACGCCGATGGGGAATCCGTTGCCTATACCTTTCGCCTGGGTTATCATGTCGGGCTTTATCCCGGCCCACTGGTGTGCGAAGAACTTTCCGCTACGGCCGCATCCGCTCTGTATCTCATCGAGTATGAGCGTTGTGCTGGTTTCGTTGCACAGCTGCTGCAGTTGCTGCAGGAATTCAACGGTAGGAATCTGTATTCCGCCCACTCCCTGAATACCTTCGATAATCACTGCCGTAACGTCCCCTTTGGAAATTTCACTGCGTACGGCATCGATGTCGCCCATCTCAACGTACGTGGTGTGTCCGTTGGCGTTTATGGGCGCGATTATCTTGGGGTTGTCGGTAACTTCCACGGCGAGTGACGTGCGTCCGTGAAAAGCCTTTTTAAAGGCTATTACGCGTGTCTTGCCGTTCTTGAACGATGAAAGTTTCAGTGCATTCTCGTTCGCTTCGGCACCGGAGTTTATGAAAAAGAGACTGTAGTCCTCGTATCCGCTTATGCGGCCAAACTTTTCTGCCACTCTGCGCTGCAGGGTATTTATTACCGAGTTGGAGTAGAATCCCAATGTGGCGACCTGCTCGCTTATGGCCTTTACATATTTCGGGTGTGCGTGTCCGATGGATATTACCGCATGTCCTCCGTAGAGGTCAAGGTATTCCGTGCCCTTGTCGTCCCACACCCTGCATCCTTCGCCTTTTACGATGTTTACGTCGAAAAGGGGATATACGTCATATAGTTCCATTCTTTTTTGCTTATGTGTTGAACTGAGAACCTTAAACCTGTGTGTTATCAGAATGCCGACGGCTTTAGCTGCAGGCCTACGGTCTCTGCAAGGCCGAACAGCAGGTTCATGTTGTGTACGGCTTGTCCGCTTGCGCCCTTCAGCAAGTTGTCTATGATGGATGTTATGAGCAGCTTGTTTCCGTGCTTTTCAAGGTGTATAAGGCACTTGTTTGTGTTTATTACCTCCTTCAGGTCGATGGGCCTGTTCACGATGTGCGTGAACGAGTCACGGTCGTAATAGCTCTCGTACAGTTTGTACAGGGTGAGTATATCAAGGTCGCATTTTACCACAACAGTCGCGAATATTCCGCGCGGGAAGTCACCGCGGTAGGGTATGAAGTCTATCTCTCCACAGTAGTCGGGCTGCAGCTGCTTGATGCTCTGTACAATCTCCGGTATGTGCTGGTGCTCGAAAGGCTTGTATATGCTTATGTTGTTGTTTCTCCAGCTGTAGTGCGTGCTTGCCGTAGGCTTAACACCTGCACCGGTACTGCCGGTTATGGCGTTTACGGAGATGTCGCCTTTGAGCAGGTGCTCTTTTGCCAGCGGCAGAAGGGCCAGCTCGATGCATGTTGCGAAACAGCCTGGGTTTGCCACATAGCGGCTCTTGCATGTATTGCGGCGGTTCAACTCCGGCAAACCGTAGATGAAGTCGTGGTCGTCCCCCTTTATGCGGTAGTCCATAGAAAGGTCAATGACCTTCAGCTCATCGGGCAGGACATTGCTCTCCATGAACTTCCGTGAGTCACCGTGTGCGGTGCAAAGGAAGAGAAGGTCAATCTCCTCAAAAGGCATTTCATCCGTAAACATCAGGTCTGTCTCGCCGAGCAGTCCGGCATGTACATCTGTTATGCGGTTGCCTGCATTGCTCTTGCTGTGAACGAACTCTATTTCTACTTCGGGGTGGATAAGCAGCAGACGGAGCAGTTCTCCTGCAGTGTAGCCTGCACCACCTATGATTCCAACTTTTATCATAATGGTCTGTTGTTATATTTTCTCTTCGGGATGGTTGGCATAATATGCCCTTAGCGGTGTTGACGTCACCTTGATGAAACCTTTGGCATCTTCGGCAGTCCAGCCTTTCTGTACCTCGCCATACTCGCCCAGTTTGTTCTTGACAAGGTCGTTCGGCGAGTCAACGCCTACGGTCTCGAAGTGCTTCGGCATGAGCTTCAGAATTGCCGTACCCGTCACGTTGCGCTGTGAACTCTCGAGCATGGCTTCTATGTCGCGCATTACCGGCTCAAGATACTGGCTCTCGTGCAGGAACATGCCGTACCAGTTGGCAACCTGGTCCTTCCAGTACTGTTGCCATTTGCTGAGTGTGTATTTCTCAAGGAATTTGTGCGCGGCAATGATGAGCATCGGTGCTGCGGCCTCAAAGCCCACGCGTCCTTTTATACCTATAATGGTGTCACCGACGTGCATGTCGCGTCCTATTCCGTATGCGGCACCAATCTCCTCGACTCTCTGTATCGCCTTTATGGGGTCATCGAACTCCTTTCCGTTCACGGCCTTCAGCTCTCCATCCTTGAAGGTGAGTCTCAACTCCTCCTCGCCGTTCTTTTCCACCTGCTTTAGGTATGCGCTGTCGGGGAGTCCCTGTGTAGAGTCCAATATCTCTCCGCCGCATATCGAAGTTCCCCAAAGTCCTACGTTATAGGAGTATTTGAGCTTTGCGAAGTCGGCCTTGAACCCATGCTCGTTGAGGTAATTGACCTCGAATTCGCGTGTAAGTGTCATATCACGTGTGAGTGTGATGATTTCAACTCCGGGTGCGCATACAAGGAATGTCATGTCAAACCTTATCTGGTCGTTTCCGGCACCGGTTGAACCGTGTGCAATTGCATCGGCACCAATCTCATTGGCATAACGTGCTATGGCAAGTGCCTGGAAAATTCTCTCCGAAGAGACGGAGATGGGGTATGTGCCGTTGCGCAGCACATTGCCGTATATCATATAACGCAGGCTCTTGTCGTAGTATTCCCTTGTAACATCAATGGTTACATACTCCTTTGCACCGAGCTTATATGCGTTCTCTTCGTTCTGTTTCAGCTGTTCGGGGCTGAATCCTCCCGTGTTGGCGCATGCTGCATAGACTTCGTATCCTTTCTCCTTGGCAAGGTACATTACAGTGAACGAAGTGTCGAGTCCACCGCTGAATGCAACAACTACCTTTTTCTTTTTTTCCATATATATTGTTTCTTCTTTTTTTAATAACTCTGACCGGTTGCATAGTCTTGTGGGCTATGCTGTATGATTCTCTCCTTTAAGGGGTTCTGTATTTACTGTTTCCCGCGTTCACTTTCCATGTTTTGCCGGGTCGTACAGCATTGCCGTGCATATGCAGTACCGGCGGTCCGTACGCATCAGTACATCGTGGTTCACGCAACCCTGGCAACCTTTCCAGAATGCCTCGTCGTCCGTGAGTTCCGAGAACGGTACCGGAACATATCCCAGTTCCGTGTTTATCTTCATCACCGCACCGCCGCTGGTGAGACCGAACAGTTTCGCGTTGGGCCACATTTCGCGTGACAGCCTGAATGCTCTCTGCTTGATTCGTCTTGCAAGTCCGTGTCCGCGGAACTTTTCCCTGACGATAAGTCCCGAGTTTGCAACGTATTGCTTGTTGCCCCAGCTCTCTATGTAGCAGAAGCCTGCAAACTCATCTCCAGCAAGGGCTATTATGGCCTTGCCCTCCTTCATCTTCTGTGTCACGTACTCGTGCGTACGCTTTGCAATACCTGTGCCGCGCACTTTTGCAGCGGCGCATATTGTATCGAGAATCTCATCGACATACTTCTCGTGCGATGCGTTGGCGATGATGACCTCTATTCCGTCATTGTATTCAATCTCTTCCATCTTCAGCTCAGATATTGGGTATTATTGTTCTTAATGCTCTTAATACAGCCGTACGGCTTGCCTCCTCGGCAACCACGATCATAACGGTGTCGTCACCGGCGAGCGTGCCTACAATCTCGGGGAATTCGCTGTTGTCGATATGATATGCAAGCGTGTTTGCATAACTTGGTTTGGTGCGTATGACGGCGATGTTGCCCGAGAATCTTATGGAGAGGAATCCGTTTGCCTCCTGTTGCTCAGAAACCGGATTTACACCGCCTTCAGTTCCTTCGTGACGGTACTGCTGTGAACGTGACAGCACATATCTGTATCGGCCGTTGACTCCAACGCTCTTTACTACGCGTAGCTGGTGCAGGTCACGAGACAGTGTTGCCTGTGTAAGTTTGTATCCCTCTTTTGCAAGCTCGTTCAACAACTCCTCCTGACTGCCTATCTCCTTTGTTGATAGAATCAGCCTTATTGTGTCGAGTCGTGAATTTTTTATCTTCATATTTGCATATTTATTCTTCAAAGCGTGCAAAAATAGGAATATTTAAACAATTTTCCTTGTGTTTTTGCAAATAATTTACATATAAACCATAAAATTTGCAATTTCTTTGAAAACAACAAGAGTTGAACCGAATGGTTCTTTTTGTCAGGTTTCTTGTAAATGAAGAGTTATAAATCCCCTACCAGCCTGTACGTTCTCCAGTTGAGGTTGCTTCTGTAGGCGGCCAGCGCCGTGGCCGGGACATGAACAGTAATGCCCGGGGTATTGAATATCATTGTAATTGCGGGCGGAGTCATTGCGTGCACATAGACATCGCGTAGGGCTGTACACTCATAGAAGGCATAGCATGGCAGACACATACATTCTTGTGCTGTCAAGAATGCGCATGGACAGGTAGTCAAAATCGCGTGGAGTAACTATCCTGCGCCCGGCAACCTTTTCGGCCAACATCCTCAATCTGTTAAATGTAACATCCTTTTCTACCATAGTACATACATATTCCGCCTGCGAAATAGCACAAAAAACAACGGCAAGCAAACATCGTTCGGGACAAATGGAACAAAATGGAGTGTCAGTCCAGGATGAACCAAAATGAACCAATAGGCAAGTGAAAATATGTTGTAAGTTTGCACAAAATAGTACAAATAATTAACTAAAAAGAATTATGAAAAAAGTCTGCACAACCTTGTTTGTTGCATTTCTACTTCTTATGGGTACTAATGCAAGCGCACAAAAACTTGAGGGCAATTCCGAATTTTATACCGGATATATGTCAACAACAAATTATGACCGTGCCAACACGATAAAATCAATTGATGGGGTTTTGTATTTCATATATGATGACATTCCTGTTGCATTATTGAGATACCCCGCAATGAAACCTCAAGAGGAGTTTGAAATTCCGTCAACAGTGCGCCGCATTTGTAACAATGCATTCCAAGGAACAAAGTTTTTAAAAACCGTAAAAATGCATAATAAGGTAACAGAGGGTGCATATGTAGGCCTGACAATAGGTGAGAACGCTTTCAATGACAGTTCTATTGAAAATTTTATAGTCATTGAAAACGATGAAAACCAAACAAATGTAGCAATGTTCGAGCCAACAGCAAAGAAGGATGTTGCACGTTATGACCTTAGCGGTCGCAAGGCAGAGAAAGAGCAGGAAGGCTTCCAAATCATTGTCTATGATGACAACACAACAAAGAAAGTAATCAACAAAAAGAAATAGTATAGAAAATTATGAGACATTGTATTCTGACTCTTCTGCTCTATCTGGTTTGTATTGGAGCAAGTGCCAAACCGTTTGAACACAACGGAATTTATTACAACATTATCGACAACAGTTCAGTTGAAGTCTATAATGCAAGTGGTTATGGTGTCGTAGCCAAGTGGTACGAGTATTATAAAGGAACAGTAAACATCCCTGCCGCTATTTCTGTCGAAGGCAAAAGTTATAACGTAACAAGAATTGCCGACAAGGCTTTTATGGGACAGACCGGGCTGACAATGGTGGTAATCCCAAAAACCGTGGAAAGCATAGGAAAACAAGGTTTTTCGGGGTGTACGAATTTGAAGAGTGTCGCTTTTTCAAGTGGTGGCGTGTTAAGCAGTATCGGGAAAGAGGCCTTTCAGTCGTGCGCAATAACCAGTCTGAATTTCCCTAAATCACTTAAAACAGTCGGAGAGTATGCTTTTAAATATTGTGAAGCATTGAAAAGTATCAAGGGAGGTGATTCAATAGAATTGTTAGATAAAGGTTCCTTTCAAGGCTGTATAAACCTGACCGAGATAACCTTGCCTGAATCTGTGAAAACGATTGGAGACTTTGCTTTTTGGAACTGCACTGCGTTAAGAACAGTTGTTATGAATGAAGGCCTTGAGACAATAGGCAATGACGCTTTTCTCGAGTGCTCTTCTTTAGCAACTGTAAAAATCTCAAACACGGTAAAGACTATCGGCTGGGAGGCCTTCCGTTGGTGCTTGAACCTGAGAAGCATTGTAATTCCTAATTCAGTAGAGAAAATGGATTATGGTACATTCCGTTACTGCACCGGTTTGGAAAGTATTACTTTGAGTAATGCGCTTCAGAAAATTCCTGCATGGGCATTTGAACAGACTGCACTAAAAAGCATTGAAATCCCCAATTCTGTAACAGCAATCGAAGTCTCGGCTTTCACAGATTGCTCAAAATTGTCAGAGGTGAAATGGGGCAGTTCATTGGAATACATTTATGCTAGTGCCTTTATCGGGACGAACTTAAGCAAAGTTGAGCTTCCTGAACCTTTAAAAGAGATTGGTATGTCCGCGTTTGCAAAGTGTGAGAACCTTGTAGAGGTAACAATACCCTACACAACAATACGAATTTCAGACTTTGCTTTCACAGAGTGTCCCAAACTCAAAACAGTATATAATTATGCCACAACACCCCAAGAGATACCCTACACCCAATCTCCTTTTGTAGATTGCGACAATCCTGTAGAGGTACATATCTTCGAGGGCCTGAAAGATGAATATGAGACATCAATTGGCTGGAGTGTTGCATTAGAGAAGAATTACATTGTGTTGAAGGATGATATCAAGGCCTCAAAAATCAGTTCCATAACTATTGACGGTGCGCCCATATATTGCACAGTTGGAGAGACCGGGGTTGCAACAGCAACAATAACACCCTCCAATGCATTCAATCGCGCATTGTCATGGAGCAGTAGTGATGAATCAATTCTTTACATAGATGAATTCTCGGGCCAGTATGTCGCTTTAGAGCCGGGAACAGCGACAATTACAGCAATGGCAACGGATGGCAGTGGCGTAAGCGCAACGGCGCTCGTGACTGTTACAGACGACACCGGTATAAAAGAGAACTTCATTGACGCTACGCAAGATGTCATATTCAACCTTAGAGGAGAAAAACTTTCAGTTCCCACAAAGGGTATAAATATAATAAATGGCAAAAAGGTACTTATCTACTGATGTGATACCCAACGCATTTGATACGTGATATACATATACAGCAAACAGGGTGGCTAGCCACCCTGTTTGCTGTATATGTATCACTGCCACGTTTCGGATAGGATTATCGTACACTTCCAATAAAGAAAGTTTTTAAATTGACAATATAACTTTATAAATTATAGTAATAATATAGCAGTTGACCGCGACTTTTTTCTTCGCGAACTTGTCATCCTGACCATAGCTTAATGAAAAAGATTAAAAAGAGGTTCTCGATGAGCGTAGCGAACTAACGAATGTGAAGGATCTAAAAACTGCGTTTAAAATAGATACACTGCCTACGGTGATTTTGCAAACACTCGTTGTAAAAACTTCAAGTAAACTTGGTTTTAACTCGTTTAGTTGCAAAATTCGCTTTGCTCAGTATGACAAACAATGTTTGGGTCAACATCTATATTATTGCCAAAAAAAATATGAAAAAATATGCAACAACCTGTCGATTGCTGCATATTTTTATATTGTTTTTGCTGTATTGCTACGTTGTATCAGTCAAGTTCCTGGTCGGCTTCGTACCCGGCAAACTCGCGTATCTTGTTCTTCAGCATGGCGAACTGCTTGAACAGGTCATGGACCGGTTTCTCCCCATCCTTGTGCATGGGGGCTTTGCAGTAGAATGACATGAATTCCTGTATTCCGTATTCTCCGGCGCGCAGTGCCACATCACTGAAAAGTATCAGGTCGAGCACCAGCGGAGCCGCCAGAATGGAGTCGCGGCATAGGAAGTTCACCTTTATGGTCATAGGGTATTCCATCCATCCGAATATGTCGATGTTGTCCCAGCTCTCCTTCTCGTCACCGCGTGGAGGGTAATAGTTGATGCGTACCTTGTGGTACATGTCGTTGTAGAGCTCGGGATATACGTCGCTGTCAAGAATGTTCTCGAGTGCAGATGTCTTGCTCACACGTTTTGTTTCGAAGTTTTCGGGGTTGTCCAGCACCACGCCGTCGCGGTTGCCGAGTATATTGGTGGAGAACCAGCCTCTTACACCCAATTGGCGTGTGAAGAATGCCGGCGCAAGCACTGTCTTCATCATTGTCTGTCCGCTCTTGAAGTCCTTGCCGGTGATAGGAGTCTTTGTCTCCTCGGCAAGTTCCCACATGGCCGGAATATCGACGCAGAGGTTGGGCGCACCCATTACAAAGGGACAGCCTTCGCGCATGGCAGCGTATGCGTAGCACATGCTGGGAGCCACGTTTGCCTTGTCATCGGCCTTCATGGCAGCCTCGAAAGCGGCTACTGTGCCATGTACTTCGTCGTTGCGCTTTATGAATTTTTCGGTGCTGGCAATCCATATGACTACCACGCGTTCGCAACCGTGCTCCTTTTTGAAACTGCGTATATCCTCACGCAACTGTTCGGTCATCTCCCAACGTGTACCTGTCTTTACGTTCGGTCCGTCGATGTTGCTTGCGTAGCTCTTGTCGAACAGTGCCTTGTAGGGACGTATGGCTTTCAATTCCTCCTTTACGGGGTCAATGTCTCTCTGCTTCAGGACATCGGCCTTGATGGCTGCATCGTATGCGTCATCCTCGTATATGTCCCAGGCTCCGAATACTATGTCGTTCAGGTCGGCAACAGGAATGATGTCCTTTACCTCCTTGTAGCATTTCTCACTGCCTTTGCCAAGGCGCATGATACCCTCGCAGGCGAAAGAACCAACAGGCTTTGCAAGTCCTTTGCGCGCCATCAGCGTGCCTATGACTGTAGTTGTTGTCACTGCGCCAAGACCAACGCACATGACTCCCAGTTTGCCGCAGGCTTCCTTAACTTTCATCTCTCTCATCTCTTCTATATTTCTTTTATTAAGCAAAATAATTGCTTTTTATCGAACTAACCTAAAGAAATTGTAAAATGTTCCTATAAATTTATAAAAATTACACTTTTTGTAAAAGATGCTTCCGTTTTTGTACGTTACATCAGCACCTCTTTCAGAATCTCGCCGACTGTAGGGTGGGGGAATACCGTGCGTTTCAGCTGCTCCACCGTAAGCCCGTTTGTTATGGCCATGCATGCGGCGCATACGAACTCGCTGCACGGGTTGCCCAACATATGTATGCCCAACACCTTCTCCTCTTCCGAAACAAGAATCTTGCACAATCCCGTTTGTCCCTCGTTTTCGGCAACGAAGCGTCCTGCATATGTCATGGGCAGTTTGTGCAGGGTATATTCTATGCCCTCTTTTGCGGCCTGTTCTTCTGTGAGTCCCACGCCGCTCACTTCGGGGTTCGTATATACTACACCCGGTATCGCGTTGTATTCCATGCTGTCCTCTATGCCTGTAATGTGGTTTATGGCAACTTCTGCTTCGCGGCTTGCCGTGTGTGCAAGCAGGGAGAAGCCGGTAACGTCGCCTGCCGCATAAACGTTCGGCATGCTCGTCTGCATATGTGCGTTCACCTTTATGCCGCGCTCGACGTCAACTGCAATATTTTCGAGTCCGAACCCACCGAGCACCGGGCGGCGTCCCACGCTCACCAGTATCTTGTCACCTTCGGCACTCAGTTCATTGCCTTCGGTGTCGGTGAAATATACGGTGTTGCCTTCAATGCGTGTGACCTTGCACTGCAGGTTGAATTTTACTCCCTTTTTGGTATAAACTGCGCGCAGCATTTCGCTGACCTCCTTGTCCATTCCGCCCAGAATCTCCGGCAACATCTCAATGACAGTGACAGGTATTCCGAGGCTGTTGCACAGGCTTGCAAACTCCATACCAATAACGCCTCCGCCAATGACCACAAGGCTTTCAGGAGCCTCAGTGAGTGCAAGCATCTCACGGTTGGTAAGCACTGCCCCGTTTCCTTCAATTCCCGGGATGGGCGGAACGAAAGCCTCGCTTCCGGTGCATATCAGCAGTTTTGCGGCTTCGTATGACTGTTCGCCGCAGGTGATGTTTATGCAGTCGGTGTTGCCGCCGGCAATCATCGCTTCGCCACGCACAACCTCTACACCATGCGCCTCCATCTTCATCTTTATTCCGGCAACGAGCTTGCGCACGACCTTTGTCTTGCGGTCGGCCATCTTCTTGTACTCAAAAGCGACGTCCGTTGCAGTTATGCCATACTTCTTTCCGCCTGTGGCATGGTCATACATCTTTGCGCTGTAGAGCAGAGTCTTTGTGGGGATACACCCCTCGTTGAGACACACACCGCCAAGTTCGCGCTTTTCGAAAAGAACTACTTTCAGGCCCTTTGCGCCTGCATTCTCTGCTGCCACATAGCCGGCGGGGCCGCCGCCGATGATTGCCAAGTCGTACATATGCTGTTTTTTTGAGTTGAATGAATCTGTCCGGCTGCCGTGTAAAGCAGCTCTTGCAAACTTAATAAAAAATAGGATTATTTACAACTGCACTGTTTTTTTTGTTCAATGTCGGCAATATATTCCACTGGCAGTTTCGTGCTTTGTGCTATTTTTATAAATTCGCGTTATAAATTCTTCCGTATGAAAAAGATATTTCTGTTGCTGTTTCTGTTGTCGGCCATCTACGTATGTGCCCGTCAGCGCGATAATGTACAATATGTGAACCCTCTAATGGGAACGCAGTCATCGTTCGAACTCTCGGCAGGCAATACCTACCCTGCAATAGCCATGCCGTGGGGCATGAATTTCTGGACACCGCGCACTAACAGGATTGGCGACGGCTGGAAATATACCTACACGGCCCACAAGATATACGGCTTTGAGCAGACACACCAGCCGAGTCCCTGGATAAACGACTATGGGCAGTTTTCCATTATGCCGGTTGTTGGGTTGCCGTCAATGGACGAATCGGAACGTGCGAGCTGGTTCTCTCATAAGGGCGAGACGGCAATGCCGCACTATTACAAGGTCTATCTTGCCGACTATGATATCGTGACCGAACTCACACCGACCGAACGTGCTGCCATGTTCCGTTTTACATTCCCTAAGGGGGAATCGTATGTCGTTGTCGATGCTTACGACAGTGGTTCGTATGTGGAGATTCTGCCTGCCGAGAACAAGATTATAGGTTACACCACACGCAACAGCGGCGGTGTACCGGCCGGTTTCCGCAACTATTTTGTCATTGTGTTCGACAAACCTTTCGAATATGTCGGCACCTTTGCCGGTGACAGTGCCGCCGTGCTTTCATTGAACGAAGGGCAGCTGAAGCGGACAGCTTTTCATACAGGTGCCGTGATAGGGTTTTCCACCGGCAAGGGCGAGACGGTGCATGCGCGCGTGGCATCATCGTTCATCAGCCCCGAACAGGCCGAACTTAATCTTAGCGAACTTGGAAGCGGCTCGTTCGATGCGCTTGTGGCTACCGGGCGCGAACGTTGGAACGATGTCCTCGGAAGGGTAGAGGTCGAGGATGGCAATATAGACCATATACGTACCTTCTATTCATGTCTTTACCGTTCGCTCCTTTTTCCGCGCAAGCTCTACGAGGTGGATGCCGACGGCAAAGTGATGCACTACAGCCCTTACAACGGGAAGGTGCTTCCCGGGTACATTTATACCGATACAGGTTTCTGGGATACGTTCCGTTCGTTGTTCCCCTTGCTGAACCTTGTATATCCTTCGGTGAATGCCGAGATTCAGGAGGGACTCCTCAATGCCTACCGCGAGAGTGGCTTCTTCCCCGAATGGGCAAGCCCCGGACACCGCTGGTGTATGGTGGGCAACAATTCGGCCTCTGTACTTGCCGATGCATACGTGAAAGGCGTCCGTGTCAGCGATACGCAAACACTTTATGAAGGTCTTGTCAACGGTGCAGAGTCAGTGCATCCCGACATTCCCTCTACAGGTCGCCTTGGTTATGAATACTACAACCGTCTGGGGTATGTCCCGTGTGATGTGGGCATTCACGAAAATGCTGCACGTACGCTCGAGTATGCCTACAACGACTGGTGCATTTTGCAGGTGGCAAAGGCTCTTGACCGTCCCCGCAAAGAGCTGCGCGAGCTTGAAAAGCGTGCGATGAACTACCGTAATCTGTTCCGTGGCGACTACAATCTCATGTGCGGACGCAAGGCCGACGGCAGTTTCGAGGAGAACTTCTCGCCGCTGAAGTGGGGCGGTAACTTCACCGAAGGAAACAGCTGGCATTATACATGGTCAGTGTTCCACGATGTGCAGGGGCTCATGGATCTGATGGGTGGGAAAGAGCGTTTCGTGCAGATGCTCGACTCGGTATTTGCCGTGCCCCCTCACTACGATGACAGCTACTATGGCTTTCCTATCCACGAGATACGCGAAATGACCGTGATGAACATGGGCAATTATGCGCACGGCAACCAACCGGCACAGCATATGATATATCTTTACAACTATGCCGGTGAACCGTGGAAAGCGCAGTACAGAGTGCGTCAGGTCATGGAACGCATGTACAGCCCCACTCCCGACGGATATTGTGGCGACGAGGACAACGGGCAGACCTCGGCGTGGTATGTCTTCTCTGCGCTCGGCTTCTACCCAGTCTGTCCTGCAAGTGACGAGTATGTCCTTGGCGCACCGCTGTTCAAGCGGGCCACGGTGCATCTCGAGAACGGAAACAGCTTCATTGTCGATGCTGTAGGCAACAGCCGGGATAATTTCTATATAAGCGGTATGAAACTGGACGGCATGGATTATACACGCAACTATGTTACGCACGGTGCGCTTCATAGAGGGGCGCGCATTGAGATGCGAATGGATAGTGTTCCATGCCGTGAGCGCGGAACAGCAGCAGCCGACATGCCATATTCATTCTCGAATGAAAAGAAATGACGTATGAAAAGAGTGCTCTTTGGCATGTTCCTGCAGCTCTGCAACCTTTTTGTTGCCGCACAAGGCATCGACCCGGCATGTTGGTTGTCTTCGCTTGATGATGACATCCCGGTCTCCTCGCTTTCGGTTCCTGGAGCTCATGATGCGGCAACCGGCGAAGGGTTGTGCTTTGTTGCCGGTTTCGGAAAAACACAGGCACTGGGGCTTTCTGCGCAATGGGATTGCGGTGTGCGCGCCTTCGACCTTCGCCCGGCCCTCAGCAACGGCGAGTTGCATATATATCACGGACCGATAAAGACTGAAGTCTCGTTCGATGAGGCTCTGGAACTCCTGTCCGACAAACTCAATCAATATCCAGGAGAGTTTGCAATTGTGCTGCTGCGGAATGAGGGCGGTGAGCATGGCGAGTGGAGTAGTGCTGTCGGCAAGGCTGTTGAAAAGCTGGGGAATAAAACTGCCGGTTTTGCGCCTGCCATGACGGTGGGCGATTTGCGCGGCAAGATACTCTTCTTGAGCCGTGACAGATATTCCGGCAGTGACAGTGGTGCGTACATCACAGGGTGGAGCCATTCAGATAAAGGTACAACCGGGGCGAATATAATATCCTGCAAGGACGGCAGTTCGGCATCTCTTAACGTGCAGGATTATTACGATGTTTCCGGTAGTGGAGGAGAAGAGAAAAAGAGCGGTGCGGTACTATCCTGCCTTGATATTTCAGCCAGTGCCGCAGAAGGTGTGTGGACAATGAACTTTCTTAGCGGTTACAGCACTACATGGCTCGGATGTACTCCGTTCGCCACGTCAGCAGGCTACAAGCGGAATGCCGAACATATCAACAGCCTTGTTATTGATACACTGTCAGTGCGTAAAGAAGATATGCCTACAGGAATCCTTTTTATGGACTATGCAGGTGTCGATGAGGCTACCGGCGGAATATGGCACTGGAACAGGTTTATGGTAATGGGGCATTCGCTTGTAAAGTGTATAATAGAGAATAATTTCAGGTAGGAACCACGAAACCGGCATAAGATTATCGGAACCTTCGGCGGTGTGCTTCTTTGCCGACATAAGACCTTCGGAACCTTCGGCGGAATAAACAATGAACCGGGCACGTGTTGTGTCCGGTTCATTGTTGCTGTGGAGCATACGAGACTCGAACTCGTCACCTTTTGACTGCCAGTCAAACGCTCTAGCCAGATGAGCTAATGCCCCATTTGTACCGATGCACTGCAAAGATACACCCTTTTCTCAATCCATGCAACACTGGTGCCACTTTTTTGTTGTGAATGCAGAAAGAGTGTCCCCGTCGTTTCCCATGTTGAAACAGATTAACTTGAATATAATTGTATCTTTAACACGATCACATATTTTACAACCTATCATAAAATATAGAAAAAGAGGGTTTTTACATATTATATGATAGGTTGAGTAAAATCACTTATTGTTTGTTAAGCTATTTTTCAAAGCTATACCCTTTGCTGTAAGACGGTATTTTTGGTTCCGGCTATTGGGTTTATCGGGAATTGTAAGTTCTACATAACCATTACTAATAGCAGGATTCAAATAGTCCGTTCTAAAATAATCTCTATTTTTAATAGACAATAATCCCTGCAATTCCGAGCGCCCCATCTCACCAGTCAATATAGAAACAAGTTTCTCCACTTGTACACTTGCATGCTCACTTGCATGGTCACTTGCATGGTTACTTGCATGGTCATGAGCACTTATAGGCAAAGTTATGCGAATAAAGTTATCTGTAAACTTGAAACAATCTTCGCCGTATGCTCGCAAAATACGGGGTATACCAGAACCTAACGATTCTACTAATTTCGGTCGCCATCGGCGAGCGATTTATATATTGGCTCCAGAACTCAGAAAATGTACGCATTTTCTTAATGCTTTCCTCCGAAAATCCTCGTAATCTAAGCAACTCCCTTCTTAATTGTTCACTAATAAACTTAATTGCACTAGTTCCCCAAGTACCTTTGCGGGATTTTGCAGACACATAAATAGAAATCATTTCTTTGCTTTATTATTACCACTCTTTTGTAGTTAAGGAAAGCCACGGATAAGCAAGTGGGTAGATGTTTACATATACACGCAACGAGCGAAAGTGGTTTCGTAAAACAACGCCACAACCTCCTTCTCAATATCAAGTTCCGAGGTCAATTCTCTTTTATATTCTATGCGGTTGGTTTCGGTCATGATTATTAATTATTTTCAGTTGTTTCGTTATTTCCAATTTCTTTGGCATGCTGAATTTTAAGCATATCAACAAATCCTTGGTCTTTTCCTCTCCATCTACTTACCACATAATCATTGAAGTTGTATTCTCCCAAATCCAAATGATCTGCATGGTCAGATATTATAATTTGAGGCATAAAGCCATATTCTTCCTTTATAGTATTTATTACATTAATTATCTGTATGAATAGATTCGTTACAGCTTTAAGATCCTCATCAGCCGACTTATTTTCTAGCTTTTTAAGGCCTTTGGCATCAAATCCGTCTTCACTAACATCTACTGTTGCAGGGAAATAAACCTGACTTGGTTGGTCTAAAAATAAAATAGATGGGACCAATGCTTTATCGCCTAAAGAAGCAAAATATTTGAGTATTGCCAAAAATAGACAAATATGAGAGTATAGCCAGTTGGCTCCACTTCCCATAGATCGAAGATACACTTTTGTATTATTATCTTTTAGGTGATATAATTCAAAAGTATGGATATCAAAACAGAGGTTGATAGGTTGATATGATGCTTCAAAATCTAACTTACAACCAATATCATTCATTGTTCGATTAATGAATGATTCGGCTTCTTTCAATTTATGTTCAACATTATATGTCTTTTGCAATACCTCTTCTATTTCTTCTATTCTTTTCTTAATATCCTTGAACTTATCTTCATCAAAACTAATAGATTTGTCCCTAGACCATTCTAATTCATTTTCTATTTGCAGTTTTATCTTCAAAGATTGTTCTTCTAAAGACCTGTCGTTTTCTAGGCTTTTATTAATCTCATTTATCTTTGAGATTTCATTATTAATAGTTCTAATTTGTTGATTGATTTCCTGCAAATCTTTTTCATATTCGTATTTCTTAGGCAGGAAGGAATCTATTCTCATTGGGGATCTCCTTAACTCGGAATTTAACCAATTAATAGCTTCTGTTAATTTGTTTGCTTCCGTTACAATTCCACCATTTTGGTTGTGACAGAAAGGACATTTAGAGTTGCTTTTTATTGCCTCCTTAATGGGGTCATATCTGTCAATAGTTTCTGCATAGGACTTTGCATATTCAATAGATGATATTACTTTTTCAAGTTTAAGAGTAATATCTCTTTTTTGAGCAAGTAATAAGTTTTTCTTTCTAACTAACTCTGTATATTGATTTTTGTACTGCTCAGAATCTTCATTTACCACAATTGGTAATGCTTTTAATTTATCAAGATAAATCTGAGGTGCATCAAGCATATGCATACTGTCTATTCCTGAGAATAATTCATTCCCGCTAATAGTATAATACGCTTCTTTTAACTCATCTAAATATGTACACTTGTCTTTCTTATTAGTTTCAAAGCGGTTTTTCTCATTTTGAAACTTATCCAGTTTAATCTTATATTCTTCTAATTCTTGAGATAAGGTATAGTACTGCTGATCAACAAGTCCTGCGAATATTTTAAACTCATCTATAACTCGTTCTCGCTTTTCTTTCTCATCGAATCTATAGAATAAAGAATGTTTATTAGCGACCAAGTTTTGATGCTGTAGCATAAATGAAATCATATTTCGAAAAGATGGATGTCCTTTTTTTACCGTTTTTCGATTTATACTATTATCAGCATCATCCATGTTTGATATTTCAATCCCGAAGAAATGACCCAATTCTTCCTTAAAAGTATTTATATCAATATAATACTCATCGCCAAAGTAAGAACTGTTCAAATTATCTATTTCTAGATCTTGAGGTTCAATTTTGAAAAACAATTTTCTAGTTCTTCCTGCTTGCTCACGGGCTATTACCAGTTGAGTGCCATTTTTGTATAATACAACAAAGTATAGGCTTGCATTTTCTGTAATAACGCCAGAAGGTATTGTGTTATCAGCACTTCCCGTACAATAATCAAACAACTCTATGATAGCACTTTTGCCTGTTGAAGATCTTCCGGTTATGATGTTCAAACCTTCATGCATATCAATATGATGGCAATTACCATATTGATCCATAATGCCCATATGTTTTATATAACTTTTCATAGTGCTTTTATTCCAAATGCATAGTAGGTGTTAATAACATTCTTTGTAAAAATCTTATATAGCTGTGAAGAAAGATTTATGCTTTTATTCATGCCGGGATCCGTCAATGTTTTGCAATCATTTATTACATTCACTGCAAGGTTTTTATCTATTTCAATATATTTACAATCAATAGCATATTGCAAACACTTATTTGTTTGTTCTTTATAGAAATAAAAGCGTTCTTCAAATCCAGCCATTATATCTTTATTTTTCGTTATTCTACTAAGGTTAGAAGATGAGTTTATTTGTTTTATATTTCTAATGAATTCTTTGTTAAGTACTAAAGGAAATACAAAGTATGCCAATAATATATTCTTATCCGTAGGTTTCAGGTTCTTATAAAAAGAAACTAGTAACGGAGTTAGAGCAAATGTGTTATTTTGCAGTGTTGATATGTTTTCTATAAACCTACTCATTTGCTTTATCTTTTAACAACCATACTAATTCGTCATTTTCATCAGCCATTATATGTAGCATTCCATTATGAAAATATAAATCTACACTATTATAGGTGTGAAAAGTTATATCGCTACTTCCTGTCATGTCATCATAAAAGTCTTGTGATTTGGCAATTCGCTCACCATCATTGTAGTTCCTTGAAGCTTTTCTGTATTTTGTAGTATATTCCCCCTTCAAGTTCTCTTCATATTGTAACAGCGAATTCTTCTTTGTTTCTGACTTCTCTAATTCCTGTTGAATCATACTTGCTGTATGTACATAATCATTAATAGCCCCAGAAATAACATCATCACCATATTTTATATCCTTAATTTTTTCAACAAAAGCATAACCATCATAGTCACTCTCCTTTATATCTGCCAGTTTTACTTTTGTAGGGAAAACTGCTGTATTTTCCACCAATGTCTTGGTTATCTCTTCTGCTTCACTTGTGAAATCATCATACGTAATCTTCCAATCATGGCTAACAATGTCAGGACTAAGTATATATCCAAACATATGGTTTATAAATTTCCCCTTCTGTATATCGGGGATTCCCTTTCCGTATTTTTCTTGAAGCGATTTATGGTATTGATTTCCATCCATACTAATGCTATCAATGTATAACATCTTTGCTATCTGTGATAGTCTCGTTGCATTTCTATCATCAAAAATGATATTCATGTATGTTGCTAAATCCTTATCTTTCCTTTTGCGTGAGTCAAAACTTTTTTTGATATTTATAAGTACATCCATTCTTCCCGATGGATCTTTACCATTCCAATTTAGCCAAGCAGAGCCAATAGGAACTTTTTGAGTAGTTAATAATATGAGCGAACCAAATGTATCAATAGGGAAGTCCTCTCTCATCCAATTATAAATACTCTTCCAAACATTCTTGTCTAAACCAGTTAAGTTCCTTTTATAAAGTTTTGATTCTATCTGTTTGCTATCAGACAAACTTCCTAATATAGAAACATCTCCATATGTTTCTATATATACAGATTGTCCTTCTTGCATTTCGAAACATCGTTCTAATGCAATAAGAAATTGGAATAATGTGCCTTTAATCGACGGCGTTGAATCAAACTTTTGTTTTGGCATATCTCTTATATTATATTTGATAATATATTCCCATTTTTGTCTTTATACAACTCTAAATAATTATCAGCATATTCTTTCCTCTTATGGTTATGTATATCTTGACAGATTTTTTCTAAACTTCCTTTAAAATGTTCATTCTTATTGTATCCACCTTCAACTCCGTCTGTAATAGTGCAACTTCTTGTTGATTTAGCTTCTGGCTGCCATACCTTGGTTGTCCCTACAACAATATATTTGTATAATTCCTGCTGTAGTTCGATTTCATACTTCTGGGTTCTATGTTCATCTTCCTCTAAATATAAATATACTTTTTCATTTCATCATTTATATCATCATATACCTCTTCGATTTGTTCAAAAGAACTAAATCTTGTAGTGTATTTACCCAATGCAATTTCAAGGTCAGACCAAAAATCTGATTTATTCTCTCTCAAATGCTCCTTTAAGGCTCTAATGTTTTTATTATCAGTGGGAATATCTAAGTAATATTTATAAAACTCTGCATATCGAGTTTTCAAACCTAAATTTACATCGAATCCATTGCCTATCAAAAAACTGTTTGCATATTTCAAATCGTGTTATTCATAAATATCTCAATACAAGTTTAATCTTGTATTCTACTTAGTCCCCCATTATTATTTGTCCTACTTTGCGCTTCGCGTTATCCAAAATGGCTTTACTCTCTGCCTGACATTGTCCTTAATCTTCTGTTACTCAAAAGTTATAAACACTTCCCAAAATCGTATCTCTAAATGTATTAAATATATTTAGTTTTACCGGTTTGTAGTCAGGTAAACTTTCGAGATACCCAAGTTCGAAAACTAAACGAGGGTCGGTATCCTTGCTGCCCTTGTTAATCTCTGCTTTATTACCAATTCGAGCTACTCGGATAAGATACAAATCTTTTACGCCCTTACCCTTTATATATGGCATAAAGTAGTAAAGTTTGTTCAATGCAATCGTTGATGGAAAAGCCTTTGTTTTACCAGTATAATAGATTTTGGTTGGTGCTCCATCCAAGAAATAGTCTTGGTTATCCAACTTTACTAATCCAATAAGTAGATGCTTAGTAGGGTCGAGGGTATATGTCTTTTTAGGAGCATTCACAACCAAATCAATCTTTTCGTTTGCGAACAAATCAAACCTAAAGACTGGTTGTTTGTCTCTTTTTGCGCTAATAGGATTTGAGGAAACTGGTTCCTCGTCATATATAGCACGATATAAACTCTTGCCAATAATCTCAACAATACCGCACACAAGGGCATTTCCCATAAGGAATGCTCGTTTACCATCAGAGACTTCAGGGTGATAGGTGTGATTATCAGGGAACATATTGAGTCGTTCCAACTCTATTGGAATAAGTCTGCGATATCTTCCCGATGGAGTCCGAACAACATGCTTAAAACGAGAAGGTGCAGAGCCGCCTTCTCCTGTAATCATTGTACGAGATGGCTTGTCCAGATAATCAGGGAATGCCATACCACCCTCCGAGAACACATACTCATAGCCCTCTTTAGAGATTCGATTTATCTTTTTAGCTCCCTTCTCATACTGCCACTTTGGCAATTCTTCATCAGAGATAAAGAAATCTTCGGGAACAAACTCTTCGTCAACTAATATATCTCCCAAAGTTTGTGATGTGCCTTCGTATACAAAAGTAGAGTCCACCGAAAGTATCTTGCGGTCAATCATAATTCCGGCAGTCCCAAATGGGCTGTCCTTTTTGTCTTTATTAAAGTTGTCCGAAACCTCTTTGATGCTACCTGTTATTTTAAATTGAGAGAGTGTATTTTTCTTTTGTGTGAATGGGAATGATTTAGCCATAACACCATCGTAGGAGAGCCAGTTGTTCGCCTCTTCGATTTTATTTGCGACAGCCGAATCTTTTCGATAGCCAACGATATATGTTCTACGACGGCGTTGAGGCATACCATACTCTGCTGCATTGATAACTCGCCATTCTACAATATAGCCCAAGTCCGACAACGATGCCAATATGATTGCAAAATCACGGCCTCGTTGAGTTGCTGGAGAGTTAATAAGACGGTCTACATTCTCCAAGAAGATATAGTTTGGACGCTTTTCTCCCTTTTCTTCCAATATTCGATATATCTGCCACCAAAGTACGCCTTTCTTTCCCTCGATTCCACCTGAACGGCTCAGTGTTGCTGCAACTGAATAGTCCTGACAAGGAAATCCGCCAACCAACAAGTCGTGGTCGGGAATATCCTTTGTTGCAATAGTACAAATGTCGTTGTTGGAGTGGCCGTTGCTACCAAAGCGAGCTCGGTATACTAAAGAGGCATCTTGATGTTTTGTCGATGGCTCCCATTGATTATTCCAGATTGTTTGGTATGCATCAGAAGCACCCTCCAAGCCAATGCGAAATCCTCCAACACCAGCAAATAACTCTACAACTCGTATATTTTTATTATTTTCCATTTATCTCTTGTAATCTATTGTCTATAATATTTCGTACATAGTCATTATTAAACCAATAGCAAAATTTCTTTGCATAACCACCATTTATAGTTGGTGCTAAATCTTTTGATTTTTGTGCCTTTGGTCGTACATGAAATTTCTTTTTATCTTTGCCCTTCCACCAATATTCTTCTGATATATGATTGGCCAATATATTCTCTTTTATGTGATTCCAATAGCTTTCTGCCCACCTTAAATCACCTTGTGGCATTGTCCAGAAGAAAACATCGTCCAAAGCATAATCTTCTTTGCCTTCGTGCTGTTCCTTGAAAACTACGAACATAAATCGACTTGAAAATAATTCGTAAAGTCGAGAATCAAACCAATCATCACATTCTGCGACTTCAATGTAGTCTATATTCTCGAACGACATAGCTTCCTTAATGCTACCATTTTTCTGTATTCGAATGGTTTTCATTGTTAGTCCAGCCTTGATAAACTCCTCTGAACGATTGATGTTTGCACACTTATCCGTAGCTGCTATTGCGTTTGCAATCATTGCAAACTTATTTTTTGGATTATGCGACAAATCAACACCCTTTTGAGAGGCAATATCACGATAGTCCTTACCAATATACGAAGCAAAGCGCTTCAGTAGAATTTCATCAAAACTATGCTTTGTCAGTTCTTCTTCTGTAACTAACTGTTCTTTTGGTAAAGCAAAATTTGTTACAGCATTTTCTTTGCTATCCAAAACATACTGCAGGATTGTTCGCATATAAGCCATTTTTAGACTAAATGCCCTACGAGGTGCACCTTCATCCGAAAATGGTTGAGTCATAAGACTATCTCCTTTTTGACCTTTTCTACAAGCACCAAGATACATCGTATCTCCTTCTGATAATAAATGCGCCTCGCCTCGTTTGATTTTCTCTATGATAGTTTGATAATCTTGACGAATAATCAGCAAATCTTTCTCTGGTAATTTCCATAGGACAGAGAAGATAAATTCTAAATCAAGATTATCGTGTTCCTTCTTATATAAATAGAACAGTAGAAGCATCAACTGGCATTTAAGATAAAAATGCGAATGCTCGAAATCCTCATTTACGACATCGCAATAATTTATCATATTGCACACCAAACGCTCTTTGATAAGGTAGTCGTTGTTCTTTGCTAATTTCAGAGGTGTACACTTCAACTCCATATTTGCTGACGAAAAATCAGCTTCAGGATTGTTATTCGTCTCCAATAGGAAATATAGATTCTCCACCATTTGACCAATGCTACCCTTGCCTTTCTTCTGTAGATAGTCTTCACGGGCAAATGCACGAAGACTTTTGCCTAATAGCCCTTTGCTGTACTCAAATATACTCGCTGCCGAGTGTTTGTCGTAAGGTAAATTTGCCATATCGACTATTTATTAGCTATTAAATCTTTAGGCTCTACTTGAAGAATCTTGGCGATTTCGAAGAGTTGTTCGAGACTCGGTTGGCGGCGATTGCATGCATAGGCATTGACAATACTGAAACTCTTGCCGAGTTGTTCGGCAAGCCAAGTCTGTTTAATTCCTTTTGCTTCAAGGACTTCCTTTATTCTGTTCATATATATTGTGTTATTTATTCGCAATAATTTGTCATAAAGATATGAAATAGTTTGCTATAACCATAATAAATGATAAACAAATGCATTTCATTTAAAATTTCAAAAATATTAGCCCCCCTACGAAGCAATTAAACAACCTATTCGCATCAAAATGTGACGCGAATAAGTTGTTTTTTCGCGTCATTGCGTTATCTTTGCACAAAAATTGGGCAGTTATGAGGGCACTTTATATATGGCAGCAGCCCACTTGGGCAGGGTTCAAATGGGACAATGGGAGGCTGATGACTCTTCTTGCCGAGGTGCGCAATCTCGAAGGGCGCGTCATGGGGCTTATGGAAGGTGTCGGGTTCAATGTACAGAATGCCACCTCGCTCAATGTGATGGTGGAGGATGTGTTGCGCTCATCGGAGATAGAGGGTGAGTTGCTAAATGCCGACAAGGTGCGTTCGTCAATCGCCAGGCATTTGGGAATAGAGACCGAGGGCTTGCCCCATCCGGACCACTACACCGAGGGCGTTGTGCAGGTGATGCTCGATGCCGTGCGGAACAGCGACAAGCCACTGACCACGGAGCGTCTTTTCAATTGGCACGCAGCCCTGTTCCCTACAGGTCGCAGCGGAATACACCCCATAACCGTAGCGGCATATCGTGTGGGGGCAGAACCCATGCTGGTGGTGTCGGGTGCAATGGGCAGGGAAAAGGTGCATTATGAGGCCCCTGCGTCGGTGGATGTGCCTGCTATGATGGATGAATTTCTGTCTTGGGTAAACAATAGGCAGAACATAGACCCGATACTGAAAGCTGCAATAGCACACCTTTGGTTTGTAGCAATCCACCCGTTCGATGATGGCAATGGCCGTATAACCCGCACGATAACCGATTTGCTCCTGGCAAAGGCTGACGGCATGCCGCATCGTTTCTACAGCATGTCGGCCGAGATATTGCGTGAGCGTAAAGTTTACTACGAGGTTTTGGAGAAAACCACTACCGGCACAATGGATATAACCTTGTGGCTTGAGTGGTTCTTGCAGACTCTCAAGAATGCTATAATGCGTTCAGAGGCAACGGTGAAACGGGTGGTTGCCAAGGCTTCATTCTGGCAACAGAACCGCGAGGTTGCAATGAATGAGCGACAGGTAAAAGTTGTCAACAAACTGTGGGATGGCTTTGAGGGAAAACTCACTACCTCAAAATGGGCTAAGATTGCCAAGACATCACAAGCGACAGCCTTGCGCGATATAACTGATCTTGTTGATAAAGGCGTGCTTGTAGTTGCCGGCGAGGGTGGTAGAAGTACCAATTATCTGCTTAAAGCAGGTTTGTAAATAATCTCTTTATCGCTTCACCAATACATAACTTTCGCCCCAATAAAGCGATTACACTGTTTATTCGCGTCATAATTTGATGTGAATAAGTGGCAATTATACCCCATCGGGTGTAAAACAAAGCATGAATAGCAAAATTATACCCGAAAGGGTACAATGAGGCTTTATCTTGTTTTACAGCATTAATTTGCATGCTTGATGTTTACCCTCAGAATTTTGCGTTGAGCCGGAGATATCAAAAAGTTGCCTTGATTTCCCGTTTGCTCCACCGTTTGCTCTGCCAAAGGCGGTCGTGAACAAACAACAATATAAATATAAGTTTAAATCTTTGCAAAGATATGGGTTTCAATAAATTACAAAGGTTTTATCACCCGAAATGTCCACCCTGCCTGAACAAACAACAATACAAATAATCAAAACAAACAATCAAATGAAAGCATTAAAACAAAAAAGAGACCTTCAAAGGTCTCTTTTTTGTGGTGCCACCAGGAATCGAACCGGGGACACAAGGATTTTCAGTCCTTTGCTCTACCAACTGAGCTATGGCACCGTTGCTTTTGCGAGTGCAAAGGTAGGATAAATTTTTTGTTTGTGCAAGTTCTCATGCAAAAATCTTCAAAAAATCTTCAAAAAAAGCGTTTGGCTCCGTTTTGGTAGATATAATTTGTGCCTGTTGGGGGTGTTGAGTGAAAAAATGGCCGATTTATTTTGTTCTGAATTCAACTTGCATTATCTTTGCATCACTTAAAAAGTGACGGAATGTAGCGCAGTTGGTAGCGCACTACGTTCGGGACGTAGGGGTCGGGCGTTCGAGTCGCCTCATTCCGACACACAGAAGGAGAGTTGCATGCAACTCTCCTTCTGTGTTCATATACAATTCCCTGTTTATCTCTTTATATATTCTTTGCCTTTTTTGTCTATGTAGAAGTATATACCGTTCTTTCCTACATATACGATACCGTTGTTGAACGAATTGACTGTTCCGTCCATTTCGTCGGTAACAACGTTGTAATTGAACGGGATAACAACTTTTCCTGTAGCGTCAATGAAACCCCATTTGCCATTCGCTGCGCATACGGCTGCCAGCCCTTCGCTGAATCTTTCGGCTTGGCTGTACTTGCATGGTACGACTTCCTTTCCGGTCTTGTCTATGTAACCGTATTTGCCGGTTTGCCAGTCGCCCTTGCGTACGGCAGCCAGCCTGTCACATATTTCGTCTGCATAGTCATATTTGAACGGTGCAACAGTTCTACCTGTCTTGTCAATATATCCCCACTTGCCGTTCAACTGAACGGGTGCTATGCCCTCTTTGAAGTTATATGCCTCCTGATATTTGCACGGTATGACTGTTTTTCCGCTCTTGTCAACGAAGCCCCATTTGCCGTTAAGCTTCACAGCTGCCAGTCCTTCGGAGAAACCGTTTGTTTGCTGATATTTGCATGGTATTATCTCTTTTCCTGTTGTGTCCGCTATTCCCCATTTACCGGTTTCCCAATTGCCTTTGCGTACATCGACAGCTCCTTCATTGATGAACCCTACATAATCGTATCTGCATGGTATGACTGTTTTTCCTGTCTTGTCAATGAAGCCCCATTTGCCGTTCTGAATAATTTTTGCGAACCCGTTGTGGAAACTACCGGCATATTTGTAGCGGAACGGAATAACTGTCTTTCCGGTCTTGTCGATGAATCCGAATTTGCCGTTGAGTACTACGGCTGCCAGTCCCTCGGAAAATGTAACTGAGTAATAAAACTCCTCCCCTAATTCCATGTAGCCGGGTTCTTCGTACTTGCATGGGATGACTTCTCTTCCTTTGGTGTCGATGAAACCGTATTTCCCGTTCTTGCTAACGGGTAGCATCCCTTCCGATATCGTGTATATCCAGTCGTATTGTCCGTTGACGGCAGTCTGTTTGCCTTGCTTGTCTATTATGAACCGGGTGTTTCCCGAATTGAATAGTGCGATACCTTCATTGAACGGTTCTACATAGTCGTACTTGCATGGGACTATTACCTTTCCGCTTCTGTCGGCGTATCCCCATTTGCCGTTTCTGTCGCAGATAGGTACCGGTGATAGCTCTTCTTCCACAGCTGCCTGTGCGACTGCCGCGCTACTGTTGTTATTGATGCGATTCTGAGCTGTGCTCTCGGCTGTTGTAAAGCT
The DNA here is from genome assembly GCA_045646845.1 of Bacteroidaceae bacterium. Taxonomy (GTDB): domain Bacteria; phylum Bacteroidota; class Bacteroidia; order Bacteroidales; family Bacteroidaceae; genus HGM04593. The sequence continues at coordinate 42,866 of JAZRLO010000001.1, forward strand.
TGCTGTTAGTACAAGCAATGCGATACATGAAGTTTTTCTGATTTTCATGATGACTTATTTGTTATGGTTATTAATGTGTATCTCTTTGGTGTCTCTGCTCTTTCTTGCCGGGAAGAGCTTTGCTGCAAGTCTGCTTATGCCCCATGCTATGGGGATGAGCAGCAGGGTGGTTACGGCTACGGCGACGTTGTGGTTGTCGATGATTCTCCCAACGTAGCGTAGCGGTACGTTATATATATGAAGCATATAAAGTTCCAGTGTTATAGTGCCGATAAAGGCGAGTGTTCCCGTGATGCGTATCTTCTGCATGGTCCAGGCAAAGAGTGCCATCAGCGCAGGGAGCGCCAGCATGAAACTGTATTGGGCGAGCCCGGCCGACAGTGCTCCGTTCCTCATCGGGTGTGCAATGTAATGATATACGCCTATGGCTCCAATGACTGCCGACAGGGATACGAGGCATGCAGTCATTCTGTTCTGCAATGCTTCTTGCCGGTATATGCGGTAAAGGAATATTCCTGCGATGAATACCGGTAGCCTGAAGTACGAGAGAAACATACGGTCGTTTACATGATAATATGCCAAAAGTACTCCTGCAATCATAGCTATTGCCAGCAGCGTTGCCAAGCGTCTGTTGTTCTGTCTGTAGAAGAACGGGAACATGACGTAGAACAGCAACAATGTGGGGACGTACCATTCGTAGTAATAGATTCCGAACGGTTCATTGTGGAAGAACCACCAACCTGCACCGCTGTAGTAGCATAAGTATTGCAGTATGCTGTGCGGATAGTTCCCGCCCTCGAGCATGTTCACCAGCAGAAGTACGGTCAAGAGCAACCACCATAAGGGGATTATCCTTAGCACCCGCTTTTTGTAGAATGCGGAGATGTTCTGCTCCTTCTCGAACGAGAAACAGAGCCCGAAACTGCTCAGCATAAGGAATACGTCCACGCCCAGATATCCGTTACGGAAGAAGGGACGCAATGGCGTGTCGAAGAGGAAAGAGTAGTGGAACCCGATGATCCAAAGTATGGCGAATCCCATGAGTGCGGCTCTTCCCTTGCTGATGTTCTCGATTCCTTTTTTTAGCATGTGTAATGATGTTCGGTGTTCTGTAGCTCCAAAGGTAATGAAATGTGCCAAAAAATGAGTATCTTCGCACTCCAAAACTTAAATTAATAAAAAATATATGGTATCTGTTGATGGTTTGGCTGTCGAATTTGGCGGGACTACGCTCTTCAGCGATGTATCCTTTGTGATTAACGAGAAGGACCGTATTGCTCTCATGGGCAAGAACGGTGCAGGAAAGAGTACTTTGCTGAAGATTCTTGCAGGTGTACGTACCGCTACGCGCGGTAGCGTGTCGGCTCCTAAGGATACGGTGATAGCGTATCTGCCGCAGCATCTGATGACCGAGGACGGCCGCACGGTGTTCGAGGAGGCTTCGCAGGCTTTTGCCCATCTCTATGAGATGGAGGCGGAACTCGACCGTATGAACAATGAGCTTGCCACGCGTACCGACTATGAGAGTGACAGTTATATGGCTCTCATTGAGGAGGTGGCCACAAAGAGCGAAAAGATCTATGCCATTGACATGACACACTTTGAGGAGGATGTGGAGAAGACTCTTCTTGGCCTTGGTTTCGAACGCAGTGACTTCGGTCGCCAGACGAGCGAGTTCAGCGGCGGATGGCGTATGCGCATCGAGCTTGCGAAGATGCTGCTGCGTAACCCCGATGTGCTGCTGCTCGACGAGCCTACCAACCACCTCGATATTGAATCAATCGGTTGGCTCGAGGAGTTTCTCATAAACAACGGCAAGGCAGTTGTCGTTATAAGCCACGACCGCAAGTTCGTCGATAACATCACCACGCGTACCATCGAAGTGACCATGGGGCGCATCTATGACTACAAGGTGAACTATTCGCAATATCTCGTTCTGCGTGCCGAACGCCGTCAGCAACAGCAGAAGCAGTACGAGGAGCAACAGAAGATGATTCAGGAGACGAAGGACTTCATAGAGCGTTTCAAGGGTACCTACTCAAAGACCCTTCAGGTGCAGAGCCGCGTGAAGATGCTTGAGAAACTTGAGATAATTGAGGTTGACGAGGAGGATACGTCGGCCTTGAGGCTGAAGTTCCCGCCCTCGCCGCGTTCGGGGCAGTACCCGGTGATAATGGAGGGTGTTGGCAAGGCATTCGACGACAAGAGAATATTTTCGGATGCGACACTCACTGTGGAGCGAGGTAATAAGATTGCTTTTGTCGGCCGTAACGGTGAGGGTAAATCGACTCTTGTCAAGTGTATAATGAAGGAACTGGAGCATGAGGGCTCTCTGCAACTCGGTCATAATGTGCAGATAGGCTATTTTGCACAGAACCAAGCATCCCTTCTCGACGAGGAGCTGACGGTGTTCCAGACCATTGATGATGTGGCAAAGGGTGAAATTCGTAATAAGATTCGTGATTTGTTGGGTGCATTCATGTTCGGTGGTGAAGCGAGCGCGAAAAAGGTAAAGGTCCTTTCGGGCGGTGAGCGTACGCGTCTTGCACTTATGAAACTGTTGCTTGAGCCGGTGAACCTGCTTATCCTCGACGAGCCTACCAATCACCTCGACCTTAAGACCAAGGATATTCTCAAGCAGGCACTCCAGGATTTTGATGGTACGCTCATCTGCGTGAGCCACGACCGTGATTTCCTCGATGGGCTTGTAACCAAGGTATATGAGTTTGGTCATGGCAAGGTACGTGAGCATCTGTGCGGAATTTATGAGTTCCTCTCTACAAAGAAGATGGAGGAGTTGCAGGAACTGGAACGCAAATAAAACGATAGACAGCTTGCCGTCGGCAAGCTGTCTATCGTTTTATTAAAGTAGGCGGAACATTTAGGTTAATTATCTCTCCCCTCCGGTCTTCGACCACCTCCCCTCGCAAGCGAGTGGCGGAGCTGTTTGGAATGAATTTTGCTTAGCTGCTCCACTCCTGTGGGGGGAGCTGTCAGCTTGCTGACTGAGGGGAGGGCGCAGAACGTGTGGTAAAAGGTGAAAGATTAAATCGGAAAACTGTGAGTGGCGCAGGTATAATCACACGAAGGCTAATAATTTTTATGTACAAAGTCAGTACAGTGCCTCGTACTCTTTGGCAATCTTTTCCCAAGTGTAGTGTATGTCCGCAACCTTTCTCATGTCCGCGCCGTTGTCGGTGTTGTTCTCAATGAGCCGTTGCAACTCTTCGGAATTCTTGTAGTAGTCGGCCATATGCATGGTGGTCTCCCTGTTGTAGATGACATCGTATGCCAGAATGGGCCGCCCGAAGAACATGGCCTCCACGAGTGAGGGATTTGTGCCGCCTGCACTGTGTCCGTGGATATAACATTTTGTATTCTTGCGCAGAGTATAGAGGATTTCCAGGTCGTATATGCTGTCAAGAATAGTGATGTTGTCGTATTTCCCCTTATACTTCTCCTTCAGCTCGCGGCTGTAACCGTTGCGGTCCCAGTTACCTATGAATACAAGCCTTCTTTTGTTTTTGGCGAATGTCTCAAGCGTAATATGGCAATTGTTTTCCGGTTCAATGCGGCAGACACTTATGTAGTAACCATCCTTTACTATTGAATACAGTTTCAGTATCTCCTCTTCTCGTTCTGCTGAAATATTTATCAGTGCATGGTTTCCGCCGTATGCAATCAGTGTGGTCTCCTTGCCATACTCCTCTATCACGTAATCCTGTATTCCCTTGTTGTCAGTTATGACAATATCGGCAAAACGTACAGCAAGTTTTTCTGAGAACTTCAGAAACTTCTTTACCCAGTTTTTCCACTTTGCTCTGCGGTATTCAAGTCCGTCAATGTTCACAATGACCTTCTTGCGGCGGAAAAGTTTTAATATCGGAAGGAAGATGCAACCCGATACACCAAGTACGAGAATACAGTCATAACCGCGCATGCAACGTATCATGGATATGATATCGTAAGGTATGCTCTGCACACCATTTGCGCGCAAAGGGACATACTTCAGTCTTGCGCCTTTGTATTCCCTTATTTTTTCGGGCATGTCCTTGCTGCTGCAATATATGGTATATTCAATACCTTCCGAGCAATTATCCCCTATTATGTTCTCTACAAGAGTCTCGAAGCCACCATAATTGGCCGGGACACCCTGTATTCCCACAATTGCAACTTTTTTCATCTATTGTTTTAGTATTAAACGCTCTATGCTCTCTACCATCCTGTCAGCGGTGTATCCCTGTGAGCATTCCAAAGCATTCTTTGACAAAGATAGGAAAAAATCTTCGTTTTTTAAAATCACTTTTATCTTCTCTTCTATCTCTCCAATGTCCTGTACGTCTATTTTATAGCCGTTGGCACCGTCTGTCACCATCTCCGATATTCCTCCCACTGTCGGCACAATCACAGGCAGGCCTGCTGTCATGGCTTCCAGTGCCGTCAGACCGAATGTTTCAATTGCATGTCTTTTATTTGTCAGGTTTAAAACTATTGATGCGCGTTTGTAAAATGGTATCACATCGTTTTGCTTGGGATATATCGTCAGGTTTTCAGTCGGCTCAAAGCTATGCTGCTTTATGTAATTGTCAATATTCTCCTGTGAGTCATTTATAACAAGCTCAAAGCTATAATTGTTCATTCTAGCTGCCAGTTCAATGAACTCTCTTGTGCCCTTGTAGCTCTTTAGCGAGCCGAGCATAAGAATGCGTTTCTGTGCGAACGCCCTTCTGCTGTCTGGCGTTATATTGGCCGTGAATTTGTGTTGGAGGGCATTGGGAATTACATAAACTTTCTTTTTGCGTCTAAGAAACGACCTCTGGTACTGCGACACGCAGATTATGTCACTTGCAATCCATTGCATTATCTTTGCCAAAATGCGGTAGGCCGTGCTTTTAGCTTTTGCGTTCTCGTGGTAGTGATATACAACCCTCTTGAAGGCTATGCGTCCGCCCAATGCGGCGGCAACGGGCAGGATGGTATTTATGTATATTACAGTGTCTCTCTTGAATATATAGCCCAATGCAATAAGGAATACCTGTAACTGGACCCACGCATAGCGCAGAAGTCTTGCAATACTGTTCCGCGAGAACTTGTAGCTGTATTGCCGCATGCGTAGTCCGTTGTACCCCTTCAGTTCATCAAGCACACCTCCACGCGATGTTACAAGGTCAACTTTGTATCCTTTTTCAAGCAAACCTTCAACAACAGTCTTCAGGACCTTCGGGCTGCCGCTGTAGTCATTGAAAAGGTGAAAACAGACTATATTTTTCATTTGGTTGCTATTTGTTATTGTTTAGCTCTTCTCGCGATGCAAGTTGCGGAGCTATTTGTTTTTTGTCTTTTTTAAAGCTGCTCCCCTCCGGTCTTCGACCACCTCCCCTCTGAAGCGGGGCGGAGTTTTTCGTTTTTTTTGCTACGGTATTGGATTTTAGCTGCTCCACTCCTGGAGGGGAGCTGTCGGTCTGCCGACTGAGGGGAGATAAAGCTCTCTAAGTTTAACTATTGAGATGTGATTACAAATTCCAGCAACTTGCCCCATAGTGCAAACGGTTTTGCAGCTTCGCCAGAGACTTTGCCCCCTTCGCGCATAGTAAAGCGCGAGATAACGTCAAGCAGATACATGGCATACAGTTGCCTGTCAATCCACCTGCCGGCATCGCTCTCCATGTATGCAGAAATCTCATCCATACCCCAGTGCTTCTCAAACACTGCCGTTTGTGTGAAAAAATGGTAACGGTCCAACCCTGTAGGGTAACTCATCGCGGCATATTCAAAATCGAACACAAACAGTTCATTGCCGTTGGCAAACATATTCCACGGCGTGAAATCGCAGTGGCAGGCACAAAAAACGACCTTTTTACCGCAATATTTCTCCTTTATGGCATTAATTGCATTGCCGACGGCCTGGTGGTCAATCTCCTGTGGCAACCACTCCTGGTGCTGTTCGAGTGTCGAGAGAGTGGTGTAGTAATTGCTCTCTTCGAACAGTAATACCGCTTTTGTCTTTTCGTGCAGCTGTGCCAGGAACTCCTCTTGCAATGCACTCCATTCGTGAATCACTCTCGATGAGGCTTGCTTTTCCGTGCTCTGCACAAAAACGTGCATCCCATTGCTCAAGGTGCCGCAGTGGAGTGCCTTAGGAACTCCTATGACATCGCTCTTGCAAAGCCTGTCAAGTGTGTCACTCTCTTTCTCAAACAACTCCTTGATGTCGTTGTTCGTGCTCAGTTTGCAGTATCCCAAAATCCTGTTTCCCTGGCTCAACTGCATTGTAATCTTTTGGTGAACACTTGGCGTTCCCTCGAATATCGCAAACTCAATCTCCTGCACGTCAAAAACCTTGCATAGCAAGTTGTGCAGTTCGCTGTTCAGACGACAGTGCAACGTCTCGGCTTTTATCACTTTGCGCACCGGTGCAAACAGGTGCAGGCAGGGTAGCAGTCTCTTTACCATTTTGCCCTTGCTACCGCTTGGCTGGTACAGGTTCAGCGCAGTGCGCATGCCACGTGCCGGCACAATCCAGAATTTGCCGTCGGCATTCCCAAAGCGGTAGAACTTATTATCGCCGGTAAAGTCAAGTATGTTGTTGATGATAGCGTTCATTCAGTTATTATTTTTTAGACAAAAGTACAGAAGTACATAAGTTTGTTTGCTTGTAGCTATTCTTAAGAGTATTGCTTAGTTTCTGCTATATGAGTGGATGTTGGATGTAAATTGCATTTACAAGCATTGGTTGTTTATAAAAGTATCAATGCGAGAACCCGTTTTCCCATTGCTACTTTTAAATATAACCAACAGTCGCGTAGTTTCACTTGCGACATATCCACTCAAATAGCAGCAATGACCTTTTGTTCTTTTGTACTTATGTCTTATATAACTAAATCAATTGTATCTGTTCTGCTTCCCCCAGTTTCTTCATTAGCAACTCTTTGAACTCCTCGCCACGGGCTGCCCATGTGAACTGTGCTCCGGCGTTTTTTGCCTTTTCACCGATGGAAATCCGCTCATTGGTATCTGTCATTCGTTCCATTGCGGCAGACAGGTTGTCAACAACATCCTCGCGCTCTGTGCGCGGTATTACAACGGCATATTCGTTTGAGAAATAACGTGTGTAGCCCGTCGTGTCAAGGCATATAAGCGGCTTGCCCATTGCCATAGAGTCGAATGAAACCGTGACGGCGCCCTCCTTTAGCGAAGCGTTAACCACTACGTCTACACTGGCTAACAGGCGGTAATACTCATCCATTGATACCTTGCCGGTGAATGTAACCCGTTCCAGTACGCCCAGGCTTTCGGCAATGCCTTTCAGGCGCTGTTTGTCTGCGCCCTTGCCCACAATGGTAAGGTGTATGTTCCTGTTTGTCTTTGCAGCGCGTGCAAAGCTTTCAATCACAAGGTCGAATCCTCGCCATGCATCAAGGCGTCCGACAGTGATGAACTCAACCTTTTCATTGCTATTGCTCTTTGTGCTTGTTGTAATTGCTGTCGAGTTTTCTTCAACAGCAACATCGGTGAACAACACCGCTTTGTCGCGGTACTTTGCCGGGATAAAGTTACGTGTAATCTCCGTTTTGCACAGCATGAGGTCAGCGTTCTTGCAGCGTTTCTTGAACCCTAAGTTTAACGGCAACATCTTTACAGCTGTGCGGCGTACCCACTCAATCAGGCGGCTTTTGCGCGCATAGTGGTTGCTATATTCTGCAGGGATGGTCTCCAGACCACCCACTGGTCCCCAAACGAAGAACTGCTTTTGGCCGTATGAACTCACCTTCCACAGCACATTGCCATATGTAAGGTGGTGGAATATCTTTATGTCGTTTTCGCGCATGGTGTGTTTCACGATGCGGTTGGTGCATGCCTGCCATATATTGTAGTATGTGCGCACACCACGCATTCCCTTCTTCCAGAACCTCGCCCACTTTGGTAGGTCGAAGTAAAGGAAATGTATGCCGCTGAATTCGGGGTGCAGTGCAATCCATGGCTCGATTGTGCCGCGGTTGCTCTCACGTGTGAGCACCCATAGCTCAAAGTGCTTAGACATCTCTAGCACCCAGTGCCAGCCTACGCCAATCTCGCTGCCAAGCCCCGGCTCACAAGCGTATGCGGATACGAATATTTTTGTCTTTTCAGTTACAGGATTCATTTAATGGTATTTGATAGTTCTATACAACCACATTGCCATTTTACCAAATGGACTAATAAAATTGGAAATTGTAGAGAATGTTTTTGGATGTCTTTTAGCTGTTTTTACAATAAAAGTACAACCTGTTATTTCGGCTGCGGTTTCTTTTATACTCTTAGCTTTGCTTTTTATGTTGCTACTAAAGAAAAAATAGCTTCTTATACCAATGTAATACATTCTTTCCCCCAAATTCCTAATGTATCTTCTTACATTCTCGTTTGAGTGGGCAAATGTGGTATTTGTCAGTTCGACAAGTCTTTTCCCAACGCGCAAAGTGCTATATACGGTTTCGGGTGACTTGTATGATGTCATTGTTGTAGAAACCGTTGTCTTGTTGTAGTGAATGAACAATATCGGTTGATATTGCGTGCGTGTTGCATGGTGCGTGAGAACATGTACCCAATCGACATCTTCAATGCGTTCATTTTCTGCAAAGAACAAATCGTTATCAACCATTAGCGAACGCAGAAAGACAAATTTCCATGGAGCATATGGGATTGAATTCTTTTCAATCTGCTCATCGCCGGTCATGACTTCCCTGTGTGCAAAATTATGTTGCAGAGTATTGCTCTCTTTCCCCGGAGATTGGTAGGCGCAGTCAACTATCAGAATCTCAAGGTCGTGCTTGGTCAAATGATTATATACCTGGGTTATACTCTCTTTGTGGTAGTAGTCGTCCTGGTCAATGAAGCATATGTACCTGCCCTTCGCGGCTCTTACTCCTTTATTGCGCGCTCCTCCTTGTCGTATATTCTTTTCGTTTTCTATTACTACAAGGTTGTCATGTCCTTTCTGCTGCTCTTTAAGCCATGAGCGTGTGGTATCGGTACTGCAATCATCAATGCAGATAACTTCGTAGGAGTCTTTATCCAAGGATTGTTCCCAAATACAGTCAAGACATTTTGGGAGTCCGTTGGACAAGCCGTTGTATACGGGTATGATTATGGATATGTAGTTTTCTTTATTCATTTCTTTTTAAATAAGATTCTAATGTCCAAAAGGAATGGAAGATATTTGCTGATTATATATGAAGCTATGTAACTTACAGTGAGTGATAATAATATATAGAGAGATAAGACGATGTACGATGTTTCTAATGGCAGTCTTTTAATGCCGACTAATAATGTTGATGGTACGGCACCTGACAGAAAATAGAATATAATAGATTGTCTTCCAATAAAATCTGTTATTTTGTTTGGATTAATTTGCTTTGCAACGAATATTAAAAGTAAAATGCTTAATATTATTATCGTAATGCCGAGAATATTACATTTTCCGCTTAATCCCAAACAATATACCTCAAAACCATCCCACTGCATAATCATTATAATAATGATAGTTGCGAAAATTATAGTTCCTATTATCTTATTGTTTAAAAATTTATTGATATATGACTCATATACATTATATAATCCACCCAACATCATAAGAAATGTATATATCAAGCCTGTTTGCCAAAACCAGGGGAAGTATTCTATTGCGGGTTTACTCTTTATATCCCCCAATATATATAAGCCCAAGAATATAGAAAAAGTTATTAATACGTATAACCAAATATTTTTTTGTTTACTTAAAAATAGTGTGTATATTACAAATTGTGAAATGCATAGGGCTGATGTGAACCACAGGCTAACTCCTCCAAAAACAATGATACTAAAATTTTGTAAATCAAAATTGAAATTATTCTTAGGGAGATAAATTATTGCCGAAAAAATAATTGTTGGTATTGCTAACCTAAATATTATATTTTTAATGTTTTCTCTGTATTCTTTTAAAGAGTAATTATTTATTTTACCGTTATTAAAATATTTTCTTACTATCAAATATCCATTGATGAAGAAAAATGCATTTACATAAAATGGGGAAACAATTAAATTTGCGATATTGTTATTTGGACAACAGAAAGACTCACAATGGGCAATATATACACAAATTATACATATGGCTTTTAGTGTGTCTATCCAATGTTCACGCTGTTGTTTTTCGGTCATTTTACTTAAATCTCTTTAAATTCTTCTTGTGTTGTTCATTGAATACAAAATTCAAAATCTCATTGACCGCAGCCTGTGGTGTTGTTTCGTTGAGCACTTTTGTATATCCCCTCTTGTTGGCAAGGTAATCAATCTTTGCATTGATGGTTCTGATGCCCTCTTCGTCGAGTTCTCGTTTACGTGCGAGTATTGTGTCGCTGCTTGCCGTGAGCAGAATGTTATAGTTCAATGTGGGGATGAACAGTTTGCCCCACCAATAGAGAAACTTGGGGCTCAGGTATATGCGTGAGCGGCAGCTGTCGCAGATTATATCTGTGTAGTAGCGGTCAAACACCACAACGCGTGTTATGCGTGTAACGGACTTCACCTTTACAAAGTAGCCAATGATATAGTCAAGAGAGTAATAGCATAGACGAAGGAAGGAACTCACCTTACCGGTCTTGCCACCACGGTGAGGGTCGCTGTAGTTGCGGTCAACCTCCTTCTTTATTCCGGCCGAGTGTGCCACCTCGCCCAAATTACCAAAGAGGGCAGGGCGGAAGTGGTAATATTTGTGTGCAGTTTTGAATACCGGTGCAATGCGCTCGAGTATTGTGTCAATAACTGTTGTCTTTCCGCTTCCGTCGGGGCCTGTGAAGCCAATGCTGAAGCCTGTACGCGAGCGCAGATAATTACCTATAAACGTATAGAGGAACATTATTATCCCTACGAGCACTCCAATTGGTCGGTGCTTTAGGTTGCTCCATAGTGCTTTAAAGAATAGACGCTTGCCACGCTTCTTTTCACATTCGGCTACGCTGTCGCAACCGAAAATCTGTTTTATCTTATCTTTTACAATGTCGCTGTTTTCGGCAGCCTCGCGTGTGGCGCGGTACTTCTCGGGGTACTTGCTACCGACAGCACTGTTGTATAGAATCTTGTCAAGGAACTGGCACTCTACACCCACGTAGTATAGGAAGCCATTGAACTGCTTGTGTGCAAGGAACTCCTCTGCGCTCATCAACTGCACGCCCCAAACAGAGGTGTCAAAGAAGAAATCCCATTGTACAATCTCGGTCTTTTCCTCGGTTGTTGTGGCGCATACATAACTGATGAGGCGGTCACTGTTCAGGTAGGTGATTATTTTCCACCCGCTGTGGTCTATCAGTTCCACAAGGGCTCGTCTCATTTTTTTGTAGCTCTTGCGGGTTATAATGATGTCAATGTCACGGCTTGTATTCCTGTCGGGCAGCCCCTCGAAATTACGCAACACCGCGTAATCGGCATTTGCGTTAAGGAATTCTATTATCTGTTTTATATGTTCAATTGTTGACATAAGTTTTGTTTTTTAGACAGAAGTACAAAAGTACACAAGGGCGCTGTTTGTTGTTTTTTTAGACAAAAGTACAGAAGTACATAAGTTTTTTGCTTGTAGCTATTCTTAAGAGTATTGCTTAGTTTCTGCTATATGAGTGGATGTTGGATGTAAATTGCATTTACAAGCATTGGTTGTTTTTAAAAGTATCAATGTGAGAACCCGTTTTCCCATTGCTACTTTTAAATATAACCAACAGTCGCGTAGTTTCACTTGCGACATATCCACTCAAATAGCAGCAATGACCTTTTGTTCTTTAGTTCTTCTGTCTTAAATTCAAATCTGTTGGTTAGTGCTCTTGAATGTTCTAAACTTTCTTTTTATCTCTATCTTCTCACTACCAAAATTAATGAGTAGTCCGTGTTCAATATCTGTTGCTGTTAGGTAATTAACGAGTTGTGCCTCATGTGTTGTAGAAAGGTGCTGTGTTGCTTTTAGTTCAAGAATTACAGAACTCTCTACTATAATATCAGCGCGGAACTCACCTACAATATGACTGTTATAATGTACAATTATAGGAACTTCTTTGTCGGCTTTTAATCCGTTGTCGTGCAGTTCTATTAAGAGCGCATTGAGATAAACAGACTCAAGAAATCCCGCAGACAATTTCGTTCTGACATTATATGCGCATTGAACTATCTGTTTTATGAGGTCTTCAATATTCATGTTTGTTGTTTTTTTAGACAAAAGTACAAAAGTACATAAGTTTTCTGCTTGTAATATATGTGTGGAACTTTCCAACAATCCTATTGTTGGAATGCACTTTCTGTGCATTCTTGATAAATATATTATTAAAGGCTTGGATACAAATTAATTTGCATACAGCTTTGATAATATATTTATCGATTAGTTCTATTTTGCCATACAAATGTTTTATATTTATCTTTTGTTCTTATGTTCTTCTGTCTTTGGCTTATTTCTTTTTGAAGAAATTATGTTTCAACTTGTCAAATATATATCCCGGGCGGTACCAGATGGATTTCACAATCTCCCAAGCGCCTTTGAATAGCCTCTTTCTTTTAAGGTAGAACACACCGTTGCGCAGCGAATCGGCAGCTTTGGCATCCTTTTTAAGCCCTTTAATTTCCTTTGGCGTTAATGAATCGTAAAACTCTATGAAAGTAAGTTCCTTTTCACCACTGCGGCGCAACAGAAGGTTCTTCTTTGTGTAGCGCATCTTCAGTATCATGTTGAAATGATTGGATGAGAGACCATCCATTTTGCGGTAATGATATAGAACTTCAGGCAATGCTATGATGGCTTTTCCTTCTGTATAAAAATCGCTCATTCGTGTCCACATATCAAGTTCTTCACAAAAATCCTGATAGCGTGGCTTCCCGTCCGGGAAACCTTTGATGCATATGCTACCGGCTTTAATGGCATACTCTCTGTCGAAGATTGTGTGTATTGGTAGGAATATCAGTTTCTTGCGGCTTGCTTTGTCAATAAATCCCTCTTTTGTCTTTTCGCCAAGGAATGTTCCTCCATGTATCTTCTTCCCTCGTTTGTCTATGAAATCATTCCAGCACGAAACACCTATCAAGTCTTTGTCCTGCGATATTGCGCAGAACTCTTTTTCTACAAGGTTCGGTTCCAACAAGTCATCGGAATCAATGAAAAGGAAATATCTTGTTCTCGCGTGTGAAATTGCAAAGTTTCTTGCCTTGGCTATACCGCCGTTCTTTTCAAGTGTAACCAGCTCATATTGCCTTGGATGCTGCGTAAAGAACTCCTCTACAGCGGCAATGCTGCCATCGGTGCTACAGTCGTTGACAATTAGCAGGTGAAAATCTTGCATAGTCTGCGCCATTACGCTCTCAAGCGTTTCCTTTATATATTTCTCGGCGTTATAAACGCAAATGGCAAGGGTGAGGTTGTTTGTCATTTAAAAATATCGGTTGCGATAATATATCTATAACTTAATATTAACTTTTTCTCCATCTTTGTTTATAATTCTGGCAGGATTGCCGCATACCACACAATTATCTGGTACATCTTTGACAACAATACAGCCAGCTCCGATAGTTACATTATCTCCAATTGTTATATCACCGATAACAACGGACCCAGTACATAATTTTACGTTGTTTCCAATTCGCGGACGTCTACCGTTATTGTGTGCCCTTCCTATAGTTACATTATGCCAAATTTGGCATTTTTCCCCAATGTGTTCTGCAAAAATAATGGTTGAATAACCATGCCAAAGAACTAACCCTTCTTTTATATGCTCTTTTTTCGTGATAAAGTGTAATTCTTTTGTGCAGGGCACTATGGCTTTTATAATGCTAAATCCCTCTCCACATCTAAAGAAGAAAAGATTTCAATATTCTCTAAATGCAGCAAACATTCTTATGAACGCTAGGAACTCACTTTTATATTTTATGACTGTAAGTGTATTCTCCCATTGTCTTAAATCTTTTGACATAATTCCATTCTTGTTCTTAATCAAGAATAGAACGTATAAAGGTGCAAAAAGAATGCATTTAATTCTAAAGATTAATATATGTATCATGTGTAATGCTGTTTTCATTGTTAATATGTTAGCTTTCATCACGTTCTTCATCCTCATAGATTTCTGGGTTATGCCTGTTTTCGTAGAAATAACGCACACAGGTCATGACCATGGCCAATTCCCAAGCATATTGTATGTTAGTACCAAAATTACCGGCAACTCCAGCAAACATAAATATGCAACCAATCGACCAAAATCTATATGCACAAGTAAAAGAGAAAATTAAGGAAAGTATGTAGAAAAAGAGTCCATAATTGTCAAAGAGAGTAAGCGTTTGTTTGTAAAAGGAATTGTTTTCTTTTGTGTGAACAATTCCATATCCAAACCATGTCTCTTTTTTGCTAAAATCTGCATTTAAAGAATTTATAAATGGTGTAATACGTGCTGATGCTGAGCCGTCAGTTTCCTGTATAGTTTCTTTGTCAAAAGTGGCTGTTGCCTCAATCGCATTTGTTGCTCTGTCTAATGCTTCAATTCCAGAATTTTGTATTAAAATGTAACAGATTGTAAGTGCAGGGATGATATAGTACCAGTTATTTGTTCTTACGAAATACAGTGCAAAAAGTATAAGACATACAAAAGCTGTTCCACTACCCATTGTGAGCATCATCCAAAGAAAACGGATTGTAACCCATTTGTGTTCTCCACTGAACAATTCACTTAATGTAAAAGGTCCTTCACCTCGTTTGTATTCACTGCATTTTACATATGCATAATAAAATACTAGCATAAATCGTCCAAAGGTACTTGGTTCCATAGAAAGCGATTGACAACCAAGACCGCGGTCAAGCACTTGCATCATATTTAGTAGTGGAAAATAGCCGACACCTATTGCTGTAAGTAATTGTTGTGCTATACTCCAAATGAAATAGAGCATCATAAACCATTTGCATATTTTTATGAAATGGTTAATGGTAAACACTTTCTCAAGATATACAAGATTATAGAAACAGACATATGTAAGAACTAAAAGTGTTGAATAGATGTATGAATTCCAGATTACACCACTTGGTTGGAACCCCATAACAACGTATTGGAATACCAGATATAATACTCCCAATATAAAAGCCTTTGATGTCTTGAACGTATAAAATAGTAATACAAAAATTGATGATGCCATCAATGTCATTTTGATTGGGGCATTCATACCAAAAGAGTCTATTGGCATGTAGTATATGCCATAGAAAATAATGAGTATTGTTGCAAAAAGGGTAAGACCTCTTTGTCCTTTGAATATATCAAACATAGTAAGGTTTGTTATTTATTTTTTCATGTTAACAATGCTTGTTTATCGCATCCCACACGGCATCAACTTCGCCGATGCTGCGTGCGACTTTTTGCTACAAGCAATGTTGATTCATAGAATGAATTCTTATGTCCTAATTTGAACATCTTTAACGCTGTTACTTGCGGCCGAGCATAAATTTGAGTTTACCATTGAATAGCCAAACCAATGGATAGGTCATTAATATACAAATGACGAAATATATTATTGTTCTTGTTCCTTCAAAAGTGGAGTGATGTAGCACGAATTTGTCAAATGCCATTAGTATTTCCATTGTAATACTGAAGTGTGTGCACATCAGTATCAATGAATTTACTCCCCAATAGGTGAAGAATCTTGTAATTATTCCTTTAGTAAACACAGCAAACAGACACATGAATGCAATTGCCGGCAGTGTGTTGCTTAAAAGTCCATTGATATAATAAATATTGAATGGTGGTTCAAGAATCAATATAAAACTGATTGCAAATAGCAATACAGATATTGTGAATGATTTATATTTGTTCACATCTAAAATGCTCTTTCCCCATCTCTTGCCAATAAGATAACCTATGCCAATTATAGGCCATGCATATAATCCACGGACAATGGGCTGCATTGGGGCGTCGAGTATCTTGTGTAGTTCACTATTGTCGCGCATTGTTAACCAAAAAGAGTTGTATGCGTGGTTGACCAACAATGTGACTGCCAGCCCAATCACACCCCACATCCATTTCCTTTTACTGTTTTTGATTAGGGCGAATATATACTCACCTATCAGAAGTACGGGTAAGAACCATAGTGTTCCAATACCGCGTAGAACAATGGTCTTGTATATGTCACGCAATAAAATACCGCTCTCCATTAGTCCAAGTGCCACCCATAGAATGTCAAAGATAATAATCAGCAGGCTGAACCAAAGATATGGCAATCCTAGTTGCTTTATACGTTTTTTGAGAAGCTCTTTTGCTGTTATTGGTTTGTCGTTGATTCCTGTCACCCAACCGGATGTAACATAAAAAGCCGAAATCATGAACATTCCAATCCATGTATTGAGCCAAGTGGGAATCACTCCTTGTTCAAAGTGCAGGAACGTTATGCAAAGGATTGCAACACCCTTTGTGGCATCGATATAATCTAATCTCTCGTTCATACTTTAAACGAATCAAACATAGTAAGTTCAATTATATTTTTAGACATAAGAACATAAGTACATAAGTTTTTTGCTTGGAGCTATTCTTCTTTTGTTCTTCTGTTCTTCTGTCTTGAATAACTAAATCATCGAGCAACTATATACTTGTGTCTATGATTTCTTTATTTTATTGTATAATGTAAATGTCGCTACATACAGTTTCATTGAGAGTTTGGCAATTTGTTTACCAAACCAATGGTCTTTGCTATAATGGTCAATAAAATAGCAACGCGATTTTCCCCATGTCTTGAAACGCTTTACAGGGTCTCCCTTTTCATTCTTGATATGGCGGTGGACGGCCTGTGCTGTTGCAAGATAGTACATCTTTTTGCCGGCCTGTTCTACTTGGCGCGAGAGAATGGCCTCTTCACAATATAAAAATACCTTTTCATCGAAGAAATTTATATCTCTTAGAAAAGACATTCTTATCATAAAACAGCAACCGCTGACCTTGTGGCAGTAGTGGCTTCCTTTGTAGTTATCAATGAAATCATATGCATCGCTCTTTTTCTTTTTGCCAAAAATCTCCTTTATCCACCCGAATGAACCTCGCCAATTGCCTTCCTTGCCCATCGGACTTTGGTGAATGCCGTCAGTTCCAACAATGTCACTACCGCAGACCACAATCTCTGTATCTTCTTGCATTTTAGCAAGTAGTGTGGCAAGATAATCGCTCTGTGGAAATTCTATATCAGGGTTTGCTATCAGTGCAAACTCATAGCCTTTTTCTGCGGCATATCGCAAGCCCACATTATTGCCGGCATTGTAGCCTTTGTTCTCGCTGTTGGCAATGAATGTGCAACCTTGCTCCTTGCACAGCAATTCCACAGCTTTGCGGTCATCTTCGCGTGAGCAATTGTCGACAACAACAATTTCCTGTTCAACACCTTGTTGTGCTTTAAGGTAGCCGATGCATTTGCGGCAATCGGCACTACTATTGTAGTTGAGTATTATGATGCCTACTTTCATTTATATACGATTTTAGACATAAGAACATAAGGACACAAGGACGCTGCTGTAAACTGAAAGGTGAAAACGGAAAACTTGTGTAAGTGTTTTTATATTTCTAGACAGAAGAACATAAACCAACGTCCGTTGGTTACATAAGTTTTTTTAATGTAATAAGTGTAAAACTTTTACAAATCTTTATTGCGTTGCTGTATTTGTTTAAATTCTCTGCTATGTGATAAGTGTGTTGGAATTTCTTTCCAAGTTGAATGGTTTGCATCTGTGTCAATGGGAAAACTAATTCTCACCTTGCCACAGGTTCAAACCATTTATTGTCGCAAGTGAAACTAGGCGACTTACTTATCCCATAGTAGAGAGTTTCTTTAGTTCTTTTAACTTCGTTGAACCTGCTTCCGCTCGCTTTGTGTGTAAGTAAACTTTCACACACTCGCTTACTTGCAGCTTTGTACTTCTGTCTTTAATAATTCCTGTTATCTATGTAGTCTCAAATATAATCTGCGGCGGATGTTGCCGGTTAAACGGGCGATTTTGTCTATACAAGGGTAGATTCTTCCAGGTACACTTAGTGCAATACTTCCCTTTTCATATAATGTTTTGTGCCCCCCAAATAAGACAACGTTTATGAATTCACTTATTCTGAGTCGGCGACTAATCCCACTCTCAACAAATGGTTTTTTGTCAATTCTGTGAATTGACTTATTTATTGCATTTAAAGCACTTTCTTCCCATTGTTGTAGATTTCCTAGAATATCTTGTGGTAGAATAGAAAGTTCCTTTGTTATCCAACTCGTGGTGTCGCAATTTGCAGATACGACATTGTTGAAATCCGTATCACCATTCAAAATTGGATTGTATTTATCATTCTCTTTTGAATATCCGTTTGTGCTTTTGTATGGTGATGCTGAGAAGTGATCTTCTATTACGAACGTAAGTTCTGTATCGGAAGTGGCTGGACTATGAAATGTTATGTAACTTCCATATTTGCTATGCATTACATCACTGCGCACACCATAATAGAAGAATGTGGTCTCGGGGTACCCTTCTTCTTTCAGTATGCTGTTTATCATCAGTCTGGTTGTTCCCAACCAACCCACATCCACCATAGCAGTAGTGCTGTTACCAAAGACCTTTTCTTGTGCAAAATAACCATTCAGTAATGAACGTTTCTCCTTTGCGCGTTCATTGAGCACCGAAAGGTACTTGCTTTCGGTTCCGAAAAATGCATCAAGGAATATTCTTTCCTGTTCTTTGGTGGTAATCTTGTCGAAATTGAACTTAATGCCAAACATCTCTTTCAACTCTTCTATGGATGTTCCTAACGACAGTGTCAGTTCTTTAATGTTCTTGCCTCTAATTGTTCTCTTGTCTTGTATTGCAAGGAACTTGTCGGCAGTGGCATTGTGTAGGTATGGTAGCAAAAGTGATTTGCGCGAGACAAACAGATAGCGGAGCTCAATACCACCGTGCGGCAATTGTTCGGCAATTTGTTGCAATATATAACTGTCGCGTGAAAGGAAGTAGAGTGTTTTTATGCCTCTCTCTCTTGCCGTTTCAAGGACAAAATGGACATACGGGATATATGCCGGGGCGACAAAATCGGCTGCGATTGTCGTGTATGCATCATTCCCAAAGTGTATTCTTGCGGCGCGACTCAGTCCCGCGAGTATTGAACTCTCGTAATGAGACTTGTTATCGCGTGGAGCGATTGTACTTTTTTCGGCTATAGAAAAATCTGTATTTACTTTTGTCGCCTTTATGCCGTAGTGCTTTGCCATTTTGACATCGCTCACAGGGTGGTCACCGAAATGTTCCCAATGTTGTGGTTTTAGCTTCTCTTTCAGCTTTTTATATAATGCACCGTTTGATTTGCGAGCATTCCATTCACACGAGACATAAACAGTCTCAAAGTGTTCAATGCATCCTTCACGCTCAAGCACCTCTTTAAGAAAATCACTTGGCATATACATGTCAGAGATAAAACTGATTGTATAGCCCTCTTTGCGTTTCTTTTTTATGATGTCCCTTATTGCCGGGTTTGCTATCAAGTTCTCTGCTTCAACGCACTTTTCAGCCTCAATCAATTGTGCAGGTGTGTATTCGGCAAAGCCTGCAATCTCCTCACTGTTGTATATGTCCTCAATCGTTACATCTTTACCGGGTGCTCGTCTCCTGGCCTCGCATTCTGCGCCTTTGCGCCAAAGGAGGAAATCGTCTCGCTTGGCTTTGTCGTTAGGGTACAACTTGTGTGCAAGGATATAGAATATGTTTTCCGGCTTACCGCATTTGCGTATCAGCGTGGTATCAAATATGTCAAACGATGCGAGTTTCATTATTCGTATAGTCTGTTTAGTCTATATGTAATTTTGCTTGTCAGATGGTCTATTCCTGTATATTTGAACAAAAACATTCTGCCTTTGTCTATGAAAGCAGAAAATATAATCACAGCAATACCAAAGAGATATAAGTATAGTGTATTGGGCATATAGCCTTGGAATTTGTTCAATAAATCTACGATATATGTTCTCATGAGCCCCTGCTCGTGTATCAGGTATGCAGCAAATACGTGTGGCGCAATGAAAGAGGCTGTTTTTGCAATAATTCCGTTGTTGGGTATATGCAAATTTTTGAACCACATGAAAGTAGCTATTGCTAAACTCCAAGTGATTAGCGAATTATAACCTAAACAAATGACCCCCTGTCCGTATATATTACAAATGTTGTACAAAATTAACAAGCATAGTGTTGCGATTCCCCAATATTTGAATTCAGGCCCATGTAACCTCAAATAACCACCTGTGATGAATACAATAATCATCCATAAAAGTGAGAAACTATTACCAAATAGTTCACCGAAAGGAAATACTGTCAAAAGAGATGAACCTATCAGTAATAATGTTACAAGCAATATTTGATATTGTCTTTTGCTTATCGTTGTACAAACTTTGCAGATGAATGGTGATAGAAGAATGACTGCAAGATATTTATTCACAAACCAATAACTGAACTTTGTTGGTGCAAAAGGCATTATTGATTTTGCGATGTCATATAGATTCGCTTTGCCAAGCAAGTACAATATAATTGTTATTGTAAATGTATAAAAGATGGTCTCAAGTATAACTCTTAAAACTCTTTCAATCTTGAACTTTGATGTAATAAGAAAATATCCCGAAATTAGAACAAAACAATTGACGGCATGAGGCGCAATGGTTGCAAATGAGGAGAATGACTCAATTCCAGATCGTCCACCAACATGCCCGACAATAATAAAAAGCATACATAGTATGCGCAGTATTTCAAGATTTATTTGTCTTTGTGCTTTCATTTTTTTATCTGTTTTTTTATTTTCAGTAAAATTGCATAAACATGTGATATGCCTTTGAATGTTATATAAGAAAGCATACTTATCCGTTGTTTGCGTCCTTGTGCCAGCATTTTCTCCTTTTTTGCGTATTCAAAAGCGTCTTTTATGATTTTTGTGGCTTCTTTAGCAAACTCAGCCTTGTGGTGATTGTAAAAGTAAAAATCTCTTTGGCAGTACATGAGGTTTAAAATATAATCCCTCTGTAATTTCCTGAAGACACCGCAGTCGGTATAATTCTTCTTTGCAAATTCATAGATTGCGGTATTGGTAGTCAGGAAGTTATAGCGTTTGATGTCTTTTAGATGCATCAAACTCTCAGAATGTTGCCTATAATGGTATTTTGTATTGACAAATGCGACCTTATTGCAACTGAACAAAAGACGACGTTGGTCTATTTCGTCAACGTATGCAAAACTATTTTGTTCGGGATTACTTGTCGTAATATTGTTTATGTATATTCCTCTATCAATTAGTAGACCGTTTACAGAAATGGCAACTTCTCCAAGAAGATATTTTGTGGCCTCTTTGCCACTCATTGTACTGTCAAGGTTGAAATCGTTATTGGGAATATATTTGCCAATTGATTGTCCGTCGCTATTACACAAATAAAGGGTACTAAGAACAATGTTAGAATCTGTTCCTATTTTGCGGTTATACATTTTCTCAATGTAATCGGTGTCAAGAAAATCATCGGCATCATATGTCATTATAAGCTCTGTTCTTGTTGCTAATGCGGCTTCCATACGTGGAAGCCTGGCACCTCCGGAATTGAAACATCTTCTGATGAGTCTTATGTTCTTATGTTCATTGATATACCCCTCGATAATTTCTACAGTATTGTCTGTGGAGCAGTCGTCGGCAATAATCAGTTCCCACTCATTGAATGTCTGTGCGATTATAGAATCAATGGCTTGAGAAATATATTTTTCGGCATTATATGCCGGCATTATTATAGAAACTTTACACATAATGTATTTTGTTAGTTGGTACGAATATATGACGTTCGCACATATACCCCAGCGGCAGTTCTAATCTATCAACTTCTTGATTTTATTTTTTGCTCTTTTCAATAGTATCAGAATCTTGCGCATTCTGGGGGTTGTTGTTGTAATCAGTAGTCGTTCTATTGGCAAACAATGGATTCTGTATGTCTTTATTTCATTCAGTAAGGTGTAGTAGAAATTGCTTCCGGTCCATTTAGGCTTGTCTGTGTAGTATCCAAAGTTGTAGTCGTAACTTAATATTTTGCCAATAACAACGTATTTTGCGTAGACTGTGAGTTCTTCTGTCGGGATGGCATCTTTCTTATATTTGAAGAACAACTCTTCATATTCTGGGCTGCCGTTAAAGGTGTGCATTATGCTTTCATCGTGCTGTCTGTAATAATATACGCATTGTGTTGTTGTCATAACATCATGTTTGTTATTGAAGGCAATCCTTGTGTTTGCTATGGAATCTTCGCCCATAATGATATTTTGTGGGATATCGAATATCTCCGGCATGAGTAGTGAACGCCTTATTAGCTTGCAGTAAGGCCCGCTGTCTATGCCCATAATCATATTTTTCCTATAGTCGGCTGGGGAAATGCTTTTTGTGATGCTAGACTTCTCATTGGTAAAAACTGTTGTTTTGCACTTAAACCGCTTTAATGTTCCAGTTGCGATGTCGGTGTCCGGCTTTAAGATTGAAATAAGAGTTTCGAGCGCGTTGTTGGGCATAAGGTCATCGGCGTCGGCAAACGTGATGAATTCGCAATCTTCAGCCTCTTCCACACCGTGTGCTCTTGCGCGGGTAGCTCCTGCATTCTGTTGATGGATTACAGTTATTCGAGTGTCCTTTTTTGCATATTCATCGCATATTTTTCCTGCATTGTCGGGCGTCCCGTCATCAACAAGTATAAGACGAAAGTGCGTATAAGTCTGTGCAAGAATGCTCTCAATGCATTCTGCGATATATTTCTCTGCTTTATATACTGGAACAACAACTCCAATATTATGATTCATCGGTTTTTAATATGAAAAGTATTAATTAATATAGTGCTAATCTTCTTGATGTTTATTGCGATGAAACGGATTATGGGGTTGGTGTTATAGAATAACAATCGTTCAATGCCATCAAGCTTGTAACCCGTTGTTCTTATGTCGTTTTCCAAATCAGTATAGAATTTGCAATCGGTCATCTCGGTGCAGTGATATTTAAAGCCCCAGATATTTCTCCAGCTTAACAGTCTTCGCTCTATTGTGTATGGTATAAATTGTTGTCTGTTTTTTATTGGTATTGCCTCCATTTTCAATTGAAACAGTTTCGTTTCGTATTCATGGGTTGTCGTGAATGTATTTGCAACGCTCTCGGGATGATACTTGTAGTTGTATAGACACTTTTCTATGAACTTTATATTTTTACCGCAGCTGTATGCGATGCGTAGGTTCATTATTATATCCTCACTGAATTTGATTTCTTGGGGAATCTCAAGGATATGTTTCGTGAATAGCTTCCTTCTGTACAACTTGCCCCAGACCGCAATGCACATACTCTTGTCCTTGAGCAGCATCTGCACAAAATCCTCTATGTTGACGATACTTTTTGACGGACTGAAATTATTATCAATATATGACATTACAATATCAGTTTCCTCGTCTATGTCATTGATTAATGTTTCAAGACACACTTTTTTAATGGTGTCATCTGCATCCACAAAAGTAATGAACTCGCAATCCTCAGCCTCTTCTACACCTCGTGCACGAGCGCGTGTTACACCAGCATTCTCTTGGTGAATAACTGTTATGCGTGAGTCTTTTTTCGCGTATTCATCGCATATTTCACCGGCATTGTCGGGTGTGCCGTCATCTACAAGTATAAGACGGAATTTTGTGTATGTCTGCGCAAGAATGCTTTCAATGCACTCTGCAATATATTTTTCTACCTTGTAAACAGGAACAATTACGCCAATTAATCTCTGTTTCATTATTCTGTACACTATGTGGCTTTTGGACATTTATCAGTCATAGACATTGAACATTCAGAATTTTCGTTTTATGAATTGTATGAATCTGATAGTTAAAATGTTTATCTGATATAAGTAATAAGCT
This sequence comes from Bacteroidaceae bacterium, assembly GCA_045646845.1. GTDB lineage: Bacteria > Bacteroidota > Bacteroidia > Bacteroidales > Bacteroidaceae > HGM04593. Next base: position 66,780 of record JAZRLO010000001.1, read on the forward strand.
AATACAGGGTGTCCTTTCAGGGCCAATGCAAGAAAATAGCCTAAAGGAAGTTTTGGGTTATACCTATTATGTTGTTTTATAATGCGTGCGGCAGTCTCCTTGAATAGGTCTTTAATGTCTTTCGTATTCTTTGAGAGAAAAAGAGTAGTTATAATTCTTTTCTTGATAACAAAGAAATCGTCATACTCCTTCTTGTCAAGAATCTTTTCATACTCCTTGACTGTGATGATGCGGGAAGAAATAATTTTTACGTTTTTGGATTGGCTTGCAGAAGAAATATTGTCCATCTTGTAGTGATAGAAGGCTTTTGGAAGATATGTTACTTTTATATTCTTTGCCAATAGCCTGATGTTGAAGAGCTCATCCTCGGCTAGATATACATTTGTTGGGTGGAAAGCAAGACTATGACAGCACTCTCTGCGAACGAGCTTGTTACACAAGCTACCGTGCAGTTGTTCATTTATTATTTTTGAAATGATTTCTTTTGCATCTGGGGCTTCGGGCAAATTTTGTTTAGAATATTCAATCTCGCCATCTTTCTCTATAATGTAATCACATATGACCATATCTGCATTATTACTTATAGAGCATTTAAGCATTTCTTCAAGCATGGTCGGCTCAATCCAATCATCCGGGTCGCAATGGATAATATAATCTCCTATTGAATTATTTAATCCAGTTTGGCGTGCTACACTTACTCCACCATTTTTTTGATGAATAACCTTGAAACGCTTGTCTTTTGTTGCATATTCATCACAAATCATCCCGCAGTTATCAGGGCTGCCATCATCAACAAGAATTGCCTCCCAATTTGTATATGTTTGAGAAAGAATGGAATCCAAACACTTACTGATATACTTCTCGGAATTGTAGATAGGGATGATTACAGAAATTTTGCTATTCATTACTTTTTTGTTGGATTGCTATAGCTTAAACATATAGTACGCTTTCCTGCATAGGATAATTAAAATCCTGCTTACAACATTTGTGTTATATAATAATAGTTTTTCAAATATGGGTAAATCTATTTTATATTTTTTAATATCTTTCTTTAGTAAAATGTGTAGTTTGCTATTAGACCATATAGGTTTTTTAAATTCATTACTTCCATTTTGTCTGCAGAAATAGATTCTTCTCCAAACATACGCATCAGAAAAATCATTAAAACAACTTTGGGGTATTGTATTTAATAGTTCCTCTCTATATAGTTCTTCATATTCTGCAGTATGATTAAATCTGCTACAAATACCATTACTATGTTGGCGATAGAAGTATAGTGGCTTATTTATAAGTTTTACGTTTTTTTTACTTTCAAAAGCAATTTTGATGTTCATAAGAGCATCCTCGCCATATACGATTTTCATAGGTGTGTCAAACGTTTTCTCATTAAAAAGTTTTTCGCGAAAAAGCTTTCCCCATGGCATTCCACCGTCTAAACATATGAGTTTCTTTATATATTTTCTTATTTCAATATTTTTTATACCTCCATATGAACCAATTGGATTATACATCTTATCTTCAGTCGAATAGCAAGTGCACATTACAATTTCAACGTCATTATTCATTGCATTGCATAATTCTACAAGATAAATGGTCGATATTGTGTCATCGCCATCCACAAATGTTATGAATTCACAATCACTTGCCTCTTCAACGCCTCGGGCACGTGCGCGGGTTACACCGGCATTCTCTTGGTGAATTACAGTGATGCGCGTGTCCTTTTTTGCGTATTCATCGCATATTTTCCCGGCATTATCAGGTGAACCATCATCTACTAATATCAGACGGAAGTTTGTATATGTCTGTGCAAGAATGCTTTCAATGCACTCTGCTATATATTTCTCAACCTTGTAAACAGGCACGATTACTCCAATGAGGCCTTTTTTTGTATTCATTATTTTAAATTCTTGGCCAAAAATGATAATGATTTTTCTTTCAATTTTGAGTGTCTGTAATTTACTTTTTCGTAATCTATAGGACTTATTTCCATATTCGCGAGGTCATCCACTTCAATAGTTCTGTCGCTGATATTAAGTTCACTTAATAAGTTTATGTACCTGCCATCGTGCCCATTGTGTGTTTTTAGTGCATAAACATCCTTATTGAATATTACAGAGAATACAGTTGCATGGAATGATGTTGTGAAAATGTATTTTGCGTTTTTAATCCATCCAAGAAACTCTGTCGGTGACTGCGCTACGTCGAAAATATTCACTAGTTTACAGTTCTCCCTCTTTGCAAAGTGTTTAAGTTCTTCATTAAGTTTTGAAACGTTTTTAACTTCCTGGAGAAAATATGTAAGTATGTAATCTCTTTTTTCTTTGACCTTATTTGCAATACATTCCCATTTCTCCTTTTCTAATAGCATGGTTGGATCTATAACAACCTCGCTTTCAACACCTATATGCTCCTTGATGTATGTTTGGAAACTATCCTCGCGGAATGATATTGAATTGAAGTTATGATAATATCTTGTCAGGTCCTCTGTACCAATTTCTTTCAAAGAATCAATATTCCCGCTTATACCATAACCCAACACTTTGTTTACTTTATTAGGAAATTCTGCAAAGTAAATCTCATCTATGCCGTTTGTACAGTGTAAACCCCAAACTTGATCACTACCGATAATTATAGTATCATATTGGCAGAGAATTGACTTGTTCTTGTCAAGAGCCTTACTTGTTTTTAGGTATCGTGCTCTAAATAACAGATATTTTGTATATGGTAGTAACTTTCTAGGTAGAACCTTAAAAAAATAACCATAATACCATCGCGGTCTTTTGAGAACGTTCTGTAATTCTTTTTTCTTAATTGGCTTGTAATATTTTTCAATATATGGCTGTTTGTAATTGATTATTTCAGCATTATACCCTAGTGCCTTGACCGTTTCTTGCAGTGCATAACACTGTAGAACTGCACCATAGTTGTTTGCTCTATGAAATGTCAGTATGCCAACTTTTCTTTTCATCGTTTAAGAATTCTATGAGTAATATTCCATTTAATCTTTCGTATGATTTCTGTAATTTTGTTAGGTTTATTGGTTTTTCCGTATTTCTTTAATACGTATTCAACACCTCTGTTTTTGTAATTTTCTTCAAATTTATGTCTCTGCGGAGATGTGTAGCTCGGTTGGTTGAGTGGGTGGTTCTGTTCCCTGGCAATTTTCAACGTTGTTCTAATAATGTGCAGGTCTTCTATGACTGTATTGAAAATTTCTTTACCCCTTGGTGAGTTTATAAGTACTAATGATACTCCTTTATCATCTTTGTTAAACTCAATATTAACATTTTCCCATCCCCAAAAATCCGCCAATGTTATATCAGAAGGTCGTGTGACGTTAGTGAAATGACAAGCGCCGCAAGAATGACGGAGCATGATATGCTTATAAAATAGGTCAGTGTAAGTGCCGTTTATTACCTTTTCCCCATTTATGATAAAAGATTCTTTGTGCGCGGTCCATCCACAAGCCTCTTTGTCCCGGAATGAAACAGTTGTTGCTTTGCCATGATATTCTGTTTCAATATATGCAAGATAATCTCTCCAGATGTATGGCGAAGGTACTCCATGACAAACGATGTCTATCGTGATCAAATTTTTAGAGTCTGTTCTTGATGTTTCCAAATATGAATGCAAACCGGATGTTTGGCAAGGTGTTCCAGAAAAACAGACAAGCAAACCATCCTTTAGGTCTCTCCTTACGCTTTTGAATGTATTGCTCAAATCGCTCTGTACATACTTACTGCCACGGAATTCATCGCGTTCTTCTTTGCTTGTTGCCCGTTTGTGTGTTACAACAAAATGTCCTTTGTATCCTGCGCCATATACAACGCCTCCATTGGAGAGAACGTAGTCTGTAATTGCAATAAACATTGCACCGCTGCGGCTGTTCTCTATTTCTGCTATATTCTTATGCCTAACTGCATAGACTTCAATTTCATCAATATCGTTTTTCTTGTAGTTTTTATTGAAAGAACACACTTTGCTGCACAAATTGCATTTTGTGCATTTGTTTTCGTCTATAGCAGGATAAAGGAAACCCAGACTGTCGGGTTTCATAGAAATTGCACCTTGTGGGCATATACTCTCACACGCTGTGCATCCACAACAATCTTTGGGGTTAGTAATAGATATCATCTTTTAAACCATTTTTTTATTCTATTAACTACTAGCGCCCTTTCGTTACGTTGTAATCCGATAGCATATGTTGCTGCTGCGGATGTGAGTACTGATGATATACAAACTGCAAAGAATCGGCATGTTTCGTCTTCAATGCTGAAATACATAATGCCTGGTACTGTCACAGAGAGGATGGTTACAACTATAAGATTTAAATATACTTCTCTAAAGTAACGTAGTGATGGAAGGTGTACCATTTTTCTTAGGAAAAGAAGGCGTTCCAACAAACATATTTGCGATATGAAAATGGAGACAATTATTGTTATTTCGGGGAAAAAACCCATGCGTAACAGAATATATGAAATTGGGAAATTCAACATTTGTGTACCTCCGACTACAATCTGGTAGTTTCTAATATTGCCCGTTGCTAATTGTGCTGTAACTAGTGTATTGGATATAATATCGGACAAACTAAGTATCAATACCAGCCTGGTGAATAAAACCGTGTGCTCAGGAACCTGTCCCAACCAAATATATAAGATTCTCTCTATCTCAAATATAATAGGGATTGAAAGGGACATGAAAAGGAAGTATGAAAAACGCGTTCCGCTAAAAATTAACTTGTGCATGCGCTCATAGTTGCCCGCTGCGTATTCTTTTGTTATCTGTGGATTTATTGCAACCATGAAATTCCCGATAAACTGTCCTACAATTCCGTTTATTTGCATAGCAATACCTCTAGCTGCGTTCACTGCGGGGTTTGTAAACATGTTTATGGCAATATTCACACCTTGGTCTTTCATTTGTGCAGAACTTGCTCCTATGAAGTTCCACCCTGCAAAGCCGAACATCTCTTTGAATACTCTTTTATCCCAAACTGCATGGTAGGTACATTCTTCGAAATGTTTTTTGCTATAATACCAATAATAGAATTGTTTTATTAGAGTTGGTATTATTGATATGATTGCTAGCAGAATCAACTTGTCGCCACCATAATATTTTATGGCAAAAATTATTGCCAGGCGTGAGAAAGCATCGAAAAGTGTGAAGTATGCATATACATCCATCCTTTCATGAGCTATTATAGCTGCATTATATGGTGTTGAAAGTAGACCTAGTGCAAACATGAACGTTGAGCACTGCAGAACCCAGTGTGCTGCAGTTAGCCTGTCTGCTGGGATTGTCATCTTGTTGTTCAGGAACCATATTCCTATGGTTTCAATGGCTATGACAACAATTATTGCAAGGATAATATGTATATTTACCGATGTGGAGAATATTGTATTCAGTTCCTTCTTATCTCCTTTACCAAGGCCGAACGTAATGAAACGGCTGACCGATGATGAGAGTGAACTTGAGATGAGCGAGAACATCGAGACAAGACCGCCGACTACATTATTTATGCCGTAGTCTGTTACGCCAAGTGCATTGAGTGTAATACGGGCAGTAAAGAAGCTTATAATCATCATTACTCCCATACGGATGTAAAGGAGCATGGTGTTCTTGACAATCCTTTTATTTGCTTCGCTATTGTTGCCCATTATATTATATGGTGTTTGTCAGAATTATCTTTAATGTTTCCATCTCCTTCTCGCCCAGTTTGCAGCCGGTTATGAACTCTATTGCATCCTCGCAGTGCAGGTCGCTTCCTGCAATGCTGTAGAGTTCTTTCTTCAATAGCCATTCGGCTTTCTTTTTCACAGCTTTTCCGTAGCCGCCGGCAAGGGATGCAAGGTTAAGCTGGAACTTTATTCCTTCTTCGTGCAGTTCAAGGTATTCCTCCTTCTCCATGTACATATACCTCTCGGGGTGGGCAAGGATGGGGTGGTAGCCCAGGCTCTTTATCTTTCGCAGTGTCTCGTGCAGTCGCATAGGTGGTGTGAAGTATGATGTTTCCACAAGAATGTGCTTGCCTGCAGTGCCTATGGGGAGGAGCTTGTTGGTTTCAACTCCCTCCCCCTTCGTTAAGCCCAAGGGGGACTCCTTTGTTTTTTCCTCTCCCCTCCGGTCTTCGACCACCTCCCCTCTGAAGCGGGGCGGAGTTTCTTGAAATGGTTTGCTCTGCACCGCCCCTCTTGGTAAAGAGGGAGAGTTTATTTCTTGTATTAGTTTGTGTAGGTGGTTGTCTATCATGTACTCGGCGGCGAGGTGCAGGGTTATGTTGCCTGTGTATGCTGCTTTTAGCTCGTTGAAACGGGCTGTGAGCTTTTTGGGGGTGTTGGGGATGTCTTCCATTATGTGTGGGGTGAGCCACAGTTCCTTTATGCCCAACGTCTCGTATGTGGCAAGTATGCGCAGTGCCTCGTCAATGGTCTCAACGCCGTCATCGACTCCCGGGAGTATGTGGGAGTGATGGTCTGTGGCACCTGCGAGGATGCCACTTGCCGCTATTGTATGTTTTTTATTCCAAAACCACACGATGTTATAAACTGAAAACTGAAAGGTGAAACTATGCGACTTGCTTATTCCATAGCATAGAGTCTCTTTTGTTCTTTTGTACTTGTGTCTAATATACTTTTCATTTTGACAAAGCCCGTTAATAGTAACCCGCACGGCACCACTTTTGCCGGTGCTACGTGCGACTAATTACTACGAGCTTTGTCGAAACTTTGCCTTCGGCTCAGCTTTCCGTTTTTCGTTTTAACCACACTGTGTGTGCTTGAACCTCTGCTGCACTCGTTGCGATTGAAAATGAATTTTCACTCACTCGCTTGCGCGAGCTTTCACTTCCTCTGGTGGTATCCGTACCCGTATCCGTACCCGTAGCTATAGCTGTAGCCGTAGCGGTATCCGTAGCGGTTCTGGCCGGCATGTGTGCCGTTGAGAATTATTGCAAGGTTTTTCAAACGTTTGGTTTCGTATATCTCCTCGAGCTTGTTGAGCATTTCGCGGTCGAGAAGCCCGGCACGGATAACAAAGAGCGTGCGGTCGCAAAGTTCCTCGATAATCTGAGTGTCGGCAACGATGTCGATGGGTGGGCAGTCGATGAGTATGTAGTCATATTTCTTACGCATCTCTTGTATCAATGTCCCGAACCTTTTGCTATGGAGCAACTCAGTTGGGTTCGGTGGGGTGCTTCCTATGGCTATGACATCGAAAGACTTGTAATCGTCCATCCTGGTGGTGATTTTCTCAATGTCATCGGTTCCGCATGAAAGGTAGTCGCTGAGTCCGGTTTCGGGAGAGCCCGCGTATTCCGAGGAGGAGCCGTGGCGCATGTCACCGTCGATTACAAGCACTCTGGCTCCCTTTATGGCAAGGCTGGCTCCAATGTTCATGGTGAGGTATGTCTTGCCGCTTCCGGGATTGAACGATGTTATGCCGATTACGGTGGCTTCCTCTCCCTTGCGTATCATGAATTCGAGGTTTGTGCGCAGAACGCGGAATGCTTCGTTGATTACGTTGCGATTTCCGTCGTGTACGACGATTTCTCTTTTCTTTTTGCCCTCTTTCTCAATCTTACCATAAAGGGGTATCTCGCCGATGTACGGGATGTCGATGTTCTCGATGTCCTTGCGGCCACGTACTTTCCTGTTAGTAATCTCGCGTATGAAGATGATAGAAACAGGCAACAGTATTCCAATGATAAGCGCCAACATTATCGACTGTTTCTGCATCGGTTCTATAGGTGTATTGCTACCGCTTGGCGGAACAAGTACGCGGTTATTCGATGCCGTGAACTCCTTAGAGAGCTCTGTCTCTTCCAGTTTCTGCAACAGGAACAGGTAGAGTGCCTCCTTTACCTTCTGTTGTCGTTTGAGCGAGAGCATAGCCTTTACATCGGCAGCATTTCTCGAAATCTTTGCAATTTCTTTTTTCTCTCTCCTTTCGCTGATAGCGATATCTTTCCTGAGCTTGGTTACATAGTCGGACAAGGCGTTCTGTATTGTCTGGTGCAGTTCTTCGAGGTTCTTGTCGTGCTCAACTACGATGGGGTGGTTCTCGCTACTGTTGGTGGCGAGCCTGTTGCGCTCAAGGAGGCTGGTGTTGTACAGCGTGATGAGATCTTCGATCCCGACAATCTCAATGCCGGAACCGTTGGGTATGTTCTCTCTTTTGTTGCTCCTCTGCATGTACTCAAGCATGAATTTCGCGAATTCGAGCTGGCTGTTCAGCTTCTGCACCTTTTCTGCATCTTCGTTGTTCGTTACCGAACTTACCAGTTCCGATGCGGTGGAGCTGGTAATGCGCCTGTCGTTGCTGTACTGTGCTATCTCCTTGTCCAGTTTCAGCAACTCTATTTTAAGTTCTTCGGCCCTGCTACGTATGAATTCGGATGTCTTTACGGCATTCTGGTTGTTCTCTGCCATCCATTGTTCGTTGTATATTTCGATTATGGCATTCAGGATCTCTTCGGCACGTATGGTGGAGACGTCTTTTATTGACATTCTTACAATCGAGGTCTCTTCTTTGGCAAGGGCTGTTGTAAGGTTTCCGCAGAACTCGTTCACAACGGCATCGATGTTGTGCTTGTGTACTAAGATCTTGACGTTTGCCAGCTCTTTGGCATTGAAATACTCCGTTCCGGCAATTGTAATCTTTCCCAACGGTGTTTCTACTGTGTCGCCCAAGGCTGTGATTACGGCGTCTTTTTTAAGTTCCTTGCCGTTGAGGGTAAAACTCTCCAGTTTAATCTTGCCTTCAACTGTTACTGTCGCATTCATTGTCGCGTCGTCGCTCTCCCTGAGGTCGAGCGCGGTGAGCTTTATCGGGCGCAGTTTGTAGATTATGCCGTCGAAAAAATTGCCGTCGCCCCTGTATTCTACGTCGAGGTTAAGCCTTTCAACCACTTTGCGCATGATGCCGGGCGAGCGAAGTATCTTCATCTCCTCTTCGGCATCAGCCGATGACTGTGAACTTGCAAAGTTCTGCAACCCTTGGCCGCCCCCTCTCTTTTCGCTCTCTTCTTTTATGAGAATCTCTGCGTGACGCTGATATACCGGAGGGGTTGATAAGATGTAGAGTACAGCAATGCCAAGGCTTACTCCTACTGTTATAACAAACCAGTACCATTTTGCCAGACAGTGGAATATGAGGTCGCGTATAGGGAGTACATTTTCACTGTTCTGTGCAACTCTCTTCTTTGCCATTTGTATGTTATTTTGTCGGTTATTTATAGGGCTGTTATCTTGTAAAGAACGTTACAAGTGTGAGCAGGAATGATGCCAACGACATCCAGAACGATGTTGAGCGTACGGTGTTTCCGTTGACGGTTGACTGCCCGGCTTTTGTCTTGTTCGGCTCTACATAGACTATGTCGTTCTGGCACAGGTAATATACCGGTGAACTATGCAACTGTGCTGCATCGTTGAGGTTCACCGAATAGGCTCTCTGCATGCCCTTCTCTTCGCGAAGGACCGTGATGTTGTTTCTCTGTCCCTGAATGGTGAGGTCGCCGGCCATGCTTATGGCATCGAGAATGGTGATATAATCCTTCTCTATGTCGATTTTGCCAGGCTTGTTCACCTCGCCTATTACGCTTATCTGGTGGTTCTTGAACTCTACGAGCACAACTGCGTCAAGTGCGATTCTTTTGCCGACAATCTCTTTTTTGAGATATTTCGCAAGGTCGTCCCTTGTCATGCCCTCTACATGTATTGTACCCAATTGCGGGAAGTCGATATTGCCGTCCCTGTCAACTGTGAAGGCGAGCTGTGTCTGCTGTGCACCGACACCCTGGCTGGTCAGGCTAAGGTTCAACGGTGCTACAAGCTCCTTGTCTTTGCTGTTCACATGTACCGAGAACATGTCGCCGGGTTTTAAGCGAATCTCCTGCAAGGGAGTGATGGTAACGTGACCGCCGTCTTCGAGGTCGTTGAAATAGGTTACTTTTTTCTGTGACGAGCAGGATGCCAGCAGAAGTATCGCTGCAAACAGTGGAAGTAATTTTTTCATAGCTGTATGTTTTAAGTTATTGGTTTTCAATATCTGTATTTACTGTTGTCGGTGCTTTCTTTGTGCAATTGGTTGTTGCCGTTTGTGGTTTCTTGTATGCCGGCTCTTGCTGGTGATTTGTTTATGGCAGAATTTCCAACAGGTCGGGTTTTATCTCGGCCAGAGCTACTGCCGTGAGGCCTTCTAATTCTATCACGACTCTTTTGTTCCTTTTGCCACGAATCTTTATGAACATGCCAGTTGTTCCGTCGAACGCGCCACCATGAACGCGTACTTTTGTGCCTTTTTTCAGGTCTATCTCTTCAGGGTTCAGATATATGAGCTCTTCGTTACTCTTTTCGGTGACGGTGATGAACTGTTGCATCTCCCTGTCGGGTACGGTGACGGGGACGTTTTTGCCGTTCTTGGGTCGTGTAAGGTATTGCAGGAAATCAACTCCCTGTTTCAGTGATTTTATTCTCTCGCTTGTGGTGCGGACGAATATGAGGTTGTGTATTGCCGGAACAAGTTGACGGCTTTTTATACCGTTTCTTTTCTCGGTCAATGCGTATCGCATCGGGACAAAGCATTCAACCCCTTTTGATTTTAGAAAATCACGAGCCTTTAGCTCTCGGCGATAGGGTGAACTCATTGCAAACCATAGGAGTCCTTCAATGTTTTCTCCCTTTTCTGAATCTGCCTGTTGATGTCTGCTTTGCTGTATGGACATACCTTTGGCTCCTCATTCGTTGTGTAAAACGTTGAGTTATAGGATTTTGAGATTTCAAAGCGTGCTTTAGTCAGCTTGGCTGAGATGCGAATTCCGTGGTGAATGGCTCGCACACGCATATGCCGGTTATTATATTATATATAAAAACCGCACAAATGTATTAAAAAAAGTTCTAATAAGCAAACGGTTATGGCCGTTTGTGACAGGGATTTTTGGTCTGTGTATGAATTGTTTACTGCCTGTCCGTGGCTCGTCGGGGCGTTTTGTTGTTCTCGCAATGGTGTGCGAGTCGGGTTCTCTGCTGCGACTCCGGGCGGACGCGATATGACCGCGTGTGCTTCTTTAGGAGTTATTTGTTCACCTTCAGGCAGGCTAGATAGTCGTAATGTTCGCCGTCAATGCACTTCTCGCATGTAAAGCCGAACTCTTCGGCATACATTGAAAGTGTGTCAAAATCTATGTACAGCCAGTCGAAGGCCTCTCCTGTGATGTTCTTGTAGCGCATTCTGTAGTCTATTTCGCCATAATATCCGGCGGCCAGGTCAATATCCATGCAACCGTCGTCGTCCATGAACACGTATTTTATGTCGGACGAGTCGAGAAGGATTCTGCCGCCAGGAGCAAGCAAGCGCTTTGCGCTTCGGAAGAACTCCTCCAGGCGGGTTGTTTTGCCGACGATTCCTATTCCGTTCATTGCTAGCAGTATTGTGTCGAACTGCTCGGTGAATGTCTCGTCGAAAAAGTTGACGTTCCTCGCGTCAATGCCTCTCTTCTTCATTACCTCCACGGATAGTTCGGAAATATCAATTGCAACGACTTCGTGACCCTTTTCTTTGAGTATTACGCTGTGGCATCCGGATCCGGCGCCCACGTCGAGCACGCGTCCCTCGCAAAGCTCTATGGCTTTCCTCTCCTGTATCGGCATCTGATCGAATGTCCTGAACAGTGTAGGTACAGGTATCTCATCCTCGTAAAACATGGATGACAGCACCCTTAACTTGGCGGCCTTTCCTGTGCTGTAGTAGTCAAAAATCGCCCTTCCCATCGGGTCTTTTCCTTTGTCTGTAGTCTTGTTGTCCATCTGTTTGAGCTGTGTCGGTTCATGCCAGTCCAATCTTTCTGGCTATTCTTTCTATAATTGCTTGTGGCTCTATATTCATGCATCTGTAATCGCCGTGGATGCAAGGTTTGTTGCCGAATATTGAGCATGGGCGGCATTCGAGCTGTAGCTCAATGCAGTCCTCTCGTTGTTGCTTCCATCCGAGGAACCCGGCGAGCGGTGATGTGGCGCCCCAGATTGATATTGCGGGCGTTCCGGCCAACGATGCTATGTGCATGTTGGCGGAGTCCATGCATACCATGACGTCAAGGTGGTTTATGAACCGTATCTCGCCATTGAAATTGCTTTTTCCGATGAATGATGCGGTGCGTGGGTATTTGGAGCACCAACCGTTCACGACCTTCTCCTCTTCGGGGCCGTTGCCGAAGAAGAAAATCCTGACTCCGGGGTGCGTGGAGAGTCTTTCCACAACCTGTTCCATTTTCTCAATGGGATATATTTTCCCGTTGTGCTTGGCGAACGGTGCTATGCCTATCCATTTGTCGTTGCCTTTCTGCGGTATCGTCCCTGCGAAGTCTCCGATGTCGCTCCTGCCTCCGTTGAACAGCGACGTGAAACGGGGCTCGAACGGAAGTCCGCTGCTCGTGAATACGTCGCGGTACCTCTCGAAAGTGCTTTTCAGTTCCTTCCTGCATTTGTTGTCCCGGCGTGTCAGGGCGCGCTTCTCCTTTCTCCCCTTGATTATATGCCTGCACTTTGTCCTGCCGAATACGTTGAAATAGAAGCGAAGTATTTTTGTGCGCAGTACATCGTGGAGGTCTGCATAAATGTCGGGGTGGAACTCTTTGCGGAGTTTTCTGTATAGTCGGAATAAACCTGAAAAACCTTTGAATTCATCGGTGTTTATTCCAATGAATTCAAGGTTTTCCGGTTTGTTGATGAAAAATTGTCCGAATCTTTCGCGGCTTGCGAAAATAAACCGGTGCTGAGGGTAGCTCCGGCATAGGGAGTAGAGCATGGGAATGCTCATCGCAATGTCGCCTACTGCCGAGAATCTGGTTACAAGTACCGTCAGGCTTTTCCTGTCATTTTTTTGAGCCATAAAGTACGGGGTTGAGTGCCGGGTCGTTGTACATCTTCATCTGCCTATATACCTTCATGTATTTGCGTCCGGCAGCGATGTCGTCGAGCAGTTGTCCGATTGATGTCGTCATGTCTTTGTACTGCTCCATGAGTATGTCGAGCTTTGCCTGGCATTTTGCGCGGTGCTCTTCGTTTACGTCCGTGCGGTTAACCTCCTCCTGCATGTGGTATATCTTGAGTGACAGAATTGAGTAGCGGTCAACAGCCCAGGCCGGGCTCTCGGTGTTTATCGTGGCATTTTCGGCAGGTGTGACCTCCTTGTACAGGTCGAGGAAGTAGCTGTCGATGAGCTCGACAAGGTCGGTGCGGTCCTGGTTCGACTTGTCTATGCGGCGTTTGAGTGTCAACGCCTCTACCGGGTCGATCTCCGGGTCGCGTATGATATCTTCGAAATGCCATTGTACTGTGTCTATCCAGCACTTCAGGTAAAGATAATACTCTATGCTCTTTATCGGGTATGGATTGCTGATGGGGGTGTCAACATTGTCGGTCTTGTGATAGTCTGCAATGGCCTCGTTGAAGATTGGCCAGCTCATGTCTGTAAATGTCTTCATATGCTGATGTTTGGATTTCAATATACAAAGCTAACTAAAGTTTGTGATATTGGCAAAAGTTTATTCTAAATATAGCTATATTTGCAATACTTTAAGCCGATGTTGTTATGAAGATTGTAATTGACGAGAAGATTCCTTATCTGAAAGATGCTCTGCAGCGGATGGGAATGGAGGTGGTGGCTTTGCCCGGTGTGGCGATAAGCTGTAAGGACGTTGAGGATGCCGACGCGCTTTTTGTCCGTACGCGTACCTGTTGCGGCGAAGGACTTCTGAAAGGCTCGCGTGTCAGGTTTATCGGTACAGCGACGATAGGTCATGACCATATAGACTCCGCGTATTGTGCCGCTAATGGTATCTTCTGGTGCAATGCAGCCGGATGCAATGCCGATGCCGTGCTTCAGTATGTACAGTCGGCTGTATATCAATGGGCTATGGAACGCGGACGTTCTCTTGCCGGCTTGTCGATAGGCGTGGTGGGGGTCGGTGAAATAGGCGGGCGTGTGGCTGCCTGGGCGGAGTCCGCCGGCATGACGGTTCTGAAGAATGATCCCCCGAAGGCTGCTTCGGGCGGGTGTGGTTATGTCTCCCTTGCGGAGGTTGCTGCCCAGAGTGACATAATCACCTTTCATCCGTCATTGGTCCGTACAGGGAGCTATCCCAGTTTCCATCTTGCCGACGCGGAATTCTTTGCTTCTCTTGGGCGTTGCTCGCTGTTTATCAACGCTTCGCGTGGGCCGGTGGTGGATAATGCGGCCCTTTTTGCGTATATGTGCGCGAACCCTTCAATGGATGTGGTGCTTGACGTCTGGGAGGGTGAGCCATGTGTTGATGTCTCCTTATTAAATAGGGCTTTCATTTCGACTCCGCATATCGCCGGCTATTCGGCCGAGGGCAAGATGAATGCCACGCGCATGGTGCTTGAGTCCTTTGTATCGTTCATTGGCTATGACGGCGTGGTTCCCCGGCTCGCGTTGCCAGCCCCCGAGAATCCGGTGGTGTCCGCCAATAATGAACAGGATGCTCTGTTACGCATATATTCTCCCGTGTGTGACAGCCGTGCCTTGAAGGAGAATCCTTCCGCATTTGAGGATTTGCGGAACAACTATAAACTTCGTCGCGAGCCATCGGCATATTCGATAGATATTGTGTGATGGCATGAAAAGTACTTTTTTGGTACTTTGTTTGCACATTTTGGGGCAAATGTGCAAAAATATGTGATTTTTTTCACCTCTTTTTTGGTGATTTTCCTTTTTTGTTATATTTTTGCCGTAAACATTATTTCAATCTTCAAAATTTACAACTATGTCAGAAATTGAATCAAGAGTAAAAGCTATTATCGTTGAGAAATTCGGTGTTTCAGAGTCAGAGGTTACATCTGAGGCTAACTTTACAAACGACCTGAGCGCAGACTCTCTGGACAGAGTGGAGCTTATCATGGAGATCGAGGACGAGTTCGGTATCTCAATCCCCGAGGAGCAGGCTGAGAAGATCGCAACAGTAGGTGATGCTGTGAAGTATGTAGAGGAGAAGGTAGCCGAGAAATAATCTCGACCTCCCTATGTATAACTAACAATTCTATAATGAAACTTAGAAGAGTTGTTGTAACAGGTCTTGGTACCGTTTCGCCATTAGGAAATGATGTTCCCACAACGTGGGAGAATGCAATGAATGGCGTGAGTGGTGCAGGACCTATTACTCGTTTTGACGCATACCTTTTCAAGACCCAGTTCGCCTGTGAGCTCAAAGGCTTTGACCCTACGGTCGCAATGGACCGCCGCGACCTGCGAAAGGTCGATGTGGTGGCGCACTATGGTGTCGCTTCTGCATTGGAGGCGATAAATGACAGCGGGTTGGATTTTGAGAAGGAGGATTGCAACCGTGTGGGCGTGATATTCGGTGAAGGAATAGGCGGTATAACATCTTTCGAGGACGAGGTGCGTGCATATACTCTCAACCAGGAGAACGGGCCGCGTTTCTCCCCCTTCCTGATAACAAAGATGATATCCGACATGACGTCAGGATTAATCTCAATCAAATATGGTCTCAAGGGGCCGAACTATGTTACTACTTCGGCATGCGCGTCATCATCGAATGCCATAATAGATGCGTATGACCAGATACGTCTCGGCAGGGCCGATGTTATTGTAGCCGGAGGTGCCGAAGGTGCCGTATGCCCGACGGGTGTGGGCGGATTCAACGCCATGCATGCTCTTTCTACGCGCAATGATGACCCCAAAGGTGCTTCGCGTCCGTTTAGCAAGAGCAGGGACGGCTTCGTTATCGGCGAAGGTGCCGCGACGCTGATACTCGAGGAGTATGAGCATGCCGTAGCGCGTGGAGCCAAGATCTATGCAGAGATTGCAGGTGCCGGGCTTACTGCTGATGCATATCACATTACAGCTCCTCATCCCGAGGGAGAAGGTGCTTGCCGTGTCATGAAGGCTGCAATTGAGGATGCCGGTCTGCGTCTCGAAGATGTTGATTATATCAATGTCCACGGAACATCTACATACGCCGGTGACATTGCAGAGGCGAAGGCTATAAAGAACCTCTTCGGCGAACATGCTTACAAACTCAATATAAGTTCCACAAAGTCCATGACAGGTCATCTGCTTGGCGGAGCAGGAGCTTTGGAGGCATTGCTCACAGTGTTGGCCATTGAGAACGGCATTGTTCCTCCTACGATAAACCATGCGGACGACGACGTGGATCCTGAAATAGATTACAATATGAACTTCACCTTCAACAAAGCCCAGAAAAGGGATGTCAAAGTGGCATTGTCCAATACATTCGGCTTTGGAGGTCATAATGCAAGCATAGCGTTTAAGAAAATTGAAGGCTAACAGGTTGTTCAGGAAAATGATAGACAAGATAAGGCTTCTGTCCTGCAAGGACAGGGAGTCTTATCTTCTGTTATATTCCATTCTGGGTTATGTCCCTAAGGATATATCCCTTTATAAGCAGGCTATGACGCACAGTTCATCGGCATCGGGCTCTTCGAGAAAGCTTGTCTGCAACGAGCGTCTTGAGTTCTTGGGGGATGCAGTGCTCAGTTCTGTCATATCCGATTATCTCTATTCCAAATTCCAGAAGGAACGCGAAGGTTTTCTTTCAAAATCACGTAGCAATCTTGTCTGTCGTGAACGCCTGAATGAACTCGCTTTGGGGATTGGTCTTGACCGTTTCGTTTCAGTTTGCGGTCTCCCTTCCAGGCACAATAATGATGTCTATGGCAATGCTCTTGAGGCGCTTGTCGGTGCCATATATGTTGACAAGGGGTACAAACAGTGCAGACGTTTTCTGCTCGACAGAGTGTTCTCCCGATATGACGACATGGAGGCTGTGGTAAAGGCTGATAAGAACTATAAGAGCCGTGTCATAGAGTGGGCCCAGAAGAACCATAAGGATATCGAGTTCCGCATCCTTAAGGAGGAGTTGCAGAAAGACGGTGTCTATTTTGTAAGTGAGCTGCTTGTCAATGGAGAAGTCTGCGGAATCGGTGACGGCTTTTCAAAGCGTGAAAGTCATCAGAAGGCTGCCCGTGAGGCTTTGTCAAGGCTTGGAATATAAATTATCTTTCGCTTCTCAGTGTTACGCAGGCCTTCATCCTGTCCCCTCCCATAGGTGGAGTGTCCTTCTGTAGCGTAATGTTTATTCTCTTTATCTGAAGGAATTCTTTGTACAGTGACTCGCTTATTCTGGTGCATACGTGTTCCAGAAGGTCGGACGGAATTTTCATCTCCTTACAGACTACATTATAGACATCGGCATAGCTGACAGTCTTTTCGATGTCATCGCACGAGAAATCGGTATTCTCGTCAATTGTCAGTTCAAGATTTATCGTGAACCATGCTCCTATTTCTCTCTCCTGTCTCATCACTCCATGGAAGGCGTATAGGTGAATGTCGTTCAGTCCGATTGTGTATCCGGTAATATGCATTGCTTCTCTTTTTAAAAGAGGCTGAGCCGGAAGTCCGACACAGCCTCGGGGTGATATATAATGTTTAAGTAATCAGCTTTCTTATCCGCACTTTGAGTATCCGCAACCGGGGCAGTGGAGACAACCCTCTTCAAAGATGAGCTGCTGCTTGCAGTTGGGGCATTTCTCGGCTGTCGAAGTTCCGTCCTTTATGTAACGTTTCAATGCGCGTTCAACGCCGTTCTTCCAGGTGTTTATGTTGTCCGATTCAAGTTCGAGTGATGAAATGAGCTTTATCACCTGTTCTATCGGCATCTTGTAGCGCAATACGCCTGAAATCAGTTTGGCGTAGTTCCAGAACTCGGGATTGAAACGTTCTGAGAGACCTTCGATAGTCGTTTTGTATCCTATTTTGTTCTCGAACTGGAAGTCGTAACGTTTTGTTCCGTCTTCGTTGGTGTGTTTGATGATGACACCGTGTGTAACGCTCTTGGGTAAAGGAATGCCGTCCTCGTCGTCCTGCTGTCCGGTGAAGATCTCATACGGTTCTCCGTTCAGAAGGCCTATGAACGCAACCCACTTCTCCTTGTTGTTCTGGAAACGTACGACGTCGGCCTCAAGGACGGTCGGGCGTACTTCCGTAATTGTCGGGAGCATTTCGCTCTTTTTCTCTTCCTTCTTGCTTTCTGCTGAAACGAGTACGCCTGCACGTGAACCGTCACGATATACCGTACATCCTTTGCAACCGCACTTCCATGCCGTTACGTAGAGTTCGTTCACAAGCTTTTCGTCAACATTGTTCGGCAAGTTTATGGTTACGCTTATGGAGTGGTCAACCCATTTCTGTATGCGTCCCTGCATCTGCACTTTTGCAACCCAGTCAATGTCGTTCGATGTGGCCTTAGAGTATGGTGAGCGGGCTACAATATTGTCTATCTCTACCTGTGAATATCGTTTGTTGGTATCTATACCGGCAATTTTCATCCACTCCACGAACTTGTGGTGATATACGATGTACTCCTCGAATGTATCTCCGTTCTCGTCGGTGAAATCTACATGTACCTCGGGGTCATTGGGGTTTACTTTCCTGCGTCTCTTATATACCGGCATGAACACAGGTTCTATACCCGATGTGGTCTGTGTCATGATGCTGACGGTTCCAGTCGGTGCAATGGTGAGACAGGCAATGTTTCTGCGGCCGTACTTCTTCATGTTCTCGTATAACGCAGGGTCGGCCTCTCTCAATCTGTTGATGAAGGGGTTATTCTCTTCGCGCCTGATGTCGAATATTTCAAATGCACCGCGCTCTTTCGCAAGGTTTACCGATGATGCGTATGCGGCAAGTGCCAGTGTCTTGTGGATGTTCTCCGAGAACTCTGTGGCCTCTTCGCTTCCGTATCTCAGTCCCATGGCTGCAAGCATGTCGCCTTCGGCTGTGATGCCGACACCGGTTCGGCGTCCCATGCTGCTTTTGCGGTATATCTTCTCCCAGAGCTTCTTCTCGGCACCCTTTACCTCGTCGCTTTCCGGGTCGCTGCCAATTTTCTTCTGTATGCCGTCAATCTTCTCCAGCTCAAGATCAATGATGTCATCCATCATCCTCTGTGTCTTGGTCACGTGCTCCTTGAAGAGCTCATAGTCGAAGTAAGCCTTGTCTGTGAACGGATTTACTACGTAAGAGAAGAGGTTGATGGCTATCAGTCGGCATGAATCATAGGGGCAGAGCGGAATTTCGCCGCATGGATTCGTGGATACGGTCTTGAAGCCGAGGTCCGCATAGCAGTCGGGTATTGACTCGCGCTCTATCGTGTCCCAGAACAAGACACCGGGCTCTGCCGATTTCCATGCGTTGTGGATAATCTTGTTCCAGAGCTTGTTCGCGTCAATCTCCTTGCTGTATATCGGGCTGTCGGAATCAATGGGGTACTGCTGCAAATATGGGGTATTCTCCGTAACGGCCTTCATGAAGTCGTCGTCAATCTTTACCGATACGTTTGCGCCGGTAACCTTGCCCTCGGTCATTTTGGCATCTATGAATGCTTCCGCGTCGGGGTGTTTGATGGAGACGCTGAGCATCAGTGCGCCGCGTCTGCCGTCCTGCGCCACTTCGCGTGTGGAGTTGGAGTATCTCTCCATGAATGGGACGAGACCGGTTGATGTCAGTGCGGAGTTCTTGACTGGCGAGCCTTTGGGGCGGATATGTGAAAGGTCGTGTCCGACACCTCCTCTGCGTTTCATGAGCTGCACCTGTTCCTCGTCGATGCGTATGATGCCGCCGTATGAGTCCGCTTTACCATCCATGCCTATTACGAAACAGTTCGATAGTGATGCAATCTGGTGGTCGTTTCCTATTCCTGTCATTGGACTGCCGGAAGGAACTATGTATTTGAAGTGGTCAAGAAGATCGAAAATCTCCTGTGCGGTCATGGGATTCTCGTATTTTGATTCTATGCGGGCTATTTCATTGGCAATTCGCCAGTGCATCTCTTCGGGTGATTTTTCGTAGATTGCACCAAAAGAGTCCTTGACCGCATATTTATTTACCCATACGCGTGCAGCGAGTTCGTCGCCTTTGAAATATTCAAGCGCGCAGTTGTAGGCCTCATCATATGAATAAGTTTTCTTTTCCACTTTTCAGGTTGTTTTTTTGTTGTTTGATGTGTGAACTGTTAATCCTTTTTTCAAAGGTTCCGCAAATTTAAAAATCATTTTCATAACTGCCAAATAAAAACATTGTAACTTCGCTCTGTTTTTTAAAGTTTTCCAATATTTTTTGTAACATGTTGAAAATCAATTATCGTTTTGTTCTGTAAACAGAAAAAGTTTTCCAAAATGAAAATTGTTTCCATTATATGCTTTCTGGAAAAGTGGGTTTTAAACTCTTGCTTTTTGCGAATTTGTTCCATGAATGGAGGCTTTTCTGCCGATGCTCGTCAGATAGTTAACAAAAAAGGGTAACTTCCGATTTTGCGGAAATTACCCTTCTGTGTTTTTTTGGTTGTCTTTTAGAGATTCTGTAAAGCCAAGTCTATTTCGTTCAGTTCTGAACGGAACTGCTTGTCTGTGTCGGCAAGGTTTGTTATTGTCTTGCATGCGTGCAGAACTGTCGCGTGGTCTCTGTTTCCTATGTACAGTCCGATTTTTGATGTCGATAAATCAAGATATTTCTTTGCAAGGAACATTGCCACCTGGCGTACAAGTACCACTTCGCGTTTGCGCGATTTTGTGTTTATCGCTTCTGGCTCAATGCCGTAATAGTCTGAAACAGTCTTTATAATGTCATCAACGGTTATGCTCTTCTTCTCATAGTCGGAGAAGTCGCCGACTATGCGTCTTGCAAGGTTGATGTCTATGTCGGCGTTGTTGATGGTAGAGTGCGCCATAATCGACACGACAATACCTTCGAGGTCGCGGATGCTTGCATTCACGTGCTCAGCAATGTAGCATATGACCTCTTCTGGGAATTTGAGACCGTCGCGGTAAATCTTGTTGCGCAAGATGTTTTTGCGCAGTTCGAGATCCGGTTTTTCTATTTCTGCGGTCATGCCCCATTTGAAACGTGTTATCAAACGCTCTTCCATACCCTGCAACTGTGCCGGTGAGCGGTCTGATGTCATAATCAGTTGCTTTCCGTTAAGATGCAGATGGTTGAAAATATGGAAGAAAGCGTTTTGGGTCCTCTGGAGGCCCGCAAACTCCTGAATGTCATCAATGATAAGGACATCAATGCTTTGATAGAATCTCATGAAATCATTGAAGTTCTTCTGGAGTATTGAATCTGTATATTGTACCTGGAACAGGTGCGCAGATACGTATAGAACTCGGAGCTCAGGGTGCAATTCCTTGATTTTTACACCAATGGCGTTCACCAGGTGGGTCTTTCCTACACCGGAAACTCCATGAATGAACAGGGGGTTGAATGCTCTTCCCGGCTTGTCGGCAACGCTTATTGCAACAGATCTTGAAAGGCGGTTGCTTATACCCTCGACATAATTGTCGAAAGTGTAGCGGTTGATGAGCATTGAGTCCAGTTCTTGGACGCACTCCTGCATGGCCTTGGGCGCGCTGTTGCCGCTGTTGCCGCTTCCTTTGTGGCGGCTGTTCGTGCTGTCTGTGCCGACCTCTACGCTCAGGTTGTTGTCTTTGTCCGTAAGGACGCTGTACATGAGCTGTGTGCCGTTGCCCATTACCTTGAAGAGGGTAGAGCGCAGAAGATCTACGAAGTTGCCCTCAAGGAACTCATATACAAAGTTGCTCTTTACCTGTATGGTAAGAGTTCCGCCTTCGAACTTGAGCGGCTTGATGTCCGCAAACCAAGTAGAGAAGGTTGTTTCGGAGACATTGTCACGAATGATCTCCAAACATTTGTTCCACTTTGTATTAAGCAATGAGTCCATTGACATTTATTGTATTGTTGTATAGTAACCCATGGTGCCGGAGCATAAAAAAAGGCTCTTTAACAAAGGCCCTTCCCGTACCATTTCTTATGCAAATATCTACAAATAAAAATGAAAATGCAAGTGAAGAAAACTGTGCCAAAAAATGGCTGGAAATAAGGTGCTGTATATCAGTGATTTAAAAAAACGGATTCTGTGTAGGTTGATCTTTTGTGTTATTTTTTTTAAACATTGATTATCAATTTATTATGTTGTTGAAGCATGTTGTTTTTGCTGTCTTTAACACCTCTTATAATGGCTGTTTACAGGCTGTTTATCGGCTTCTGAACCGATTGTCCGCGTCCCTGCGGAAATCACTTTTGTTATTTGGATTAATTCTATATAAGTCGAAAAATTTGCTTATTTGAAAATAACTGTTTTTTGTATTCCCGGGATAAAAAAAGTGGTGGAATTACTTGCAAATTCGCAAAGGAAGGCATTAATTACACGTGTGAATGTTGCCGGTTCTTTACGTGGGTTGAGCGGCTCTTTTTTCTTTTCCTGTTATGCATATGTGTCTTTTCATTTTGTGTGATTCAGGACTTGAATAAGGCCATCTGTCATTCAACCACTCAATAAATCTGGCGGCCCGAATTCGGGCCGCCCGATTTGTCAGGTTCTGTTTTTATCTTGCAATCTCAAGGTTCAACTCCTTACGTAGCTTTTCTATGAGCGGGTTTTTCCCTTTCAGTATCTCGAACTGTTTTCCTTTGTCGCTGACATGACGCTCTACAATTACTTCGTTTATGTGTGTTTTCAGTTTCAGGACTCTTCCGTCCAGGAACTGGCTCATCCCTTCTGTTATACGCTTTGCCTCTTTCTCGAAAAGTCCTGCGGCCAATTTGTTATCAACGTTTACGGTTATATACCCCTCTTCGTTGAGCATTGGCTTCATTATCTTCATTCTGTCGGCAAGAGCTCTCTCCTTTTCCGGCAGTTGCAACGCATATGACATCCATGCCTGAACCACATCCTGCTCGTTGAGCTTTTTCCTTTCGGCCATTACGGGGGGTGTGTTAGCTGTCGGCTGAACAGTTGCTGTCTGCTGGGGCTGGGGAACTTGTGGCGTCTGCACCGGTGCTACGCTTCTTCTTGAGGATGAGAACATCTTTCCGAGAGTTCTTCCTTCCCTGTTGGCGTGCTGCAGTTCCTGTGGTCTTCCCTGCATTACTTGCGGCTGTGCCGGACATTCCGTCGTGGGCGGTGCCGTTGGACGGTTTGCTTGTATGGGCTGTTGCGCTCCCTGCGCACTGTTTCCGTTGTTTACCGCGTCTTGTACGGTATTGCGGCTGTCAGCCGCAATTTGTGGCTTTGCCGGATCGAGTTTGTTGAATATTGGTTTCAGCATCTTGGGGCCATGCCCCCCTCCGTCGTCACTGTCACCGTCACCGAGTTGTGAGAGCTCTATAAGAGTCAGCTCCACCAGCAGCCTTTTGTTGCGGCTTGTGCGGTAGTTCATTCCGCAGTTGTTGCAGAGTTTGATGGCCTTGAAAAGCATTTTGGGGTTGCATCTTCTGGCCTGTTCCACATATCTGTTCCGCAGTTCTTCGCTGCCTTCGAAGAGCGGTGCTGTTGCAGCATCGCTGTTTACGAGCAGGTCCCTGAAGTGCGATGCGGCACCTTCTATGAAAATGTTGCCCTCGAAACCCTTGTTCAGAATCTCGTTGAAGAGCAGCAGGCTCTGGTGCGCTTTCCCCTCAAGGATGAAATCGGTTAGCCTGAAGTAGTATTCATAGTCAAGTACATTCAAACTTTCTATCACTTTTGCATATGTGAGGTCTCCCTGGGTGAAGCTTACCATCTGGTCAAACAGCGAGAGGGCATCGCGCATGCAGCCGTCCGATTTCTGTGCAATTATACGGAGAGCTTCACGTTCGGCATTGATGTTCTCTTTTGCCGCAATGTTCTGCAGGTGGCCTATGATGTCCGTGGCTTCTATTCGGCTGAAGTCATATATCTGGCATCGTGAAAGAATCGTAGGGATAATCTTGTGCTTCTCGGTTGTCGCGAGAATGAATATGGCATGTGCCGGCGGCTCCTCCAGCGTCTTGAGGAACGCGTTGAAGGCGGCCTGGGAGAGCATGTGCACCTCGTCGATTATATATACTTTGTACTTGCCCACCTGTGGCGGAATGCGTACCTGCTCGTTCAGCGAGCGTATGTCCTCGACAGAGTTGTTGCTTGCCGCATCAAGCTCATAAATAGAATAGGAGCGTTGCTGGTTGAAGGACTGGCACGATTCGCATTCGTTGCATGGCTCTCCATCACTTGTCGGGTTCAGGCAGTTTATCGTTTTTGCAAAGATTCTCGCACATGTCGTCTTGCCGACTCCGCGGGGGCCGCAGAACAGGTATGCATGGGCCAGCTTGCCGCTCTGTATCGCATTTTTGAGGGTTGTGGTAAGGGATTTCTGCGCCACGACTGTCTCGAACGTGTCAGGGCGGTATTTCCTTGCCGAAACTATGTAATTCTCCATATATGAAATGTATGTTCGTTATGTATGCGCTGTGACAGTCCTGGGTAAATGCTGTCTCGCGTGACAATCAATTGCAAAGATAATGTAATCGGGTTGCTGAACAAAACGGAAACTTCTTTTTTTTGCCGCATGTTACACAAGATGCATCAACCTGCAAAAAGTTCGTAACAAATTTATATAAAGCAATGCTTCGCGCTATTTTTTTTGTAACTTTGCCGAAGCGGTTACGTCTGTTCCGCCTTTTCAACACTGTCACTTATGTTCGGAAAAATAAAAGGTTATGCATCAGTCTCGTTCCAATGGATAAAACAGCATAAATATCTTGTTGTATCCATTGTCTTTTTTGTCATCGTCTTCCTGATAGACGACAACAGCATGGTGGGGCATATCTCCAACCAGCGCAAGATTGACGAACTTGAATCGGAAATAGCCCGGATGCGCAAGGATTCTGCAAAGATAATGCTGCTACAGTCACAGCTCGAGGAGAACGGTGACATTAGCGAGGTCGAGAGAATGGGACGTGCCAAATATGATATGCATAAAGATAACGAGGATATATTCATAATAGTGGAATGATGAAGAATTTTGTCAATGCAATGCTTTATATAGGCGCAGTTTCGCTGCTGTTTGGGGCGGCTTCAAGGATATTTCTCCCCGATGCCTACAAATATATATATATGGCCGGTGCGATTCTTTTTTCGGTGGCCCAGTTTCTCCAGCGGCCGCGAGCCAATGGGTTGACTCTCAAACGGCTTGTCATGCAGCAACAGTTGGCCGGACTCTTTTTTATTGCAGCCGGTGTCCTCATGTTCGTCTGTTTCCGCAATGAATGGATGGTGATTCTTTTCTGCGGCGCGCTCATAGAACTCTATACGATTTTCAGGATATCGCATGAATTGAAGAAAGGCGAGAAGATATAATAAATAAGAGGTTGACTAAAAAGCGACATGACCCCCAAAAGTTAGACAAAAACTTTTGGGGGTCATGTCAAAGTAAAGGGTCACCCTCTTGTTTAATACCCTTTGCGCAATAGGGTCATCTCAATCTTAAAACGTCTCCCACTTTCAGTGAGGTGTAATTCTTGTATTGCGGGTTCATTTCGTATATCTTCTCAAGCCTTATACCATAAGCCTGTGATATACTGTAAAGGCTTTCGTTCTCCTTTACCGTGTGGAATTCGGTCTCCTTTCCGGCCTTGCTGTTCTTTTTCTCAAGATATATGATGTCCCCTGCCTTTATCTTGTATCCTTTGTACAGGTCGTTGTAGCTGATAAGTTTCCGTTCCGGAATCCCGAGTTTTTCGGAAAGGGAACCGAGGGTGTCATCATTGTCTGCAATAACGTATTTCAGCCCATGTGCCTCCATAATCTCCATCCCGCCGTTTGACGGGTGCTGCGGGAAAATGTTGCCGGCTTCCTCCTGCGGTGTGGCGCGGCGTGATGTCTTGGAAACGCTGATGTCGAATGCGTTCAGGTCGTATCTTTCTATTATGGCTATCAGTTTCGTGGCATAATTCTTGTCTTCGGCATATCCTGCTTTTTTAAGTCCGTGCGCCCACCCTTTGTAGTCGTCAATGTCAAGGTCGAACAGCGAAGCGTATCTCTTGTTGACCAGCAGGAACTTCGAGTGGTCCTCGTACGATTCCAACGCGTTGTCATATGCACGGAAATCGCACCATCTGCCGTTGTCATAAGCCTTTACGGTCTCGCCTTTCCATCTTTTGTCGGCCTTTACGCCGAAGTGGTTGTTTGCCTCTGCTACAAGCTTGCTTTTTCCGGCTCCTCCTTCAAGTACCGCCTGTGCCAGCGTGATGCTTGCCGGAATCTTGTGCTTTTCCATATGTTCTACCGCTACGGGGTAGTATTCCATAAGGTAACGTGCTGCATCCCCCTTCGCCTCCAACAGTTTCTGGGGAGGTATCTGTACTGAAAGTTTCTTGCTTGTAGAGCATCCTGTGGCAAGCAGTGCCGCAAGAATGATGAAAATTCCGATGTTTCTCATAATTGTGCTTAATTTCTACAAATAAAATGAATAAATTGATTATGCGCAAGATTTTGACTATATTCGCGGAAATATATTTTGCCCGGTGCTTGTTGTACAGGTATAGTAAGTGACTGCCTGACAGTCTGGTGTCGAACGTTAAATGCAGATGATTATGAAAGAGATGGTATTGCAGACAAAAGTCAAAGTCTGTCATTATGATGAACTTGCGGCTCTCGACAAAGAGGTCGTTGATGCGGCCCGTGAGGCTACATCGAACAGCTACGCTGTCTATTCGGGTTTCAATGTAGGTGCTGCCGTGCGTCTTGAAAGCGGAATCATAGTCAAAGGCAGCAATCAGGAGAATGCTGCATACCCTTCAGGGCTCTGTGCGGAGCGCACGACCCTTTTCTGGGCCAATTCGCAGTATCCCTCCGATGCGGTACAAGTACTTGCTATTGCCGCACGTACCGACAGGGGTGAACTTCCTGTTCCCATTCCGCCATGCGGTGCTTGCAGGCAGGTCATCCTTGAAACTGAGAAACGTTTCGGCAATGCCATAAAGATAGTCCTGTATGGTGCCCGGGAGTGTTATGTCATTGAGGATGGCGTAAAGGCACTGTTGCCACTCTCTTTCGACGCAGGTTTTCTTGAGTGATGTCCGATATTTGCGCAGTCCGTCCTGCCGGAGTGACTGCCGGTTTGTATATATGAAAAAGATAATGTTTGTATGCCATGGGAACATATGCCGTTCGCCAATGGCGGAATTTATAATGAAATCGCTTGTGGGCAAAGCTTTCGTAGGCGATGAAATATATGTGGAGTCATCGGCCACAAGCCGTGAGGAGATTGGCAACGCCATATATCCGCCTGCTGCCACCATACTGTCTCTGCACGGAATAGGCAGCGAAGGGCATAGTGCCCGGCAGTTCACGGTCGAGGACTACAATAGTTTCGACATGGTAGTCGTAATGGAGGATTACAATGTCCGTAACCTTCTGCGCATCATAGGATGTGACTGTGAGGGCAAAGTGTGGAAACTCCTCGATTTTGTTGAGGATACGCCTCATCCACGCACGGGTGCCGACATCTCCGACCCATGGTATCATGGCAATTTCGACAAGACCTACAGGGAGATTCTGGCAGGCTGTAAAGGACTAATGCGTTATCTTGGCTGTTGATATGGCGACACAGGGAACTTCAGCTCCAAAGGATGACAGGGTAATAATGGGCGTTGACCCGGGAACGAACATTATGGGTTACGCTTTCATCGGTGTCAACGGCAATCGTGCGCGTCTTATAGCCATGGGTGTCATAGACTTGCGCAAATGCAAGGACATGTATATGAAACTGGGCGAGATTTTTAACCGCGTACAGGGGCTCATAGCCTCTTTCCTGCCCGACGAACTGGCCATCGAAGCCCCTTTCTTCGGCAAGAATGTGCAGAGTATGCTCAAATTGGGACGTGCGCAAGGCGTTGCCATTGCTGCGGCCATAAGCCGGCAGGTGCCCATTCACGAATATGCTCCGATGAAGATAAAGATGGCGATTACCGGCAACGGTTCGGCTTCAAAGGAACAGGTTGCCGATATGCTGCGCCGCATGCTTAATATTTCTCAAGAAGAGATGCCGCAGTTCATGGACGCGACTGATGCCCTGGGAGCCGCATTCTGCCACTTCATCCAGCGCGGTAAACCTGCAAGTGACAAGAAATACTCTTCGTGGGCCGATTTTGCCGCCAAGAATGCCGGAAAGGTGAAGATGTAAAGCCTGTACTCCGCTATTGGTGAAACCGCCCCTTTATTCGTACAGTTTGTATGTGGTGCGCAGAACCTGGAACTCAGTACGGCGGTTGAGTTGGTTGCATGTCTCCTTTTGCTCCTCCTCCTCAAGGGCATTGATGAACTCTTCGGTCAATATGTCGCCCTCCTTCAGGAACTGGTATTTTTCGGTCATCCTCTTGGTTACCTCCTTCGGCTTGCCTTCGCCATAGCCTACTGCGGTGAGACGTTCTTTCTCAATTCCTTTATCCACAAGGTATTCCACTACCGATTCGGCACGTGCCTGTGAGAGACGCTGGTTGTAGCTGTCGCTTCCGCGGAAGTCGCAATGGGAACTGAGCTCTATTGTAGTGTTCGGGTTTTGGTTCAACAGCTCCACGAGCGCATCTAGCGATGTGGCCGATTCTGCGGTCAGGGTAGCTTTGTCGAACTCGTAGAAGATGTTGTCTATGAGTACCGGAACCGTTATTGACGGCAGGGCAAAATCTATCTGGTATTCATGTTCTCCTTCCACCTGCTCCGTCTCAAGTTCCTGCATGGAATTGAGGTATCCCTGACAGGTGCCCAGCAGTACATATTTTACGCCCGGAGTTACCCTGACACTGTAAGAACCGTCTTTCATTACTCCGAAACTTTTGTTGGTGCCGTCATCTCCAATCATGTATATCACACCCTCGGACAATTCATATCCGTCCTTTTCATATACCCATCCGCGCAGGGTGTGTACCGTTTCGGGCAACATGAATGAATAGATGTGGTCCCATCCGCGTGCGTCTCCCCTGTTCGACGTGAAGAATCCGCGGTAAAGTCCCGGTGCGAATGTGATTCCGAAATCATCACCGTTGGAATTTATCGGCGCACCGATGTTTGTGATGCTCCATACCGAGTCGTTCTCCTGTACGGCACTGTAAATGTCGAGCCCACCCATGCCCGGGTATCCGTCCGACGAGAAGAACAGCTCTCCCTGTGGCCCGAATGCCGGGAACTGCTCATCGCCCTCTGTGTTTATGCCGGGCCCCATGTTTTCCAGAATGCCTTCCATCGACTTGCTTGTGCCTATGTAGAATCTCCATATATCAAGCCCTCCCTCTCCCCCGGGAAGGTTCGACGTGAAGTATAGCCAGTTGCCGTCGGGTGATACGGTGGGGTGGGCATACGCCGAAAGCGTGTCGCTCGATATTCTTACCTCTTCGGGCTTGCTCCACGAGGCATCGCTACGGTTGCTTCGGAATATTCCGGCAAAACGCGGGTATTGCTCATCCGTTACGCAACGTGTGAAATACATTGTCTTTCCGTCGGGTGTGAAACAGCAGGCTCCGTCCTCATATTCGCCGTTGACATCGCTCTCTATCTTTTCTGTCTTTTGCCATTTGCCCTTCTCGTCACGCTTTGTGAGGAACAGGTCGGCATGCTTCTGTCCAGTGATTCCGCTGAGGTCTTCACCGGTTGCCTCTTTGCGTGTGCTTGTGGTCACTATCATGGTGGTGTCCTCTCCGATATATGCCGGGCAATAGTCGCTGCGCTGTCCGTTTAGTTCCTTCGACTTCTTGACTATGTAGCGTGTGGGGTTCTTCTTCCATTCGGCCGACTGTTTTGCCGACTCAAGCCCGATTTTCGCTATTCGGCTGTCGGGGGCAATCTCAAGGAACTGCTCATAGCTTTTCAGCGATGCCTTGTAGTCTCCGTTCTCCAGTTGCGCGTCTGCAAGGTAGAGCAGTGCAGTGGAGTCGGGGTATCCGTAACGTACAGCATTCTGGTATGCACCGGCTGCCCTTGCCGGGTTGTTTCCCTTGCGGTAACATTCTGCCATTTTCCATGCCACTTCGGCGCGCTTTGCCTTGTCTTTGGGTGCGATTTTGCGGTAGGCTTTCCTGTACTCCCTGGCAGCCTCGTGATACTCCATGACGGCAGCATAGCGGTCACCTTTCCTGATGGCCTTCTCACTGTTGCACGCTGTTGTCAGAATCAGCGCGGACAGGATTGCTGCTATGTAGTATAAACCTCTTTTCAAAATGTAGCTTCAGTCCTATTATAACTGACAAAAGGCTCTTTTATTATATATAAAGCGCGTTTTTTTATCTACAAAGACATTGATGAGGTTGACTAAAAATGCTCTTTTGTTGTTATACTCGCTCTCAAAACGCTCAATTACACTTAGTAAACTGCGCTTTTTCGGGTTTCGCAAGCCTAAAAACAACTCTTTTTTTCAACCTGTCAACAAAAGAGGGCAACCCTGTTTTTTTGGGTTGCCCTCTTTTGTCATATGTGTCGCGTTACTTTGTGCTGTTCTTCTTTATGAAGTCTATGATCTCGGAAATATATCCGAACGCCATGCCTACGACAGTGTCGGCAGCACCGTAATATACGGCAACCTTGTCGCCCTCGTTCAGTGCGGCGCAGGGGAATACCACGTTGGGCACATCACCTGCGAGCTCGTATGGCGCGGCCGGCGCAAGAAGGTACGGTTTCGTGCGGTAGAGCACTTTCGAGGGGTCTGCCTTGTCGAGCAGTGCCGCGCCCATAGAGTAGCGGAAACCGTTGCATGTGGTAATTACACCATGGTAGAAGAGCAACCAGCCCTCGTCGGTGAGGATGGGCACGGAGCCTGCACCTATCTTTGTGCACTGCCATGCGCTTTCGGGGAACGGAGTCACTTTCATCACGCAGCGGTGCTCGCCCCAGTACTTCATGTCGGGGCTGTAGCTGATGTAGATGTCACCGAACGGTGTGTGTCCGTTGTCGCTGGGACGGCTCAGCATGGCATACTTGCCGTTGATTTTCTGCGGGAAGAGCACACCGTTGCGGTTGAACGGCAGGAATGCGTTCTCACACTGGAAGAACTCCTTGAAGTCGAATGTGTAGGCGATGCCGATGGTCGGTCCATGGTAACCGTTGCACCATGTAATCCAGTAACGGTCCTCAATCCATGTCACGCGCGGGTCGTACTTGTACTCAGACTCAATCATATCTGTGTTTCCGGCCTTGAATACGATAGGTTCATGTTCAATCTCCCAGTTGATTCCGTCCTTGCTGAAACCGGCAAAGATATTCATCTGTACAGCCTTGTTGTCGCAACGGAACACACCTGCATAGCCGTCGCCGAACGGAACGACAGCACTGTTGAAGATGCTGTTCGATGTAGGTATTGCATAACGGTCTATAACGGGGTTCTTCGAATAACGCCACATAACGTCGGCGCAGCCTTCCGGGCGTTCTTCCCATGGCATGATAACTTTCTCGCTCATAGTTCTTATAGTTTATATTTGTTTTTCTCGTGTTGGCAATCTCTTTGCGAAGATAGTAAACTTGTATAAAAAATATCGGCCGCGCCGATATTTTTTTTGATGTCACCTCTCTTTTTATGCTTGACAGTCATCTTTCTTTTTCTTGCCGCGCTCTTCGAGCCGCTGCATCCACTCATACCAGTTCGGGATATACAGCGTTGCGATTATTGTGTTCAGCAGCATGCCGAATACAACGGCCGCGCCAAGCGACAGACGAGCTCCCGCTCCCGCACCTCCGACGAACAGAAGCGGCATAACGCCTATTACAAAGGCAAACGAGGTCATAAGGATGGGTCTCAGTCGCACATGTCCGGCTTCGGACGCGCTGTAGCGGATCTCCTTTCCTGCAGCTCGGTAGTCGCGTGCGAATTCCACGATAAGGATGCCGTTCTTGGCACTCAGCGCGATAAGCAGCACGATGCCTATTTCGGTGTATATGCTCACAGGTATCCCAGCAATCCAGCATCCGACAATGGCGCCCAACAGGGCGACAGGTACGCCCATTATTGCGGCGACTGGGCTTGTCCAGCTCTCGTACTGGGCTGCAAGTACAAGGAATGCCACGAGCAGGGCAAGCGCAAGTATAACCGACGTGTTCTTGCCTGCGCTCTCCTCCTGGAATGCAACTCCTGTCCATTCGTAACCGAACTCCTCGCCCAACTGGGCTCTGAAGAGTGCAGCGACCTCCTCCATAACCTCTCCCGAACTGTATCCCGGGGCTGTGTTGGCTGTCACCGTAGCACTGTTGTACATGTTGTAACGTACTATCTGGTCGCTACCGAGAATCTCCTCGGCGGTGATGAAACTGCTGAATGGAACCATTTCACCCTTGTTGTTGGCAAGGCTCAGCCGCATGACGCTCTCAATAGCCTTCTGGTTATTTTCGCCGGCTGCCATCTTCACCTGCCAGATGCGTCCGAGTAGAACAAAGTCATTCACGTATATCGCACCCATATAATAGCTCAGCGTGGAGAGTACGCTTCCCATGTCAAGCCCCATTGAGATTGCTTTCTCCCTGTCTATGTTAAGGAAGTATTGGGGTACGTCAGCTTCGAACGAACTGTTCATCGTCGCTATCGCACTCTCCTTGCCGTAGTTGCCGGTGAGTGCATCTACTGCCTTCTGTAGCTCCGCCATGCCAAGGGCCTTGCGGTCCTCGACCTGCAGCTGCAGGCCTCCCACGTTGCCAATTCCCGGGATTGCCGGGGGAACAAACGCAAAGCACTGTGCCTCCTGTATCTTTACATAAGCTTCACGGTTGAACCTCTCTACAATGGATGCTGCCGACTGCTCCTTCTTCTTGCGTAGGTTCCAGTCCTTCAGCACCACGAATACGCTCGCAGCGTTGCTCTGTCTGCCGCTGTTGAGTATGCTGAATCCGCTGATGCTTATGTTTGTTTTTACTTCGGGGTATGCCGATATAATCTCCTCTACTTTTGCCGCTACGGCCTCCGTCCTGTTCAGGGAACTTGCCGGTGGCAGCTGTACGCTAACGATGAAGTATCCGTCATCCTCGTCGGGAATGAATGTTGTTGGCCATGTGGTGAGCATGTAAACCGCCAGTGCCACGAATGCACAGAATGTCAATGCCGCGAGCCAGCTTCTGCGCAGCAGGAATCCGACGGTACGGTCATATGCCCTCTGTACTGCATCGTACCCTTTGTTGAACCAACGGAAGAATCCTTTCTCCTTGCCCTTTTTCGTCGGGCGCAGCAGCAGGGCACTGAGAGCAGGCGTAAGTGTGAGCGAGTTGAATCCGCTCAGCAGCGTGGCTGTGGCAATCGTCAGTGCGAACTGTTTGTACAGTTCTCCCGAAATACCGCCTATCATGGTTGTCGGTATGAAGACTGCCATCATGACCAGTACCACTCCAATTATGGGACCTGTTATCTCCTCCATGGCCTTCTCTGTTGCCTGGCGCGGGCCAAGTTCTCCCTCGTCGATGATTCGGGTGGCGTTTTCTACTACCACAATCGCATCGTCAACCACGATGGCTATCGCAAGTACCAGACCGAACAACGTAAGAGTGTTGATGGAGAATCCGAGCAGCAGCATCACAGCCATCGTGCCTATGAGCGAAACGGGAATCGTAAGGCAGGGTATCAGCGTGGCGCGCCAGTTCTGCAGGAACAGGAATATTACCAGTATCACAAGCAGGGTGGTCTCGAGCAGCGTATAAAGTACCTCCTCGATAGAGCTTCTTACCACCTCTGTGGTGTCCAGTGCTATCTGGTAATCGACTCCGGGCGGAAAGGCCTCTGCCAGCTCTTCCATCTTCGCTTTGACTGCATCGGAAACCGCAAGCGAACTGGAACCGGGTGACTGATATACCGCCAGTGCCGCGGTCGGCTTTCCGCGCAGTTTCGATGATGACGAATAGGTCTCGCTGCCTATCTCTATCTTGGCAATGTCGCCCAGCTTGAGCATGCTCACTCCATCGTTGCGTATGACAATGTCGGCGAACTCCTTGGCGTCGCTCAGGCGTCCCTGTACGTTCAGGGTATATTGGAATGCATTGTCGGCGGTGGAATCAAGTGTCTGTCCTACATAACCGGCCGAAACGGCAAGGTTCTGGCGGCTTATGGCCTGGTAAACCTCTGCCGGGGATATTCCGCGTATGCGCATGGCCTCCGGGTCGAGCCATATGCGCATGGAGTACTTTCCTGCGCCCATAATCTCCACTCCGCCTACACCGGGTGTTCGCGCAAGCTGGTCAACGAGCTGAAGCTGTGCATAGTTCGACAGGTAGAGCTGGTCATACTCCTCGTTGCCTGTAAGGGTGATGAACAGCACTATGTTGGTCGATTGTTTCTGTACAGTCACACCTTGTTGCGTAACTTCGCTCGGGAGCGAGTTCATGGCTATGTTCACCCTGTTCTGAACAAGTACCGTAGCCATGTCAATGTCAGTACCCACCTCGAATGTCACAGTCAACTGGTATGTACCCGAAGATGATGATGTGGAGCTCATATAGAGCATGCCGTCAACCCCGTTCACCTGCTGCTCAATAGGAATACCTACCGTT
Source organism: Bacteroidaceae bacterium (assembly GCA_045646845.1). Classification (GTDB taxonomy): domain Bacteria; phylum Bacteroidota; class Bacteroidia; order Bacteroidales; family Bacteroidaceae; genus HGM04593. The sequence goes on from JAZRLO010000001.1 coordinate 101,158, forward strand.
TGGGCAATAGTTTCTGCATTCGCTCCCGGATAAACAGCCGTTACCTGTACCGTAGGGGGTGTGATGGAGGGGTACTGGTCTATCGGCAGCACGAAAATCGCGACACCTCCTGCCACGAGCAGTAACAAGGAGAGTACGGTCGCGAATATCGGACGTTCTATGAAGAATTTTGAGAAATTCATGGTCGTTCATTTTTATTGTCCATAATTGGTGTTACCTGCATCCCGTTGCGTACTTTCAGCAGTGCCTTGGTGACATATCTTTCATCGGGTGCAATCCCGTCGGTGACAAGACGCATGGTATCATCGACCAGCGTCCCGGTCTCAATCCTGCGGAACTCGACCATGTTGGAGTCATTCACTACATAGATGAACTTGCCAAGTTGGTCGGTACCTATCGACTCATCCTTTATGAGAATGCCCTTTTCGACCCTCTCGTAAGGCATGACTACGCTTATGTAGCTGCCCGGTTTCAGGAAACCGTCACTGTTGTCGAGCACGGCCCTCACCTGCAGCGTTCCGGTACTCAGGTTGACATCGGGGGAGAGAAAGTCTATATATGCCTCGCGTGTGAACAGGTTGCTTCCGCCCGGTTTTAACGTAATGCGGCTCATGTCGATGCTGTCGCTCTCTTTAAGGCTTTTGAGCCACTGGTTGTCTGTGATGTCAAAGTATGCGTACATTATATCATCCTTGTAGAGCCTGCATAGCTCTACCGGGCTCATCTCGCCTGCGACATACGCGCCTACGGAGTAGTTTTTCAATCCTATGCTGCCGTCCTGCGGTGCCTTTACGTAACAGTAGCCGAGCTTTGTCTTCGCGCTCTTGAGTGCGGCCGACGCATTCTTTACAGCGGCTTCTCCGCTCTCCACGTTGCTCTTGGCCTGCAGCAGCTCTATCTGGCTTACCGCATCGCTGTTTATAGCCACTTTCATGCGTTCATAATTGCTCTTCGCATACTCCAGTCCGGCCTTAGCGTTGGCAAGGGCCGCTTCGGCCTGTGTCACGGCATCCTCATAGAGCGAAGGCTCTATTACGAACAGAAGGTCTCCCTTTTTTACCCTTCTGCCTTCGGTGAACTCTTTTTTTATTACCGTGCCGTTGACACGTCCGACAATGGGGATGGTGGCATCGGCGGCAAGATAACCGGGGTATTCGCGTGTAAGCGTTACCTCCTGTACTATGGGGCTCGCTACGTCAACCGGCAATGCCTCCCCCGTCGCGTTGCTCTTCTCGTTCTTGTGGCACGCGGTAATGCTCAGCAGTGCCACCGCATAAATTATTCTTTTCATAAATAGGGAAACTGTTTGTTTCTTATATCATAAATATATCTAAATTGCTTGTCACGGACAATCGCGGGGCTGGTTTTGACAGCTTCCTGCGGTCTCTACCAACCTCCGCCGAGGGCTTCATAAAGTTTTACAAGGTATATGAGCGAACTGCCGTGTGCCTGCACAAGATAGTTCTGGTAGGTAAGGAGCGAACGCTGTGCATCGAGTACGTTCTGGTACTCGGTAAGGCCTTGCCTGTAGAGTTCCAGCGACAGGGTAAGCGTCTCGCGGTTCTGGTTCATTGCCTCGCGGAGTGATTCTATCTGCTCGAGCGAACCTGTATATTGCGACATGGCGTTCTCTACCTCCTGCACGGCATTGAGCAGTGCCGAATTGTAGGATATTATACTGTTGTCGAGTGCTGCGCGTGCCTCACGTGTGGCGTTCACGCGTTCGCCGCCGCTGAATATGTTCCAGGTTATCGAAGGTGCTATCTCCCAGGTAAGGCTTTTCGACCGTGGCAGGTGCTTCAGGTCGTGCGATGAAAATCCGATTGACCCGGTGAGCAGAACCTTTGGAAACCAGTCACGTTTTGTGGCTCCCAGCAATGCAGCATTGGCTTCTACCTGTTTTTCGGCTGCACGCAGATCGGGGCGGCGCAGAATGAGCTGTGCCGGCATGCCCACGCCGATGACTTCAACGTATGTCGGAAGAGCGTACCCCTCCTCCAGCCAGCCGTCCAGTTCCTGAGGATATAGCCCGAGCAATACTGCCATGGCATTGCGGTAGCTCTCTATCGTGGCCTGCATTGCCGGGATTTGTGCCATGGTGCTGTAATATACGCTGCGCGACTGTGCTACATCTAATTTCGATGCAAGTCCGCTTTCGTAGCGCGACTCTACAATTTTCATTATTTCGCGCTGCGATTCAACGTTCCATCTGATGACTTGCATCTGTGCCAGCGACTGACGCAACGAAAAGTAGGTGGTTGCGACATTGGCTATCAGTGTCACCATCACCGCGTTATACTCCTCTTCCGTGGCCATGAACAGCATCTTCTGAGCTTTGGAACGCATGTAGATGCTTCCGAACACATCGGCCTGCCACTGCATTGTAACTCCGGCATCGAACTCTCCTTCCCACGATTCCGTGTACATGGTAGAGGCGATATTCCCGCTTGTCTTTGCACGTTGCCACCCGATGCTCAGGTCCAATGTCGGGAACATCCGGCTTTGCGACTGTCGCCATGCTGCACGCGCCTTGCGTATGTTCTCCATTGCTCCAAGCACCGAATAGTTATTTTTGCTTGCAGCTACGATGAGCGAGTCCAGCACCGGGTCATCGAAGTTCTTCCACCATTGGTCATCGACCGGTAAAGTCTGTTCGAAATACCTGCCGCCGTTCCATTCGTCCGGCAAACTGCTGTCGGGGAAACTTCCGTTTCTCTGTGACATGGCACAGTTCGGGGCAACCAATGAAAAAATGAGTAAAAATGAAATCCTAACCATATGCGTTTACCTTTAGCACGGTATAAACACGTTAGTTGGGCTTTTTGTTGCAGGGGCGGCCGGATGAAGCAGAGGGAATAAGTGTTTATTTTGAGAATGAGAACTATAAAATGTTAAATAATGGGTGGAAACGGTAGTTTTATTAGTGGAATAACTAACTTTGAAGAGGGTAGGCAATACAAAACGATATTAAGTATTGGGGATAACATAAAAATCCTTGAAACCAAGAACCCCAAGTTGAGTTTGAAACTCCCAGAGGAAAGTCATACCCCGGGTAGAATCTATGAGAACTTAAAATGGTTCATATGTTTTACGATATAAATGGATTGGATTTAGCGTCTTATGTTATTGACTATAAGGATTTTGTAGATGAATAATGTATCGCCCTCCCGAGGTATGAAAACATCTTCCGGAATAGTATATAAAGCAAGAGAGGTGGCAATTGCCACCTCGCTTGCTTGTCTGTCGTTACAACCACTTCGTGGGTGTGTCGCTCATTTCTATTGTGAGCGTGCCGCCTTTGGCAATGTCGCTGTGCTCAATGTATGGCAGGTTGTGGGGCTTGCCGTTGAGCTTTATGCTCTTGATGTATATGTTGGTGTCGCTGTTGTTCACGGTCTCAATGATGAACTTGCCGCCCTTTACCGTGAGTTCTGCGCGGTCAACGAGCGGTGAACCGAACCAATAGCGCGCGCCTGCAGGCTCAACCTGGTAGAATCCTATTGCCGACATTATGTACCATGCCGACATCTGTCCCATATCTTCGTTGCCCGAGAGTCCGTCGAAACCGTTGCGGTACTGTGTTTTCATTACCTCGCGTACGCGTTCCGCTGTCTTGTGCGGTTCACCGAGCATTGTATAGAGGTAGAGGATGTGGTGGCTGGGTTCGTTGCCGTGGGCAAACTGGCCAATCATGCCTGAAATGTCGGGCGATGCGTCACCGTCAACAGTCGATGGCGCAAGGAACAGTGAATCGAGTCGTGCTATACAAGCCTCCTTGCTGCCGAACATCTGTGCGTAGTTGTCGATGTCGTGCGGAACGAGCCAGGTATATTGCCAAGCATTGCCCTCGCAGTAGTCGTTGGCGCGGTGTGCCGCAAAGTAGGGGTTGAACGGAGTGCGGAACTTGCCGCTTGCATCAACACCACGGATGAAGCCTGTCTCTTTGTCAAAGAATGTGCGGTAGCTATGGCTCATTTTTGTAAAGCGCTCATAATCGGCCTGCTTGCCAAGTGCTTTTGCTGCGTTGGCTGCGGCTGCATCGGCAATGGCGTATTCCATATCAAAAGCAACGGCCTCGCTGAAAATGTCGCAAGGGATGTATCCGTATTTATGGCGGTGTTCCTTACCGCGCTCCTCTACGGCTGCGGTCTGTTTTATCGCTGCGAAAGCTGCCTCACGGTCAAAGCCCTCGATACCTTTCACAATGGCATCGGCAACTACGGGGATTCCGGGGTCGCCTACCATACAGTCCGTCTCGTTGCCCCAGAGGTGCCATACGGGCAGGTCACCCTGCTTGTCGCAGATGTCAACCATGGTCGAAACGAACTGCCCGGCCTTTTCGGGGTGTATTATTGTCATAAGCGGTTGCTTTGCGCGGTATGTGTCCCAGAGCGAGAAGCATGTGTAGCGTGGGGTAGTGCTGTTATATACCTTGTCATCGGCACCGCGGTAGTCTCCGTTGGCATCGCTGAACAGCATGGGGGCAATCATCGCATGGTACATTGCCGTGTAGAATATGCGTTTCTGGTTTTCGTCCTTCATCTCCACCTTTATGCGTGACAACTCCTTCTCCCAGGCCTCTACGGCCGCATTCTGTACTGCCGCGAAGTCCCATCCGGGTAGTTCACCGAGCGCGAGTTTGGCACCTTCTATGCTTACGGGAGATATTGCGACCTTCAGCATTATCTCTTCATTGGCGGCAGTGGTGAACGATGCACGACCGTACATTCCGTTCATGCCTTTCAGTTCGAAACTGTCGAAAGGCTTTTTGAACTCGGCCACGAAATATATGCGCTGGTTCTTTGCCCATCCCTTTGAGTAGCGGTAACCTACGATACGGTTGTTGCCTTCGGCCTGCATGAATGTCTCGGTAGCGGCGTCCCAACAGCCGCCGTTCTCAAGGTCAATAACAAGTGCCGCCTCCTTGCTCTCGGGGAATGTGTAGCGGTGCAGTCCCACGCGTGCGGTTGCAGTCATTTCGGCTGTAATGCCGTAGCGGGTGAGGGGTACGCTGTAGTATCCCGGTTCGGCAACCTCCTTCGTGCGGTCCGCCATTGACCACAGACCGCTGCCGGGCTCCTCTATGGTTCCTCGTGCATACTTCACTTCGCCTGTTACCGGCATGACGGTGACATCGAACAGGTCGCCGATACCCGTACCGCTAAGGTGGGTATGTGAGAATCCTATTACCGATGCCTCGTCCTGGTGGTATCCGGAGCACCAGTCCCACTGCTGGTTAATGCTGGTAGGGCCCAACTGTACCATTCCGAACGGTACGCTTGCTCCAACGAATACGTGGCCGTGGCCTCCGCTTCCGATGAGAGGGTTGACATATTCGGTCAACCTCTCTTGTGGCGCGACATCCTGTTCGGCCTTCTTTGATGATGAACATGCCGCAAAAGCTATGAGCGACAATGCCAAAATTCCGTCTGTTATCTTCATTTCGGTTCTTCCTTTAGTTTTAGTTTTATGTTTGCGTTGTCAAGCAATTGCTTGTGTGTCAGTCTGTAACCGCTTTTCTTGCCGTTGAGGCTTATGTTGCCTATGTAGTGGCAATCCTTTGTCGGGCGGTCGCACTCTATTGTAATGTCGCCCTGCGGCGTGTCTATGGTTATCCTGTCGAATACCGGCGTGGTTACCGTGTATGTGGGTTCTCCCGGGCAGTCCGGGTAGAGGCCTATCATTGAGAATACCGCCCATGCCGACATTGTGCCGGTGTCATCGTTGCCCGGTATGCCGTCGGGTGCATTTTTGTAATGGTTGTCGAGGATTTTCTTCACCTCCTTTTGTGTGCGCCACTCCTCGCCCTTGAATCGGCTGAAGAGGTACGCATATACAATGTCGGGCTCATTTGCCGGGTCGTAATGGCAATTGTCGAACACGCCCTGCAGGCTCTTTATGAATCCTTTCTTGCCGCCCATAAGCTTTGTCAGGCCTTTGATGTCGTGCGGAACGGCGAACGTATAGCACCATGCCGATGCTTCGTGGAAACCGGGCACATTCTCGAAATTCTTTCCTGTCGCAGGGTCAAAGTCCCCAAGGAATTTGCCGTCTTTGGTTATGGGGCGCAGAGTGCCCTGCTCCTTGCAGAAATATCGGCGGTAGCTCTGCGAACGCCTCAGGAACTCTTTTGCGCGCTGCTTGTCGCCGAGCGAGTCGGCGAGCTGTGCGATGGCATAGTCTGCCGAACAGTATTCCAGTGCATGTGAAACGGAGTTGTCGCCCGAAAGGTCGCCTGAGAAGTACCACAACGGTATGTAGCCCTCCTTCAGGTACGGGTCAATGTCGGGGCGTATCGGGTTCTTTGCCCCCTCGGTCGTTGCCGACTTGAGCATGGCTTCGTAGGCAGTTTTGATGTCAAAATCGCGCAGTCCCTTTATCCAGCTGTCGGCAATGACTATTGCTGCCGGGTCACCCTCCATTGTGAACGTCTCGCGGCCGAAAAGTTCCCATCTCGGCAACCATCCCCAATCCTCGTACATTCCCACCATTGTGCGCAGCATGTCGGTCTGACGTTCGGGATATACGAGCGTAAGCAGTTGGTGCAGGTTGCGGTAAGTGTCCCAGAGCGAGAAGACAGTGTAGCGCGTATGCTCGCTTTTTCCTATTTCTCCGTTCTCCATCTTGGGATATTCGCCGTTCACGTCGCTTATTATGCTCGGGTGTATGAGTGCGTGATAGAGTGCCGTGTAGAAAATGGTCTTCTGGTCCTTCGTTCCGCCCTCAACCTTTATGCGTCCCAAATCGCTGTTCCACTGCTTTACTGCAGCCGCATGGACATCATCGAAACTCTTTCCACCCTGTTCTGCATTCAGGTTTTCACGCGCATTCTCTATTGATACGAAAGAGACGCCCATCTGTACGGTTATCTGCTCGTTTTCGGCAAGGTTGTCGTAGCAGAAACGGTAGCCGACATTGTCACCGGCAACCTCCTTATAGTATCTGTCGTACAGTTTGTAGGTGCCGTCGTCCGGTGTCCATTCCGCCTCTACACCACTGAGAAGCGGCTGGAATTTCCATGGGCCTTCGCTTGTCGGGGCTTTTGACACGCGCATCACAAAATAGATGGGGAACACGGCCTGCGTGGTGTAGCAGAATGTGCCGAGCAGCTTGAAACCCTCTATTTCCGTCTCGCTTACACGGCGTACCATGGCACCGCATTCGTTTGTGAGTCCCTGGCCCAGGTTCAGTATGATATTGCCCTTTCCACCGGGGAAAGTGAAGCGTTCGCATGAAGTGCGCGCAGTGGCTGTAACCTCTGTCTTTATGCCATATTTCGTGAGTCTGTTGCTGTAGTATCCCGGCGAGGCCTTTTCATCGGTGTATTCCGTGCCGTAGCCGAAGTAGTTCACATCCAGTTCACCGCTTGTAGGCATAACCAGCAATGACGATGCCTCGGGGCATCCCACACCGCTGAGCGCAACATGCGCATACCCTGTAAAGAACTTGTTGTTGTACTCGTAAGGCGTTGACCACCAGCGGCTGTCCTTGTCAAAGACATTCAGGTCCGACCCCATTACATTGAACGGGACCACTGACATCATGCCGTTGGGTGTTACGGCACCGGGGTTGGTGGTTCCGAAGTTGGTGGTTCCTATGAACGGGTTTACCAACTCGGCCGGCTCCTGTGCAGTTGCTGTCAGCATTGCCGTCAGCAACAATAGTGAAGAAAGTGCTCTTTTCATCTCTTTATTTCTTGTCGAGTTCGCTGAGCGCGAAGGCATACGCTCCCACAGAGACGGCCTTGCTTGCACCCAGTTTCGAAATGGCTATGCCTATGCGCTTCTGGCTGTCGTAATCCACGTATCTCTCTTCGCCGTAAACCTTCACTTTCTTTACCTCTCCCTTTGCAAAAAGCTCGAATTCATCGGCGTTTTCCAAGTCATACACCTTCATCTGTACAAGGTTCACCTCGTCACCTGTGAGGGTGTGCAGTTTCGAGCGCATCTCCTTGAGCAGTGCCGGCATTATCCAACGGCTTGCGGCAGAGACGCCGCCTCCTATCACAACGAGTCCGTCTATTATTGTCACTGCCGTGGAAATGGCGGCTCCGGCAATGCGTCCGAGTGTTGCGAACGCCTCCTTTGCGGCCTCCATATTGCCTTCTCGTGTACCGTCCGCAATCTCGCAGATCTCCTTCGGTGTGAGCCCGTGGTCAGGGTTGCCGCTCTTCTCGCCATAGACGCGCTTCACGGCACGTATGGCAACGCCGTCCTCGACGATTATCTCCGGCATCTCCTTGTGGCGCAGGCAGAATGTCTCCACGCATGAGTTGTCTCCGCGGTTCAGACGGTTGTCGATTACTACACCTATACCGAATCCTGTTCCCAATGTGTATCCTATGAGGTTCTTGTACTGTTTTGTTGAACCAAGCTCCTTCAGTCTGTTGTTGATTTCAGGTAATACGCCGCAGAGAGCCTCTCCGTATGCGAAAAGGTCACCGTCGTTGTTTATGAATACGGGTACACCGAACTGTTTCTCGAGGAATGCTCCCAGTGCTACACCTTCGCGGAAGGAGGGAAAATTGGGCAGGTAGCCGCCGATGATTCCGTTGGGGTAGTCGGCCGGGCCCGGGAATGCAAAGCTTATCGCTACGGGCTTTTCGTCAAGCTGGTCGAAGACCTGTCTGAAACCGTTCACCATATTCTGGAGACACAGGTCAAGGTCGTGCGACTGTGCCGGTACTGAAACCGGGTCGATGATGAACTCTCCGGCTTTCATAGCGCCGAAAACGAAGTTTGTGCCGCCTGCATCGAGGGTGGCTACAATACGGTTGTCTTTCTTGTACATTTTGTATAAGTATTATCTGTTTATTCTCTTTGAGTATTCCCTTATGATTCCGATTGTGGTGGAGTCGTTGTCAAAGACCGAATACCATCCCTGTGGCTCATGAGGAGGGTCGCAGAGGTAATCGTCTCCTGGTTGCCATACAAGGTCGCGCGGACGTCCGCAACCTCCCCATCCCCAGAAATTGCATCCGGCAATCGGTCCGTTTTCTGTCATGCTCTTCTCTACATTCGCAAAGATGAACTCATAGAAGATGTCGCGGCTGCCGGTAGGGATGTCCGTGCCCGACACGTTGCCCTGCCGTGAGTATCCGAACTCCTCTATGACAAGCGGTTTGCCAATCTTTTTTGCCAGTTCAACATGTTCGGCAATGTATGCGGCACTCTCCTTGCATGCGTTCTCAATGCCGCTGTCAGGGTTGGAACGGGGTGCCCATCCCCAGTTTACGGGCCATATGTGTATGGTAATGTAGTCGATGTTCTTGTCTGCGTGTATGCGCTCGCATAGCTCCATGTCAACCTCGCAACCGATGTACCCCTCGCTGCCGGTGGATACCAGGTGGTTGTTGTCAATATCTTTTATTATGGCGGCCGCGTCTGCAATCCATTTTGCAAAAGCCTCCTTGTTCTCTTTTGCAAACGGCCGCGGTTCATTGCACAGCTGCCATGCCATAATCGACGGCTCGTCTTTATAGAAACGTCCTGTTATGCTGTTTTTGCGAGAGACTATCTGTTTGATATAGCTGTAGTACATGTCAAGAGCCTTCGGCTCGCGTGCGAAATTGGCGCAGTATTCGACATATCTGCCGTATCCGCCGTCAACGTTCGCATTCGGTGAGTCGCCATATCCGCACTGCTTCAAGTAGAATCCGAAGCCGCCGCTCCAGTCCCATGCGTTGTTCAGATATATTACTGCGTCCATGCCGCGTTTTTCAAGTTCGGCAAGCGCGAAGTCCAGCCCTTGCAGGATAGTGTCGTTAAGCACTCCGGGTGCCTCCTGCAGGTATGGCTTTGCCGGGTTAGCAAGGTCGCTGCCGGCATCCGGCCCGGCCGCAATCCTTATGTTCGTGATGCCAATCTCCTTCAGGTTGTCCAGTTCCTTGCAAAACCTCTCCCTGTCGCCTCCCTCGCCTGTGGATGCAAGGATGCTGGCATACCACATGTTGGTGCCGATGTAGCGGTACGGTTTCCCCTCTTTTATTAGTTTTGTCCCTTCGGTGGTTATGATGCTTCTCTCTTCATCCTCGCGGGCTGTATTGTTCTCCTTTCCGCAACATCCGTTGCACGATGCTGCAAAAAGTCCGCCTGCGACAACTATGCCTGCAAATAACATGTTCTTCATAATTGAATGCAATGTCCTGATGTTATTCTGCGAAGATAGTTAATTGATTGCAAGAAACGAAAAATTAAGCCTCTTTTTATGCTTCGGCTGCCATGTTTGTATTTATAATGTGTGAAATCTCTGTTTTTTACTCCGATTGTGGTTGGTTTTATTGAACAATTTATATCTTTGCAGAATGAGCCTGCACTTGTCGGCAGTATCGGCAGTACCGGCTTTTGGGTTTTATTTTGGAATTGACGAATAAATATAATTGAATTATGGAAATCACAAACAAGTATCTGCGTGTTGCATACACGCTCGTTTCACACCGTAACGGTGAGTCTGAGGAGGTTGAGAAGACAACACGTGAACAGCCGTTCGCGTTTCTTACAGGCGTAGGATACACTCTCGATGCTTTTGAGGAGAATCTCAAAGACCTGAAGAAGGGTGACAAGTTCGACTTTACTATCCCTTATGCCGACGCCTACGGGGAGTATGACCCCGATCATGTACAGGATTTTGACCGTGAGGTGTTCACCATTGACGGCAAATTCGATTCTGCACACATATATGCCGGAAACGTTGTTGAGATGATGCGTGCCGACGGCTCTCCCATTCTGGGTACCGTAAAAGAGGTTACTCCCGTCAAAGTAGTGATGGATTTCAACCACCCTCTTGCCGGTTGTGACCTGCAGTTCATGGGTACGGTGGTGGAGTCCCGTCCGGCAAAAGAGTCGGAACTCAAGAAATTCTATGACTCCCTGAAGGCTTCATGCAGCTGCGGCGGCGGTTGCAAGGGCTGCAAGGGCGGTGAGTGCGGTGACTCAGGTTGCGAGGGCGGCTGTTGTCATTGATAAAGCATTGCGGCATGAACAGTATCGGTCAATTGCTGCGTCTCACGACTTTCGGCGAGTCGCATGGAACTGCCATAGGCGGTGTGCTCGACGGTTTCCCTGCCGGGGTGGCCATCGATGAGGAGTTCGTGCGCAGTGAAATGCTGCGCCGTCGCCCGGGGCAGAGCGCGATAACCACGCAACGCAACGAGCAGGACGAAGTGCAGTTCCTTTCCGGAGTATTTGAGGGACGCAGTACGGGTACGCCCATTGCATTCATTATAATGAACTCCAATAACAGGAGTGCCGATTACGATAATATGCGTGACGTCTTCCGCCCATCGCATGCCGATTATGTGTATGATTTGAAATACGGCATACGTGACCACAGGGGCGGCGGGCGTTCGTCGGCGCGCGAGACTGCGGTAAGGGTGTGTGCCGGAGCTCTTGCCAAGCTTGCGCTGCGGCAGCTGGGTATCGGGGTGCATGCTTATACCTCTCAAGTGGGTGCAATCGCGCTCGAAAAGGACTACTCCCTCTATGACCTTTCGCGTACCGAGGATAATGCGGTGCGTTGCCCCGATGCTGCAAAAGCTGCGGAGATGGAGAACGTCATAAAGGAGGTGAAACGTAGGGGGGATACCGTAGGCGGTGTGGTGACGTGTGTTGCCAAAGGTGTACCGGCCGGTCTCGGGGAACCTCTGTACGGCAAACTCTCGTCATCCCTGGCGGCGGCAATGATGTCGATAAATGCCGTGAAAGGTTTCGAGTATGGCAATGGCTTCGATGCGGTGACCGGTTACGGATCGCAGCAGAACGATTTGTTCTATAATGACTCGGGCAGGGTGGCGACCCGCACCAATAACAGTGGCGGAATACAGGGTGGAATATCGAACGGGAATGACATTTATTTCCGTGTAGCGTTCAAACCTGTCGCTACACTGCTCATGGAGCAGCCGACTGTTACCAGAAACGGCGAGGATACGACCCTTCTGGCGAAGGGCAGGCATGATCCCTGTGTGGTTCCGCGCGCAGTGCCGGTGGTGGAGGCTATGACAGCTCTGGTACTCCTCGACCACTATATGCTCGACAGGGCGCGAAAGGGGCTTTTTGTTTGAATGGAATCTCCTTGTGGGTATTAATGATAAAAAATGATGAAAATGAATAACGCAAAGAAGGCGACGGCCGTACCGCGTAAACCGCAGGTGGAAACCGTTACCGGAAATGTCAGGGCGAAAAGGGGCATTCTGGCACGTCTGAAGGACTTTTTATGTGCCATACCTGAATATCCGCTGCTTACGGCATCCGTTTTTTTTGGTTTGCTGTGGCTGTTGCTCGTGGTTTGTGAACAGGCCTTTCTGTTCAGGGTCAGCGAATTGTCGGTTTTTCTGTTCGATGAGGTCTATTTTGACTCCATGATGTCTGTTCCGGCAGGCTTTCTCTCCTACCTGGGCTCTTTCCTTGTACAGTTTTTCCATATACCGCTGCTTGGTGCGACTATGTATGTCTCGTTGCTCGTGCTGTTGTATTGGGTTACGCGCAAGGCCTTCAGCATTCCCGGGAGATATTCACTTGTAGCTCTCTTGCCGGTTGCTGCCATAGTCGCGTCCAATTCGCAGTTGGGCTACTGGATATTCTATTTGAAGTTGCCCGGGTTCTATTATATGGCTCTTCTGGGTGTGCTTTTCTCATTTTTTGCTGTATGGCTGTTCCGCAGGTTACCTTTGCCGGCGCGCATCCCGTTTGTTGCCGCATGGGCGTTTTTCGGCTATCCTTTAATGGGTGTATATGCTCTCGCAGGCGCAATTGTGATGGCGCTTCTTGGCCTTTCTGTCTCAATAAGCAGGCGGAAGAGTACTGTGCTCTCATGCGTGACGCTGCTCGTTTCGGCTGTTGCTGTTTATCTTGCACCCCGATACTATTACGGGGTTTATGATACGGTCGCTTTTGACACGGTATATAAGGCCGGAACGCCCTGTACCCAGTGGACTTCGGGGTATGTGGCGAAGGTCGTTCATGAGGTGCCTTCGTACTGGCACGACATAAGGCTCTATTGGGTGCCATTCTTCCTGATTCTTTTTTCTTGCATGCTCCTTGCTCTGGCTCCGCTTCTCAAAGGGTGGTTGTCGAAGGTGAAACGCTTGCCGGCAATAGCCTCCACGGTGGTGTTGGCTACTGTTGTTGTTCTCCTCTGTTTCCATTGGTTCCGTGACACGAATTTCCGTATCGAGAACAAACAGAATCAGGCAATGTGGGATGGAGATTGGGAAGCTGTGGTGGAGTATGGCAAGGAGACGCATAATCCGACAAGGCAGATAGTGCTCAACAACAATCTCGCTCTTCTGCATCAGGGTGCGGCAGGCGAAAAGATGTTCGCCAGTCCGCACGGCAGTGCCGACATTATGGCCCCTGTAGGTGTGCATCTGACACAAACGGGCGGCAAGATGCTCTATTATTATTATGGCAAGCTCAATTTCTGCTACCGCTGGTGTGTGGAGGATGCGGTTGAGTATGGTTGGAGAATAGAGTATCTGAAGCATGCGACACGCTCGATGATTCTCTCCGGGGAATATACGCTGGCACGACGTTACATAAAGATTCTCAAAAGTACGATGTTCCACCGTTCGTGGGCCGAGGAGATGGAGAAGTTCGTGGAATCGCCCGAACTGATAGAAAAGGAAGATCAGTTCCGTCTGCCTCTCAGTATGAACTGCTTCGACGATGCGCTTGCCGTTGACGACTCTTTTGTAGAAGCCTTCCTTACGAAGGATCTTATGGTGATGCCGGAAAATGCGACACCCGAATATGTAGAGGCGTCGCTGATGATGGCTCTCATCCGTAAGGACGGCAATGCTTTCTGGCCTCTGCTCGACAAGTATGCGAGGACCTGTATTCCGATGGATGCCAATAAGGCTCCGACAAGGAAACTTCCCAAACATTATCAGGAGGCGTACCTTGTTTTCAGGCAGAGTGAGATGTCCAAAGCTCCCGAACAGAGGAACGTTGATGTCGAGAGCCTTAAGAACGGTTTCGAGAAATACTTCATCGATCCGGCTATAGAGCAGCGTTTCATGAACGTTTTCATACCTAAGGTGGCGCAGTTCAACCCTATGAACAATCCGTTCAACAGAGCTTTCCCCGACACGGCTACGGTTGCAAAGAAAAATGCGGTAAAAGCCGGTGAAAGGCATAATGCTTCGTTCTTCAGGTACGATTTCAGTGATACCTATTACTACTATTTCTATTTTGTCCGTAACATAAAGACCAATTGATAATCTCCTTATTATAAATATGTCATGAGAAGAATTTTCAATAATATCGTTATGCTCTCCGTGGCATTCCTGCTATCATGCTCATCGGGCATTCCCGGCAGTTATGAATCCAAGGGCATGCAGCCTGAAATATATCCCGACTACAGGGATGTTACAGTCCCCTGCAATATTTCGCCGTTGACATTCCGTGTAGTTGATGAGGGTGACGCCAGTGTCATCCGTTTCGCTGCGGGTGACAGAGAGTTCGTTACTGAAGGCCCCGAAGCGGTGATTCCGGCAGAAGAGTGGGCGGCTCTGGTGGCGGCAGCGACCGGCTCGTCCATAACAGTGGATGTCTTTGTCGAAAAGGGTGGAAAATGGAGTAAGTTCGCGCCTTTCTGCCTCCATGTCTCCCGTGACTCCATAGATCCGTACATCTCTTACAGGCTTATACCTCCCTCATATGTAGCCTACGAGAATCTGAGCATAAGTCAGCGTAATCTTGAGAACTATGACGAGGAGATAATCTATCACAACAGACTTGTGGTTTCGGAACCTGACGGACAATGTATCAACTGTCATGCGTACAAGAACTACAGCGCCGATAACATGCAGTTTCATGTGCGTCAGTACAAGGGCGGTACAATATTCGTTCATGACGGCAAGGTGAAGAAACTCGATTTGAAGACCGACTCGACTATCTCTGCAGGTGTATATCCGTTCTTTAACCCTGTATATGATGTCGTTGCGTATTCCGTGAATACCACAGGACAGATTTTTCATACTAAGGACCATAACAAGGTAGAGGTTCAGGACCAGTACAGTGATGTGATAGTTTATAATCCTGTCAAGGAGACTGTCGCGCATGTCTCGGCCGACCCCGATGATCTTGAGGTTTTTCCGGCCTGGTCTCCCGACGGAAAGATGCTCTATTACTGTGTTTCAAAGTTCCCCGAAGACTCTTTGCTGACGGAACGCGTTGCGAAGGAGGTTGTCAACTACAAGGATATCAAATATGATATCGTGCGCCGTCCATGGAATCCCGATACCGGTGAGTTCGGGGAGGTTGATACGGTTTTCTGCGCTTCGGCACTCGGTAAGAGTGCGACATTCCCCAGAGTCTCGCCTAACGGCAAATATCTTCTTTTTGCCCTTGGTGAATACGGTTGTTTCCATATATGGCACAAGGATGCGGACCTTTATCTCCTTAGCCTTGAAGACGGTTCGTACCGGTCGCTCGAAAAAGCAAATTCGGAATTCCCCGAAAGTTACCATTCATGGAGTAGCAACGGCAAATGGATACTCTTTGCCAGCCGCCGCGAGGACACCAACTACAGCCGTCTGTACATAGCACATGTCAACGATGACGGCACGAGTGACAAGGCTTTCCTTTTGCCTCAGGAGAGTGCCGACTATTACGACTTCTTCGACCGTTCTTACAATGTGCCCGAGTTTATGAAAGAGCCTGTGTCCATAACTCCCCAGGAGTTCGTCGAGGTGGTCGAAGGTGAACCTGTAAAAGTTAAATATACATCAAATATAAAGTAAAATTTAACACTTGATTGTTAAATATTCAAAAAGCAAAAACTCCCCGGATTCTGCGCGCGACTGAATCCGGGGAGCGATTTTTTTTATTTAAATGTGAAAAAAACTCCTTTGAAGTGAAAAAAAAAGGGGGATTGTGCGAATATTTGTTGAAAAGTCTTATTTTTGCACGATAGCAAAGGGTGTATTGTGTCCTTGCGTGAAATGCTTAAAAAACAAAAAAATAATAATTAATAATTTTGTACTTATGTTTAAACACCGTTTAAGTAAAATTGGCAAAGCAACACTTTTCGCGTTGTGCATGTTGTTTGTCGGCGGTTCATTGCAGTCTTGTCAGGACTGGTTCGATGATTACAAGTATGACAACAACGAACCTGATTGGTTGGGTGCAAGTATTTACGATTTCCTGAAAGAGGGAACTCCGGGACACACCTACAACAATTTTGTTGCTATCATTGACAGTTTGGGTGAGCGTGAAACGCTTGCGCATACAGGTAGCAAGACTCTCTTTGTGGCCGATGATGCGGCTTTTGAAAAATTCTTCGAGAACAACCCATGGGGTGTCAAGAGTGTCGGTGACATGACAAAGGCGCAGATGAAGATTCTGCTCTACAGTGCAATGCTCGACAATGCCATGCTGCTCGACATGATGTCAAGTACAGGTTCCGGTACAAGTGCCGAGGGTACATGCCTCCGCCGCTTGACCTCAGCATCAATCATCGACTCCATTCCTCTTGTCAAGGATATGGATATGCCTGCTTACAACAAGTATTGGGATGCTCTCCGCGGAACAGTGAGAGACAAAGAACTCAGAATAGCTATGGACGGAACAGATCCTATGATGGTTCATTTCCTCTCGGATTATCTCAAGAACAACTCCATCAAGACTTCTGACATCGAGTTCCTCTTCAAGAAGGGCGGTGCCATAACAAACACTTTCGGCAGCGATGACGCGATGGTGTTCGGTTACAAGGTCGTTTCAAACGGTATTGATGATGGCGGTATCTCTGGTGACTCATTGACAATCACCTGTAAGAACGGTTATATCTATCGTCTCGACAATGTGCTTCTTCCTCCATCAAATATGGCAGAGGAACTTCGCAGACGTGAGGATACAAAGGTCTTCAGTCATCTGCTCGACCGTTTCTGCATTCCGGTTTATGATGCGGTGTTGACAGCCGAGTACAACAGCCACTACAAGACCAGTGACAGTATCTTCTGTTTGAAATACTTTACTAAGGATAACTTCAGCAGCTACAACCTCCTCACTTCAAAGAATGCGAATCCTACAGTTGATGAGTTGTTGAACTTCGATCCGGGTTGGAATGCCTTCCAGAACTCACTTTCCAAGGAGCGCGACATGGCAGCCATGTTCGTTCCCAACGATGCGTCTATGTATGAGTATTTTGCAACAGCCGAAGGCGCAGGAAACTTCCTCATCCAGCAGTTCGCTCCCAATGTTAAGGTTTCCGATGTGAAATCTTTGATTCAGGCTCTCGACAGCGTTCCCGAAGTGAACATCGTTCCCTTCCTCAATAACCTGATGAAGCCGACATTCGCAGGAACAGTTCTCAGCAAGTTCGATAAAATTACTGACGACGCGAACGATGCGATGGGTATAAAGGAACAGCACGTTGATGAGTGCGTTATAGCAAACAACGGTGTTATATATATATTGAACAATGTGTTCGGTCCTGCTACATACCAGGCAGTTTCTGCTCCTACAATCGTATTCGAGAACATGTTGCTTATGCGTAACATCATCAAGCAGTTGCGTTATGACTACTATCTGCTTGCAATGGACGCGACATACAGCTTCGTAGTGCCCGATGACGACTACTTCGTTTACTACGACCCTGTGACATTCTCTAACCCTTCCGATGTTGAAGTTCCTGGTCTCAAGCCAAAGGCTTATGCGTTCCATTACAATGCGGACCGTCCCAAGAATACTTCCAAGGCAACTGAACTCTGGGCCGAAGTGTTCGAGTTTGATGCAAAGACAAACGTTATCACCGATACTCTTACTGCATTGGGCCCCATCAATGTGTCTGGTTCAGACTTCGGTGGTAATGCACTCATGAAGAACCGTATGACCGACCTTATGGAATACCTTATTATAGTACATAATGACGGAGACGGTGTGTTGACGCCTAACGGAAACGATGGCTATATCGCAAACAAGAAAAAGTATTACCAGACAAAGGGCTACGGAACAATCAAGGTTGATGCAAGCGATGTCAACAATGTTAAGTTCTATGGCGGTGAACAGATAGAGAAGGGTACATATGTGACAATCGGCGTAAAGGATGGTGAGAAGACCATCTACAACCAGAAGAACGGTATCACATTCTGTACAGTTCCTGGCGGTGATGCAGAACCGGGTATCAAGGCTTCCGGTGTGCCGACACCTCCAACAAGGTCGGTATATACGAATATGTTGGCGAATTCTGTCGATGAAAACGATACTTTCTATGAATTCTTCCAGCTCTGTAATCCCGCAGATTACGAGGCTATGCTTAAGAATATGTTCGGTTCAAAGTATAAAGAGGATTCTTTGAAGGTTTACTCAATATTCTACAGCTCAAAGGCCGGTAATTTCATAAAGTCAGTACCGTTCTTCAACACATACCACTATACGGTATATATCCCTTCAAATGCATCGGTAAAGAATATGTTCGAGAGAGGTCTTCCTACATGGGAAGCTATCGAGGCAATTTCCGCTACCCAGCCTACAAAGGCTGCTGCGGCTATGCGTCTTTTGAACAACTTCCTGCGCTATCATTTCCAGGATAATTCAGTATATGTCGATGATGTTCCGTTCTCAATTCCGGCTCCGGGCGGAGGAACATACTCTGAGGCCAATTTCTCTACTTCGGTCATCAATGCAAAGACCGGACGTTTCTATGAGACAATCGTAAGAAATTCAGCAGACAACAGCACAATCATTGTAAAGGACCACATCACTCCTTATGCCAACACCAATGAATGGGCAAAAGTGTTGAAGGTCGGCAAGGAAGGCAAGACATGGAACGTTATGTGCCGTGACTTCGAATATGGATTGACTGCAAAAGTCCCGAGTTCAATCGTTACCTCTTCTTTCGCAGTGCTTCAGCCTATTGACAAAGCTTTGCTGAATGACGGTCTCTTCGGTTATGACGGACGTTTCCGCCGTTATTCTAATGACGGTGAACTTGTCGATACAATGACAGTTGCCGGTATCCCGGGTTCTGTCAAAGTCGGAGGTAAGTCTCCTTATCTGGTTGCCGACTACGGAACAGTAAAGATGAAGGATATGAAGGGTGTAGAGAGAGCTATGCGTCTTGCATACCTTATGGCTCCGCTCAATGAGGGCAGCGAGTCTTGGAATTCCGCTCTCACACGTGAGGAACTCGTCCTTGACAATTCAGCCAAGCTCCTTATAACAAACGAGGGTATGCTTGTAGAGGTTACTAAGGATGAGGATAACAATAAGGTATATAAT
The DNA here is from genome assembly GCA_045646845.1 of Bacteroidaceae bacterium. Classification (GTDB taxonomy): domain Bacteria; phylum Bacteroidota; class Bacteroidia; order Bacteroidales; family Bacteroidaceae; genus HGM04593. The sequence continues at coordinate 120,375 of JAZRLO010000001.1, forward strand.
TATGTTGTCGTGGACGGCAACAGATTGAGAGTTGACAATGCCGGTAACGTGGTAGAGAGAATACCTGTAGCCGCATCCGAAAATTAATAGTGTTGTAGAATAAACATGAAAGCTATGATAAAAACGAAGTATTTATTGTTACTCGTGCTTCTTTGCAGTTTCGGAACTGCTGCATTCGCACAGAAGGGCGCGAGAATTTCGGGTACGGTAACAAGTGACGCCGAAGGAGCGCTTATTATGGTAAACATTACCGAGCGCGACAAGAACAACCGTATCATTGAGGCTTGTGCCACAGACTTTGAGGGTAACTTCTCAATGGTGGTAAAAAACACAAGCAACGTGCTTGAGATTTCATATGTCGGTTACAAGACACAGCGTTTGCCTATCGGTAACCGTACGGTGTTCAACGTGAAGATGGTTGAGGACAACGTGCTTACCCAGGTCGATATCGTTGCCAAGCAGGTGACCCGCTCTGGAGGTCTTGATATCCTTGAACGTGAGATGACCCATGCAAGTCAGAAGATCAGCATGGACGAGATGGAGGGTCTCTCATTCGCATCTGTCGATGAGGCGCTTCAGGGACAGATTGCCGGTCTCGACATTGTCTTCAATTCTGGTGACGTGGGTTCTGGTACCCAGATGCGTCTGCGCGGTAATTCAACTCTTGAGGGTGACGCTACACCGTTGCTCGTTGTGGATGACAACATCTTCGAGGTTGACGAGGGTTCTTTCGACTTCGAGACTGCAACAGACGAGAGCTTTGCCGAACTTCTTATGGTCAACACCGAGGATATCGCGGAAATCGAGGTACTCAAGGATGCAGCTTCATGTGCTGTCTATGGTTCCAGAGGTGCGAACGGTGTCATCAAGATCAAGACCAAGCGCGGTAAGCGCGGTCCTACACGTGTGAACTTCAGCTACAAGTTCAAGGACAAGTGGACACCGAGCGGTATCAACCTTCTCAATGGTGACGACTATACCATGCTCATCAAGCAGGCTCTCTACAACCAGAACCAGGTGGGTGTGGATGTTCCCGAGTTGAACTATGACAAGACATTCCCTGAATATGAGAACTTCAACAACAATACCGACTGGGTTGATGCCGTGTCAAAGCACGGTTACCGTAACGAGTATAACCTCAACATCAGCGGTGGTGGCGAGAAGGCTACATTCCGTATATCAGGAGGTTATTCGAACGAAACCGGTCAGGTGATAGGACAGTACATGCAGAGTTTCACCTCTCGTCTTGCTCTTGACTACTATGTTTCACAGAGAATCAAGGTTATCGCCGACTTCTCTTTCTCTTACAACCATAACAAGAGAAACATCTCCAGTCTGTTGAACAATGCACAGCTGATGATGCCTAACATGAGTATATACAAGCAGGATGCCGAGGGTAATAATACTGATGACTATTATGCAATGCTCAAGTACGCTAATCCCAACGTGCTCGAGAGTGCGTTGTACAGCCGCAAGAACCCTGTGGCAGCCGGTAATCTCGAAGAGTATTATACAGAGAACTACAGCATCAGCCCACAGATTACATTGGAGTATAACCTTTTGGGTCTTGAGGATGATGAGTCACAGTTGAAGTATCGCGGTATGGTTAACCTCAATGCTTCTACATACTCAGGTACTACGTATGAGCCTTCTGCGCTCTCTACTGACAACTGGACCGCACAGGAGAAGAACAGGTCAAAGGCTGACGACAGCAAGAGCTTGAGTTTCAATACACGTCATCAGTTGATTTTCACTCCGTATCTCGGAAGTAAGGACCACTTCATGACAATGAATGCACAGTTCGAACTGAATACTGGTAGCGGTAACTCACAGAACTCTACCGCTGTCGGTCTTCCCAACGGTAACATCAGCAGTTCAACAGTCGGTTCAAAGCTCAACGGAGCCGGAACAAGCAAGTGGGAGAGCCGCATGATACGCTTCGTCTTCGATGCTCACTACTCATACAAGTCAAAGTATGCTTTGCGTGTGGCATTCAGCGGTGAAGGTAACACAGCGATGGGTGATGACAGAAAATGGGCTATTTACCCCTCTATTTCAGGACGTTGGAACATCATTGACGAGAAGTGGATGGATTGGGCGAAACCTGTCCTTTCAATGCTCTCTTTGCGTCCCGGTTTCGGTATGGACGGTCACGCTCCAAACGGAAACTATACTTTCAACAGCTACTCGCCTCTGGGTAAGAGCTATCTCGGTATGGCCGGCTTCCAGATGGACGGTATCCGTCTGACCGACCTTCGCCGTTCTGACAAGCGTGAGTGGAACATCGGTTCTGACTTCGGTTTCTTCAAGGACAAGCTTACCGGTGCGTTCAACTACTATAGCGGTACTACATATGACCAGTTGGTTTCAACATACAAGATTCCTTCATCAACAGGTTATTCTTCTCTTGCATACAAGAACTCAGGTACTGTGCGCAACTCAGGTTGGGAACTCAATATGAACCTCAATAACCTGAGGATCGTGGGTGACTTCTCGTTCTCTATGTACTTTAATATAGGTAAGAACTACAATGAGATTCTTGAGCTCGAAGAGGCATATCTTGAGGAGAGAAACGGTAAATACGAGGCTCCCGAGAACAGCAAGTACCTCGGTCGTGTACAGATAGGCAACCCGAGCGGTGCCATTTATGGTTTCCGTTATAAGGGCGTTTATCGTTACAGCTACAAGAACTGGGAGAAGGCCCTTACCGAGGAGGCTGCAGGCCGTAACGGTACATGTCCTATCGTGCGTGACGCCGATGGCAATGTAGTTTACGAGGCTGACGGAACTCCCAAGAAGATGGCTCTTTTCTATGACAATGAGGAGATGACCACTCACAACGGTTATGAGTTCAGAGGTGGTGATGCAATCTATGAGGATGTCAACCATGACGGTACAATCAACCAGCTTGATATCGTTTATCTCGGTAACTCAAATCCTGCGGCCCAGGGTGGTTTCGGTTTCACATTCCGTTACAAGAAGTGGGCTTTGAAGGCTAACTTCACATACCGTTGGGACGTTGACGTTGTCAACAGCGCGAGAATGGCATATGAGAACATGTCTTCTTTCGACAACCAGAGTATTGCGGTTAACTGGCGCTGGCGCAAGGAGGGTGATATTACAGAAATCCCCCGTGCTGTATATGGCGGTTCTTCGGCATACAACTATCTCGGTAGCGACCGCTACGTGGAGGACGCTTCTTATGTACGTCTCTCTTACCTCCAGCTCTCATACTCTTTCGAGCCTGAGATGTTGAAGAAGGTAGGTATAAAGAACCTCAATCTTTATCTCTCTGCCGACAACCTCTGCTTCTGGACAAAGTATTCAGGTCTTGACCCCGAGGTATCAAGCGGTGGCGACGGTGTTGCATATGACAACACAAAGACACCGCGTCCGCGTTCATATACCTTTTCACTTTCTGTAGGTTTCTAAATGTTGATGAATTATGAAAGTATTAAATAAAATATATAAGAAGTCTATACTTGCATTGGTGCTGGCTGCCGGTACTATGATTAGCTCTTGTACCGATTACTTGACCATTATCCCAAGTAACAAGATAGTACATGAGAATTTCTGGCAGACCAAGGACCAGGTCAACGGCATGTTGGCCCACAGCTATCTTAAACTCATAAGTACCGATGCTGTGCGCAAGGCAATTGTATGGGGAGAGCTTCGTGCCGACAACATGACATATCCGGCCAACTACTCTCAGGAGATCAAGTATATAGTTGAGGCAAACATCCTCGATGAGAACAGTTTTTGCCACTGGGGTGTCTTCTATGAGGCCATAAACTATGCCAATTTGGTTATCGAGTATGCACCTCTGGTCGTGGAGCGCGACCCTGACTTTACGGAAGGTGATCTTGAAGTGGTTCTCGGTGAGATGTATGCAATGCGTGCATTGTGTCACTTCTATCTCGTGCGTACGTTCCGCGACATACCTATGGCACTCGTGCCCGCCGCAAATGATGCAGAACTTCCCGATTATGTACAGGTGCATCCGATGGAGGCATTGAACCATATAATGGCAGATCTTGACCGTGCTGAGAATATGGTAATGAAGTCGGGCAACTATACTACAGCTGCAAGCAACTACGGCCGCATAACCAAGAATGCCGTTCTTGCAATCAAGGCCGACGTGAACTTGTGGCGTGCAGCTTTCGCCAAGTATTATGAAGGTAAAACAGATCTCGTTGCTGCAGGCGATGACCAGAAGTACTACGATCTGTGTGTTCAGAACTGTCAAGATGTTCTTGCCAACATGGATGCCGAATTGGAAGAGAATGAGAAACTGCATGGCAATAAAGGCGAAAAAACTCCTTACAACCTGTTGCAGAACCATGTTGTAGATGTAGATAAAAATGCCGAAGAGCACTTGAGTACCGTATATGACGAGATTTTCGGTGCAAAGAATTCTCAGGAGTCAATATTGGAGCTCCAGGTCGAGGGTGACAACATTACTAACGGTAGTTGCCTTGGTGCATATTCAATGTATGGCTCAGAAGGCAAGCCCGGTTATGCCGTAGTTCCTACGAACTTCTTGGCAAAGTACTATGAGAGTGACGACCTCCGTGCCTATAGCTTCACAAATGCGAAGTCAATTTCCGGTGCTTCCTCATCCGGTAGTTCAAGTTCTGAAAAGAGCGATATCTGCATTGTAAAGTATTCTGCAAAGAGCGCGCCTGCGACCAACTACAGAAAGTCCGGTGAGTTCGATGCGAACTGGATTGTTTACCGCAGGACCGATGTCATGCTCATGATGGCCGAGGCTATGGTGACACGTCCGTCTGCCGGTACTGAGGACTTTACCGAAGCTTTCAATATAGTAAATGCTATTAACAAGCGTTCAAGAGTTGATACAGCAAACGTAAAGAGGCCTTTGGACGTAAACAAGTACCAGACCCGAGAAACAGCGATTGAGCTTGTGCTTGCCGAGCGTACCCGTGAGCTTTCATACGAGGGCAAGCGCTGGTATGACCTTGTCCGCAAGGCTTTGCGTGAGGGTACTACCAACAACATCAAGTTCGTTGCCGACAAACTTGACAGCAATTCAGGTGTGGTGAAGAGTAAGATGTCAACCATCGACGGACTGTTCTTCCCCATTCACATCGATGAGCTTCGTTATAACAAGAACCTGAAACAGAACCCTGCATACATAAAAGAGGGCGAGTCAATAGAAATGAATTAACCAGGTTTCAGTATTTAAAACAGGGCTACGGTGCCTTCAAAGGACCGGGCCTTATAAAGGAAAAAATAAAAAACACTTTATATGAATACAATATTTAAGCACAAAATTTTAGCTGGCCTAATGCTTTTCGGTGCATTGACTCTCGCTACTTCCTGTCAGGATAACGAGGGGCTGGAGGTTACTCCGGAGACTCCGTATGCCGACAAGAAGATGTTTGAGGTTATAAATGCTGATTCCGAACTGTCAGACTTTGTTGAGGTTCTGAACGGTTGCGGTGCCGAGTGTGCGGACTCACTGTTCAATTCGTCAAGAGTATATACACTTTGGGCTCCTACAAATGGTTCGTTCAATAAGGATTCAATATTGGCGGAAATTGCAGCCGGCAATCGTGACCATGTGTTCAGGACATTCGTAATGTCTCATGTGGCCAATCACCTGAATGCAGCTAACGGTACGCTCGACGCCGATAACAAGATTCTGCTTCTCAACGGCAAGGTAGTTGTCTTCGAGGGTGACAGAGTCAACGGTTACAAGTTCGACGGCTGTACTGTCGTAGAGAGAAATATCCGTGTATGGAACGGTATTATACATAAGCTCGAATCTCCTTCAAGCTACAAGTACAGTATCTGGGAGTATCTCAAGTTGGATTCACGCATTGATTCTGTTGCGGACTTCCTCTATTCTTACGACGTTACCGAGTTCAATCCCGGAATGAGTATTATAGGCCCCATCAAGGATGGTGTACAGACTTATCTCGATTCTGTATATACAACTACAAATAAGCTTCTTAGCGTGCATACCGGTATCGGTAATCTCGACAAGGAGGACTCTTTGTACACGGTTTACATCCCGACCAATGAGGTTTGGGCTGAAATGATGCTTGCAGCGAAGAAACATTATCAGTATAACTGGTCAGCAGCAAAGCCTGCTTCTATGGACAGCGCATACAGGGATTCTCTGTCTAACTTCTATTCACGCATGAATATCATCAAGTACATGACTTTCAGCAATAATGAGCAGAAGTATGTAAAGAGCCCCGATTCAATCATGCCTGTCAACCGTTCAGGATATCCTCGCAAACTCTTCGCCAAGACACAGCTCATGCAGAATATCATAGATTCAAAGGTGTTGTCAAACGGTACTGTAAAAATCCTTGACAAGTCTCCTTACAACATGTTCGAGTTGTGGCACGATACTATAGTTCTTGAGGGTGAGAACGAATTTATGCGTGTCGAGTCACAGGGTGGACAGGAATATACCGTCAGCGTAAATCAGAACAACATCAACAAGAAAGATTCTCTGTTGAAGGATGTGAAGCTCAGCGGCGGCAGATATTTCGCTTGTGAGTCTTCAAACAGTTCGGTAATCGTGAAATATAAGGTGCCGAGAGTGCTTTCGGCAAATTATAATGTTGCGCTGGTTGTTGTTCCCAAGCACATCACGAACTCATCTGTGGACCCCTCGACTCTTTTGCCGACATGTTTCACTGTTGATATCTTCCAGAATTCAACAATGTTGAAGTCTGCCACAGAGCTTCTCAATGACCCGACTCGTGTCGATACACTTTACTTGACAGAGAGTGACGGCTCTCGCATGTTGGTTTCATTCCCATATTGCGAATATTTCGAGGGAACCAATTCACGTGATGATTTCAGCGTCGAGTTCAACATCACCAGCAAGCGTAACCCTAAGAAGTACGATTCATCAGTGCGCATCGATGAGATTATCTTTGTGCCGGTCGGTGACCAGGAATAATAGTTTGTAAGATGAAAAAAAGGAAAATAGATATGTATATGCGACAATTTATGCAATTATCGGTGGCATTAATGGTGTTAGTGCCATCAGCAGTTCACGCGTCGGATGTATTGCTTGACAGTCACTTGGCAAACGATTCTGTAAAGGTCAAAACTGCCGCTGTCGTTGCGGATGACGTACGTACCGTAACGGGTACCGTATATGATGCTGCAACAAATACTCCGATGGCCGGTGTACGCGTTCAGGCTACAGGTCACTCAAAGGTGACTACCATGACTGACGGTGAGGGTAAGTATAAACTTAACATTCCCTCATACGTTACACTTTTGAATTTCTCTACACCCGAGTATCTGCTCGTGCAGCGTGCGGTAGGTGAGAATGACATAATAAATGTACGTCTTTACTCTGACAAGTTCGAGAAGAATTACAGTGATGAGATTGCCGTGACAGCGGGTGCCGACTTCAAACCGGGCATAACCTCTGCCGTGACCATCGATGCTGAAATCCAGAATAATCTCGGTGCAGATGTACGTACCATAAACCGTTCCGGTACCACAGGCATCGGTGCTGCGATGTTCATCCGCGGTATCAATTCGCTCAATGCAAATACTCAGCCGATGTTCGTTGTTGACGGTGTCATCTGGGATATGCAGGAGGGTAACGAGACCGTGCATATGGGTATGTACAACAATATCCTCTCGGCTATTGACGTGAATGACATCCGTGAGGTCAAAGTGCTCAAGAACGCTACAGCCATCTATGGTGCGCGTGCAGCCAACGGTGTCATAATAATCAATACCAAGCGTGGAGAGAGTATGGCAACACGCATTACCGCAAATATCTACGGTAACGTGGCACTTGCCCCGAACACTCCTGAAATGCTCGGTGCCGAGCCGTACCGCGTTTATGCGAATGACCTTATCGGAACAATGGATGTAAATGCAAACCGTAACATCCCGTTCCTGCGTGCCGACAAGGACTTCCTCTACTACAACAAGTTCCACAACAACACAGACTGGACTGACCTTGTATATCGCGAGGCTCTTACACAGAACTATAAGGTGAATGTAGAGGGTGGTGACGAAGTTGCCATGTACAACTTCTCATTCGGCTATACTACGGGTGATACTCCTCTGAAGGGCAACTCTTTTGACCGTCTGAATATCCGTTTGAATTCCGACATCCTTCTGACTGACAATTTCAAGACACGTATAGATATTGCCTATTCACGTGTAGGTCGTCAGCTTCTCGATGACGGTATGCGCGAGGATACCGAGGCTTTCCCGTTGTCTTCACCGGGTGCACTTGCTGTAATAAAGTCTCCGTTCTTGAGCCCGTACCGCTATTCTCTTTCTGGTGAAAGAAGCAACATCCTTGATGTCAGCGATACTTATGCCTTCGACATAGCAAAGGCTGCCGGCGAGGCATATCCCAACAACTCATTCTACAACCCTATGACAATCATCACAAAGGGTGAGGGTGCAGAGCGCAACGAGCTTGAATACACCAATATGGGTATTACTGTAGCTCCCGAGTATAAGTTGGGTGACTTTACCATTTCAGAGACATTCAACTACTCTCTTTACCGTGTGAGCGAGAAGTATTATCTTCCCTATCCGTCATCAGCTGACAATGACTATTACAATTTCTATGTAAGGTCGTTGAACGGAAAGATTGGTAACTACATTTCATCATTCTTCGGTAAGGAGACAGCTCTTTCAAGTGATACCCGTGTGTCTTGGAAGAAGACCTTCGGTGCGCACAGCTTCGATATCTTCGGAGGTTTCCGTTACACAAGCTTCAACTTTGACTCAAATGCCATAAGCGGAGCAAACTCAGGTAGCGACAACCAGTTCGACATCTCTACAGCACTCGATCACGTGGACAGCAAGGGTGACAGGAATGTTTGGTCAAACATAGCATGGTATCTTTCTGCCGACTATTCATACAAGACACGCTACTTCCTGCAGCTTGCCGCTTCAATGGAGGCCTCTTCTCGTTTCGGTGCGAATGCAGACGGTGCCTTGAAACTCGGTGGAGTGGCATGGGGTCTTTTCCCCTCTATACAGGGTGCATGGCTTATCTCTTCTGAACCTTGGTTCAAGGTTAAGCCCATCAATATGCTCAAGTTGCGCGCTGGTTTCGATATTACAGGTAACGATGCCATCGACTATTTCGCGGCACGCAGCTATCTTCAGGCAGTCAAGTTCTACGACCAGTCAATGGGTCTCCAGTTGGGTAATGTTGAGAACGACGGTGTGAAGTGGGAGAGTACAGCCCGTTTCAATGTAGGTCTTGACGCTATGCTCTTTGACAACCGTCTTGCACTTTCTGTTGACTGGTACAAGTCAAACACAAGTGACCTCCTTGTCCAGAAGCAGTATCCGTTCGTTACCGGTATGGGTACATATTGGGCCAATGGCGGTGAACTCTCCAACATGGGTGTCGAGGCCAGCATCAATGCCAAGCTCATCAACAACGCTACTTTCAAGTGGGAACTCGGTGCATCGCTCGGTCACTATAAGAACGAGGTTGTCGCACTTGACGAGAACCTTGCTCCGGTAAAGGTTTACGGCGGTGAAGTTGCTACTATGGTAGGCCAGCCTGTAGGCGTATTCTGGGGTTACAAGACCGACGGTGTGATTGCAAGCAGTGCAGATGCTGATGAATATGCTCTTTTCCAGCGTGACGCCACAGGTGCGAAGCAGTACTTCAAGGCCGGTGACATGAAGTTTGTTGATGTCAACCCGGGCTCAGATCCAGGCTGTATCGAGGAGAGTGACAAGACTGTTATCGGTGACCCCAATCCGGATATCTATGGTAACATCTTCACAAAGTTCACAATCAGCGATTTCCAGCTCGATATCCTTTGCAACTATTCACTCGGCAACGATGTATATAACTACTACCGCCAGCAGCTCGAGAGCGGCTCAAGTTTCTACAATCAGACAGCTGCAATGGCTAACCGTTGGACAATTGACGGTCAGGTAACAAACATTCCTTCTATCGCTTACGGTGACCCGGTAGGCAATTCACGCTTCTCTGACCGTTGGATTGAGGATGGTTCATACCTCCGTCTCAAGACTGTAAAACTCTCTTACAACATACCTGTTTCGGTAAGTTGGCTTCAGGGACTTACAGTATGGTGTGCTGCTGAGAACCTCGTGACTCTTACCGGCTACAAGGGCAATGACCCCGAATTCTCTGTAAGTAACAAGGTGTTGTATCAGGGTGTAGATGCAGGTCTGTTGCCACAGTCACGCAGCTTCCACCTCGGTGTTAAGGTAAATCTCTAAGAAATTATATTCCCCGGCGCGCTAATGCGCTGGGGAGAAAAACGATATAACAATGAAAAAGAATTTAATTTATACAGTGACATTCTTGCTTTGCGGAGCATTCTTCTTCAGCTCCTGTGAAGACATGTTGAATGTTGACTCGGATCGTGTAGAGTACGAGTTTAACGACTGGACCTTGAACGACTCAGTATATTCAGTTTTGGGTATCCTAAAATCTGTTCAGGAGGTGGGTGACCGCCAGATACTAATCAATGAGCTTCGTGCTGACCTTGTTTCTATCAGTGAGTCTAAGGCTGTTATCGATGTTCAGGAGTTGAGCAAGTCTGTGTTCAATGTTGAGAGCAACAAATATCTCGATGTAAAGAGCTACTACAGCATCATCAACAATTGTAATATTTATCTTGCGCGTGTGGACACAGCACTTGAGAAGAACAATGTCAAGTTGATGATTCCAGAATTCGTTGCAGTAAAGAGTATCCGTGCATGGACTTACCTGCAGCTTGCCATCAACTACAACCAGGTTCCTTATTTTACCGAGCCTATCCTCTCACACAGCGATGCGGACAAGGTAATGAACCAGCCGATGTTGAGCCGCAATGAGATTATAAGCAACCTCATAACAGAGATTCTGCCTTTTGAGAATCCGGCTGCCTTCCCCATGCCGGCATGGGATAACGATGGTACAGTCTTGAAGTTCGGTTACGGTGACAACGGTACTGAACTTGAGACAAAGTTGCTCTTCATGCCCGTACGTATGTTGCTCGGCGAGATGTATCTCTGGCGTGGTGCCGCCGGTGACTATACAAAGGCTGCAAAGTGCTATTATGACCTCATAACAGGTGCCGGTACGAACAATACTGCTCCTAAATACAATGATTATGGCAATAGTGCAAAATATTCAGTAAAGGGCGGAAAGAACGTCAACAACACTTTTGCTGCGATGTTCGCTCTCAAGAACTTCTCTACCAATAAGAACAATATCCTTTCGGTAATTCCTTACGCAAAGAGTGAACTTGACGGTACTATATCAAACCTTGCGACAATTTTCTCTCCTCAGAATGAGTTAGGTGCAGCACAGGCTTATGCGTCAGCAGGTGTACAGGCATTGGCAAAGCGTCAGGTATATCGTTACTATGAAGGTGAGGACCCTGACCGTCCCGACTTGGTTGAGTATGGAAACGAGAAGAACTATGAGAATCCCGGTGACCTCCGTATTGTGGCATCTACATATTCTCAGATGTCAAATGATGAGAACGAAACCCTTTATGGCAACATCATAGCAAAATTTAACCTCGAGGAGAATGTAATTTCCGGTTCAGGTAATTCGTTCCACACTCCGAAGGTTCCCACAACACTCATTGTTCTTGCCCGTAAGGAGATGCTTTACCTGCGTTTCGCTGAGGCTCTCATGGGTATGGAGCGCGAAGGTTACGATGGCGCAATGGAGCTTGCAATGGAGGTTCTCAAGGTCGGTGTAAAGGACGATTATCCTTTGCTTCAGAATCCTGTATATAAGGAGCGTCCTAAACTCCTCGCAAACGGTGACACTCTCAAGATTCCTAACATTGACCAAGTATCAGGTGATACTCTGGGCTACAATGTAGTAATGGAGACATACCTTGCTTCTTTCAACGACTCTATCGCATTCAACTTCACTGATGCCGCATTCGAGAACAATGCCGGTCTCCACTCACGCGGTTCGGGTGACAGTGAGCGTAACAAGTACTATGCTCTCAACGATACATGTATCGCACGTTACCTTGGAACATTGCAGGATGTCAATGGTGTACAGACAATCGTAACTCCTGTAACACGTGAGGACTCTGTAAACTATGTTTCAGACCTTATCATTGACGAGTTGGCTCTTGAGTTCGCTTGGGAGGGTACACGTTTCGGTGACCTTGTACGCTTCTCTACTGCTATGGGCGACAAGGATGTCCTTGCAAAGCGTATTGCTGGCCGTGCATTTGACAATGAGGTCTCTTATCGTAGCCCATTGTACGAGTATGATGCAGAGCTCTATTCAAGACTTATGAACGAGTCTAACTGGTATCTACCTTTGCCAGGTAAGGTTGTTGAGCCGGGTGAGGTCGTAGAGACACCCAAGGATTTCAATCCTGACAATCTGAAATAAGACTATTTTGAATATAGAAATGCAGGGGGTGTAAACACTCTCTGCATTTCTATATTTCTATCCACTCGCTTTGAAAACCTCAAGCAAGCTTGATCTTCTTTCGCTCGTTTGTATTATATTTGAGATAAATCTCGAATATTATCTGCACTCGCTTTGAAAGCTTTAAGCAAGCTTAATATTCTTTCGCTCGTTTGTATTATATTTGAGATAAATCTCGAATATTATCTGCACTTGCTTTGAAAGCTTCAAGCAAGCTTGGTCTTCTTTCGCTCGTTTGTATTATATTTGTTACTGTAAAGATTTAAAACACCTTATTATGAAGATTGTTGTTCTGACTGGTGCCGGGATGAGTGCCGAAAGCGGCATTGCAACGTTCCGCGGCAGCGGCGGCCTGTGGGCCAATTATCCGGTAGAGAAGGTTGCAAGCATTGACGGTTACCGCGAAGATCCTGCTCTTGTGCTCGAGTTCTATAACATAAGGCGCAAGGAACTTTTTTGTGTAGAACCCAATGACGGACACAGGTTGCTTGCTTCTCTGGAGAAGGCGCATGATGTTGTAGTAATTACCCAGAATGTCGATAATCTGCATGAGCGTGCAGGTTCTACCAATGTAATCCATCTGCATGGTGAACTGATGAAAGCATGTTCCTCAAGAGAACCCAATAATGAGGCTTATATAAAGGAATTGACCTCCGACAATATTGAGATTTCAATAGGTGACCGTGCCGGTGACGGCTCGCAGCTTCGCCCTTATATCGTATGGTTCGGTGAAGCGGTTCCGCGTATTGAGGATGCTATTAAGGCCATTGATGGGGCAGATATGTTTGTTATCATAGGAACTTCCCTCAATGTCTATCCTGCAGCCGGGCTTATATCATATGTCCCTGACTATGTCCCAGTTTTCCTTATCGACCCAAATGAGGTGAGGGTCAATGAGAGCCGTTCTGTACGCGTTATACGTAAGGGTGCTTCAGAAGGTCTCCGCTACCTGATAGATGAATGTATCAGCAAAATGAAATAACTACAAATTTAAAACGATTTAACATAAAAAGGTTTGCCCACAAAGTTAAAATTGTTAATTTTGCAGTGCGATGAAAGAGATGGGGTTACTTCCTGTCGCAAGTGAACAAACATTGAATTTTATTGTTTAATAATTAAAATACCGATTATGAAAAAGTATATATGTACAGTTTGTCAGTGGGTCTATGACCCTGAGATTGGTGATCCCGAGCAGGGAATTGAACCGGGTGTAGCATTCGAGAACCTCCCAGATGACTATGTCTGCCCTTTGTGTGGCGTTGGCAAGGATGAGTTTGAGGTAGAGGAGTAATTGACAACTCAAATATAAAAGAGGTTTCTGTTTGAGATGAACCCCGAAAGTTTTTTGTCTAACTTTCGGGGTTCATCTCAAAACCGGACTTTGGTAGAAAAGGGGCGCGAAAAGATGTCAACATTCTATTGGACATCGACCGATGATGAAGACGGACTTGCGTGGGGTTCTGATTTCTCTGATGATAGCTGGCCCCCCGGTTCCGGATATGATAAGAAGCAGATAAATCATACAATACGTGCTGTATGTAGATTCTGATTTGAAACTGAAAATATTAAGGCAATAATATAGCTGTTGACCTAAAGACAATTAATTTCGCGAAACTGTCATCCTGAACGGATGTGAAGGATCTAATAACTGCGCAGTGATAGATACTTCGCTACGCTCAGTATGACAAAGCACGCGGGGTAACTGCTATATTGTTACTAAATTAAAGATGGTTCTGCTAAGCAGAACCATCTTTAATTTAGTGGAAATAAGAAATATTTCTTAGAAACAGAAATATCAATTTTCATTGTGATATGCACCTTTGCACAGCGACAAAAAGCTAAAGAGTTGTTTGCTGCTACAGTGAAAGAGCCATTTCTATTATATTCCTGATTCCTTTACCGGGTAATTCCTTCCCATTCTGGGCCGCGGCTCTCCTTTACTCCCTTTCCCCCTGGAGCTTACAAGGCTTGTAAAGAGCCTACAAGGCTTGTAAACTCATTGATGCAACAGCAATCACACATAACTTTGCACCATAAGTTGAACATTAAATAAAAAAGTTATGGGAAAATTATCAAACATTATTAAAAATCCGGGTGTAGTAATTCAGTATGTTCGTGGTTTGATCAGTGCAAGGCGTGACACCAATAACACCTATAATCTTACCTTTGTAAAAGAATCAAATGGTGGATGGTACATCGATTTGCCTAATTGGCAAGGCTCACATGCAAATCTTGCTATGGTGGCAGGTTCCGATTTGTTGCTCGACCATATCCACAGAGAAAACAACAAAGTAGAAGTTGAGGTTGTTAAATCGGACATTCCGTTGGATGATATGGACGGATATTTTGTTTGTGAGCAGTTTGAGATGTCAATGTTCGGGGGAGCGACATATAATGTCTGTGGATTGGAGGGCTTTGACAGGCCAATTTGGATTTGCCCTGTAACACTCTTCGTGCTTGGAGAATATCCTGAATATATATATATTCGCCAAACAAAATAAAACTGCAGCTATGATTTTGAATTGTGGAGTTCCATTTGGAGTAAGCAAGTTGCCATACCAACCTGCTATAGATGAGATATTGTATGTCGAGGGTAATCACACCATTAAAATAGAAAGGTGGAAGGTTGAGTATTACAAAGAGCTCATCAATAATTCATTAAGAGGTCCTGAGCAATATGCGGAGGGTTATTTCTCTCTTATCATCGATATGTTGAATAACCCATCTTTATGGACCGGCTTTACTACAGGGCAGCAGCAGGCAATGAGAGCAGAAATGATTGATAGCTTCGATTTCGCAAGTTGTTCACTTTCTCGAAGAAAGATTCTTCCTTCTTTATTCGTATATCATTCAAAGGTCGGGGATTACAAATACAGGTTCCAACAATTTGTTATTGGCAAAAATGGGTTGTTGCAGACTTTGGACGATGTTCTTGCTTATATGGATTTTAATGATAAGTCTTATGGAATAGATTTTGAGTTGCAATCCAATTTCCCGAGCGAAAGAGATGGCATTGTTGAGCAAATGCAGAATTGTGCCCAGAAATTGCTTGAAATAGGAATGGATAGAAATGAAATTATCGAAAACTTATTCAAAAGCAAGCCAATGCAAAAGATGAAAGTTTTAAGAAGCGGTGATATCTTATTGCAAGGAACAGAATATGGAGAAGCAAAGATAAATCTACCGCCATTGGATAAAGCCATCTATTTATTGTTTCTGCGCCATCCCGAAGGAATCAATTTCAGCTATCTGCCCGATTATAGGGAGGAACTGATGGGGATATACAGTAAACTTATGAAATATCGCACAACTGATTCTATGTTGAAGAGTGTCGAGGATGTCACAGACCCTACCAAGAATTCCATCAATGAAAAATGTGCGCGCATCCGTCGTGCTTTTGTCGATGCCATGGGTAGTTATCTGGCTATCTCATATTATATTACAGGAAACAGAGGTGAGGCAAAGAAGATTGTTCTGGACAGACGTTATGTCAGTTGGGAAACCTAATTTAATGGGACACTAGTGAAGGAATATATAAAATAATTCCAGAAGCAAGCATTTTTCTTGCAAATCAAATGTGGTTAGGAAAAGAGCAATACGGAGTTACTCCTGGCACTGTTGTTATAGAGCCAACTCGTATGCTGTTTAAAAAATTAGGAATAACATTGGGCTTTCTTGATTACAGAGTAACGAAGTTGCTCGCTTCTAATGGTGTACTATACTATATGGGAGCGACTGAGCCACCGCTCTGTAAACAGGCTCAAATATTGACAATAGAACTTAATAATACATAGAAAGATTATGAAAAAAAATATAATATTGTTAAGCTTGCTATTATTTCTCTGTTGCAGCACTTTAATGGCAGAGGATTTCGTTCCCAAGCGTGCCTGCATTGAAAAAAATGGGCAAAAGATTGAAGTTAAAGACCTCGGTGGATTACCTGCTTTTAATGCAGACTATTACCATAATGAAGATATTGTTAAAATAAGTAGTTCGGCAGGACATCTTACACTAAAAAAGGGAACTTTTTTTTATAGTTGTAGAGGTATGCGCAACGGATTACTAATAACAGCAACTGCATATGTTAGTAATGGTGAAATTGAGAAAATCGTTTACGAAGAATACGATAAATCCAGAAATATAACAGTAACTATAAATTACTTTAAGAAATAACACAACTTAAAAAAGGAGATTTTATGGGATTTTTATCAAATATGGGTGCAATACAAAAAATTAATGCACTGCTAAAATCAGTAGAAATAAAAATTGCATCAATTCAGAATGAAGCAGAAGTACTTCATCCTAATGTAGATAAAATCAAAGCAGAAGCACAAATTATATGCATACTTATGGAGGAAGTTTGTGAAATAGCAGATTCTACAGGGGGCTATGTTAGTTCCATTTCGTTTTTTTTCTTCGGTGAACGTGTGAAGTTAAGAGAAATTTCAATGATACTTGCAGAGTTTGTGAAGATGTGTAATGATTTATATATGGAAAGTTTGAAGGAAAGCCTTAAATGTTACTAGCATAATTTAAACAGAAAATACTTATGGGATTTTTCAATCGGTTAACGGATTTTGGAGACAGAGAACAAGTCCGTACTTACGCTATGCGAATTGGTGTTGGCTTAAACCAAATAGCAAGTACAACATCACCTCAAGAGATAAAAGGATTATCTATTGCTATTAAACAAGAAGTTCAAACTATGATGATGTGGGCATCTAAACTCTCGCAGGAATCCATCAACTGTCTAGATGTAAATGTAAATGGTCGTAGAATGATGTTTCCAGAGTTTTTATATATGCTGTCATCTAAGTCTGCTGAAATAGTTAACAAGGGAGGATATAGCATTATTTAATATTTTAAATCTCATTATTTATGTTTGCAATCTTTTTTAATATTTTCATCAATGTAGTGTGCTTCAAAATTAATTGGATATTAGGTGTCCTTTCTTTAGGACTTTGGATTAGACCAACTAGATAACAAATAGACAACAATGTTGTTATCCGAGTTTCTATAAAGTCCAAAAGACATTTGGAAGAAAACATTTATCAAGTACACTTGCGAAAACATCACTCAATGAAGATGGATTAAAATAACCATTATAGGAATCCTATCAATCATCTTGGTAGGATTTCTTATACCACAGAATTTGCAAATGCCTGTTGTGGGGCTGGTAGCAATGACTACAACCACGAAACGTTTTGGTACGAGGGTTAAGGAACTTCCATTGTACACAAGGGGGTTGACATCTTTGCGAAGAAAGGAACGAAGGTAAACTCTGCCTCTTGGGGAATAGTGCTTATTGCTGCAGAGCGTGGCAAAGGTGGCCAATTCGTCATAACACTTGGTCCAAAATGGAGATTGCATTATTATGCACACTTGGACGAAATAAAGACCAGCCATTTGTTACTATGCAACCTTGTTACACTCCATATATGTTCCATAAGCACCGATAATAGACCTGCAATAGCAATATACTTCCTCAGATTGTGTGCTATAGCCACAAGTCCCCATTCGACAGCCTCCTTTTCTGCGACCGTTAATGTCGCCATATTTATTATATCCCTAATTTCTTTACTAAGTCATTCCTTCCCATCCTGCGCAGCAGTTGTGCTATCTGTTTGCGCTCCTCGGGCTTGTACCAGAAGAAGAATTTCCTCTGTGCCTCCTTGTCCTTCATTGAGCGTGCAACATATATGTTCTCTCCCGTTTCAGGGTTTATACCGGTATAGTACATTTCTGTTGCCATTGTCATTGGTGTTGGGGTAAAATCCTGCACCTGCTCCAGGTGGAAATTCAGCTGCTTTGTCTCTGCTGCAAGCTCGGCCATCGCCTCAACCGTGCTGCCTGGGTGGCTGCTTATGAAGTACGGAATAATCTGCTGCTTCAGGTTGTATTTGCTGTTTATGCGGTCGAATATATGCTTGAAGTCGTGGAACTGCTTGAACGACGGCTTGCGCATCAGCTTCAGCACGGCATCGCTCGTATGCTCCGGAGCAACCTTCAGACGGCCGCTGACGTGATTACGTATCAGTTCCTCGGTATATCTGTCACTCGCGTCGTCGAGCCGCTTGTCGCCCGTTCTGTGGAGTAACATGTCATATCTCACGCCGCTGCCGATGAAACTCTTCTTTATGCAAGGCAGTGCATCCACCTTCTTGTAGAGTTCAAGCAGTGCGCTGTGGTCGATGTTCAGGTTCGGGCAGATTTTCGGCTGTATGCAAGAGGGCCGCGAGCACTTCGCGCAGAGTTCGCTTCTCTTTCCCTTCATCATGTACATGTTTGCAGACGGGCCTCCAAGGTCGCTGAGGTAGCCCTTGAAATCCTCCATCTTGGCAATCTCATTGATTTCGCGCAGAATGCTCTCCTCGCTGCGGTTCGCAATGAATTTGCCCTGATGGGCCGATATGGTGCAGAATGCACATCCGCCGAAACATCCGCGGTGGATGTTTACCGAATGCTTTATCATGTCATATGCGGGTATCCTCTTGTCCTTGTACTTCGGGTGAGGGAGTCTTGTATATGGCAGGTCGAAGCTGTGGTCGAGCTGTTCGGTTGTCATGGTAGGGAAGGGCGGGTTAACTACTATGACGTTCTCGCCGCAACCTTGCAGCAGGCGTCTGGCATTTACCCGGTTCGACTCCTTCTCTATCGCAAGGAAATTGGCAGCCTGTTTCTCTTTGCTTATGAGACACTCTTCGTGCGGAGCAAGCACTCTATCATTCTCCATGTCTATGGTCACTTCATTCCTGCGTGCCATATATCCGGTCTGGCGCGTAGTGCGGCTAATCTCTCTTGCCTCCTCTGCAGTGATGTACTCGGCACCGTTCACGGCAAGCCTCTCTTTCATGGCATTTGCCATTGCTATGATGGGCTGTTCGCCCATGCCATATACAAGAACATCGGCCTTGCTGTCAGCAAGGATACTTTTCTTGAGGCCGTCCTGCCAGTAGTCGTAATGGGTAAAGCGGCGCATTGATGCCTCTATGCCTCCTATTATCACGGCCGAGTCGGGGTAGATGCTCTTGAGTGCCGTGGAATATACCGTTGTGGCATATTCGGGGCGCATGCTGTGCTTGCCGTTGGGCGAGTAGGCATCTTCGCTCCTGAACCGCTTTGCGGCAGTGTATTTGTTGACCATGGAGTCCATGCAGCCGGCAGAGATTCCGAAGAAGAGCCTCGGACGGCCCATCTTCCTGAAGTCGCGCAGGTCGTCCTGCCAGTTGGGTTGCGGCACAATGGCAACCCTAAGGCCTTCGGCCTCCAGTATGCGGCCAATCACCGCTGCACCGAAAGAGGGGTGGTCAACGTAAGCGTCACCGCTGAATATGACCACGTCGAGTTCGTCCCAACCGCGCATTTCAGCCTCCTTGCGCGTTGTGGGAAGCCAGTCTGTAACCCTTCTGTTATTCATCTCCAGCTTCAGTTGAACTTTCCGATACCAGCTGGTCTGCAAGCCATCTTTTATAGCATCTTACAAGGTTGTTGAGCCCGAATGCCTTCATGTCCTCGTGGTACAGCACAAGGCAAAGCTCGAGCAACTCTTTAGAGGCCATGGCCTGTGATGCTATGAGCGAGCGTACCGTCAGGCGCAGTTTGTTGAGTGAATCCTCATCTATTATACCTGCGCTGTTGGCAATCCTGTCCAGTAATGAATACTTGTCGATTATCTGCAATTGTGTTTCGGTAATCTCAATGGTTCTTGTTCCCGATGCGTTTGCGTTTATTTTCATATCATTCGTGTTTGTTCTTTCATTAGTCTATTGCAATGCGTACTTTGCGCCTGCCGTCACTCTCTTCGTTTATATCAACTCTGATGCAATCCTCGGGGAGCAGCTCCTCAACAAGTTCGGGCCACTCCATGAAGCAGTACGCATCTCCGTAAAGATACTCTTCGTATCCCATGTTGTAAACCTCCTCCAACGACTTTATACGGTAAAAGTCGAAGTGGTATATGGTTTCTCCGTTCCTTGCCCCGTATTCGTTCACAATGGCGAAAGTAGGGGAGTTTACGGCATCTTCCACACCCAACTCTTTGCATATGCTCTTTATGAGCGTTGTCTTGCCGCTGCCCATTTTGCCGTAAAAGGCAAAAAGTAGTCCTTTGTCCATGTGCTTGACGAACTCTTTTGCTGCACGCGGATAATCCTCGATTCCGTTTATTGTAATCTCTATCATCGTTAGCCTGTTTTTATCTGTTAGCCTGTTTGGGACGCATCTTTATCAACGGCACGAGCATCTCCTCCATGGAAATGCCTCCATGCTGGAACGTATCCCTGTAATACGACACATAATAGTTGTAGTTGTTCGGGTATGCAAAGAAACTGTTCCCGGTCGCGAATATGTAGCTCGTACTTATATTCGGTGACGGCAGGAAAGCCTTTGCAGGTTCTTTTATCTCAAAGATATCCTTGCTGTTGCAGTTCAGTGCCTTGCCGAGTTTGTAGCGCAGGTTGGTGTTGGTGTTCTTATCCCCGATTACCTTTGTCGGTGTATTCACCTGTATGCTTCCGTGGTCGGTTGTCATTACAACCGTATAGCCGCTTTCTGCAAGTATTTCGAACAGCTGCCTTATGGCCGAGTGGCGTATCCATGATTGTGTTATTGAACGGTAAGCCGCTTCGTTCGCAGCAAGTTCGCGCACCATGAGCGATTCGGTGCGTGCATGCGAAAGCATGTCTATGAAGTTTATTACAAGTACGTTGATGCTGTTCTTCGACAGGTTCTTTATTGTGTTGATATATTTTTCTGCCGCAGTGGAAGTCAGCACTTTGTTGTACGAAAAACTGTCTTTGCGGCGGTAACGTGCAATCTGTGTGGCTATAAGCTGCTCCTCGTTGAGGTTCTTGCCCTCCTCTTCCTCCTCATCGACCCACAAGGCCGGGAACATCTCCTTTATCTGGCTGGGCATGAGTCCCGAGAATATGGCGTTCCTTGCGTACTGTGTGGCTGTGGGCAGTATGCTCGTGTAGAGTTCTTCCTCTATGTCGAAACTGCGGCCTATCTCATCGGCAAGAACGCGCCACTGGTCGTACCGGAAATTGTCGATGATGATGAAGAATACCTTTTCGCCGTTATCGACAAGCGGGAATATGCGTTCACGGAACAGGTCGTGGCTCATCATCGGTCTCTCTTGACGTTCGCCGGACATCCACTCCATGTAATTTTTCTTAATGAAGCGCGCGAACATGCTGTTCGCCTCCTCGTTCTGCGTCTTCAGCATATCGTGCATCTGCCTGTCGGCATTCTCGAGTTTCAACTCCCAATTGACTATTCTTTTATATACGTCTTTCCACTCTTCGATGCTTCCTGCGTCAGATATCTGCATCGAAAGTTTGCCGAAGCTCTGCTGGTAGTCACTGTTTGCCTTTTCGGCCACAATCTCTTTGCTGTGTATGTTTTTTTTGAGCGTAAGGAGTATCTGGTTCGGGTTTACGGGCTTTATCAGGTAGTCGGCAATCTTTGAGCCGATGGCCTGCTCCATGATGTCCTCCTCCTCGCTCTTTGTTACCATGACAACGGGTGTCGAAGGCTGAATCTCCTTTATCGCCGCAAGTGTCTCAAGTCCTGTGAGACCCGGCATGTTCTCGTCGAGCAGGACGAGGTCGAAAGACCCCTTGCGGCATGCCTCGATGGCATCGGGACCGTTGGTGACCGTGGCCACTTCATAGCCCTTGTTCTTCAAAAATATGATGTGGGCGTTCAGAAGCTCAATCTCATCATCAGCCCAAAGCAGTCTGTTTGCCATAAATGAAACGTTTTCTATTATATATATCAAACTTTGCGGATACCTGCATCTGTTTTCACTCCTCCCTTTCGGGACTGTCCGGCTCTGCCTCATTGTCGGTCTCTCCGGGTTCGTCAAGGGTGTATCCGTCTATCTCCACTTCGGGTATTCCCATGAAGTTCTCTTCGTAGAACTTGCGGTATTCCTCGAACGTGTAGTGTTTCAATAACAAATCAAGGTTACCTTTTGATATTATTATCGCGTTTATTCCTTCGAGAAGCGTTGCGGTCTCCCTGTTTTCATATAGTCTCTTCCTGTAAAGGAACGCTTCGTCAAAGTTTAGGAACTCCTTCACTTCGAACAGCGTTATCTCAGTCATCTCCTCGAATGACATCTCGAAGTTGCGGACCATATAACGTGAGAAGTTGTAGCGTGCCATCTCGAATAGCAGTCTCTTCTTGTCAACTGACTCTCCCGGGAATGCCAGCACGAAATAGTACGGTTCATCGCGTCCGGTGCTGAATGCAGGCACGCTGTCTCTCTCTCCGACAATGGTTCCGTCCATCTTGCGCTCCCATATAGATGTTGATATGCCGCTCTGCAGCAGACGGCCCTCTTTCAGACCGGTAGATATCGATGCCGCTATCAGGCTTATGCTGTCGCTCTGGTGTTCCGCGACAAGGCTTTCAAGCGCAGTGAGAGCCTCATCCTCTCTGCCGCTGTACAGCTTTGCCATGGCGTCAATGAAACAGAATCTTGCGCGGTGGCTTCCGTCGGGGTACTTCGCGGCCGAGTAGCTGTTCTCCTTTATTACATCATCATACTCCATCTGTGTATAGTGCATGTATGCCTTGGCATATATCGAATCCTCTTTCTGCTTTATCACTATGGCATTGTCAAAGAAATCGGGCTCCTGTATGAGCTTTGTGATAGTGCTGTCAGGGTAGTTCTCAACAAGCAGTCTCTTGTAGTGTGCAGCCTTCTCCGGCTCGTCCCATCTTGAGCATGCCAGGAACAGCTGGTAATAGGTGTCGGCAAGTCTATCGAATTCGGGATACTCCTCGGGGATGCGTTCCAGATATTTTAGTGTCAGTTCCTTGTCATTGACATTCTCCTTGAAGCGTATGCCCGATTCGTAGAGGGCGTTGCGCAACTTCTCATGCGCGGCACTCTTTTGTTCCTCTGTCGCAGGTATGCGTTGCAGGTAGAATTCTCTTGTGGTGGGGTCTGTCGATAGTGTGTCCGCACTCTCGGCCATTTCCTGCAGGTCTCCTGCCGCAATGCTGTCGGTGGCAATGCTGTCGGTCGGAAGCCCGTCATAGTCTATGCTGTCCGAGGGTATTGTGTCGTTCATCATCAACGATGAAATCTCGTTGCTGAACCGCCAATAATCCTTCAGGTTTCTGTCTCCCCATTTCTGTTTGAATGTCCTTATGCCTTGGGATACGATCTGTGGGTTGTAGAAGTACCATTGCTGTTTCTCGTTCTGGTCGATGATTGTCATTCCGGCCTGTGTGCCGGCATTGTCGAGCTCGCTTCCGCCGCTCTCGCGCTCAAGCTTCTTCTCTTCCTTCTTCCTCAGCTCTTCCTTGCGCTTCTCCTCTTCGATGAGTTCATCAATGATGGGGTACAGTTCATCCGGCGTCAGCGTGGCCCAATAAAGCAGTTCGCTCTGTTCTTCAACAACGTCGGTGTATTGCACGAGGTCACCGAGAACAGTGCTCCTGAACTGGACCTCCTCGTGGTCGGGTGACTCCTCCGTAATCGTCGGCAAAGCCTTGCTGTAGTTCTCGTGCGATTTCGAGAACTTCTCCTTCTCCCAGAAAATCCTTGCGAGCGACAGGTGCAGCATGCCTGTGCCGTAGTCGCCCGATTTGCCTTCGGCCACTCCTGTCTCGTATGCCTTTATCGCCTCTGCCGTGTCTTTCTGGCTAAGATGTATGTTGCCTATGGCATAATATATCTGCGAGAGATAATCCTCGTTTTTTGATGACCTCGCCATCCTTTTCAGCTTGCGGAGTATCTTCTTGTGGTTCTCGTCCGTAGCCATTTCGGTCTGCCTTATACGTGCGTTGAATTCCAGCTCGTAAGGCGGGCTTGCCGATATTGTCTTACCGAAATTGCGGTATGCGGCCTTCTTGTCGCCTGTTATGGCGTACAACTGCCCCAAAAGGTAGTGCTCGCGCGCCTTCTCCAGCGCGGTTATCCCGTCGCGCTTGATTCCTTTCTCAATGTATGGTATGGCTTCGCTGAACCGCCCCTGTTTCATGAGAAGGTTCCCTTTTGCCCGTGCGAACTCCTCTTCGAGCCCGTCGGGTACAGTGTCGCGCTCCGTTCTCTGCAGAAGGTCTTCCGTTTCGTACAGCCAGTCAAGCTCCGTGTAGCACTTGGCAAGGCCTATGCGTGCCCTGGCAACAATCTCGTCCTTGTTCTCATAGAGCCTCGATATGTATATGTATGTACTTGCGGCTTCGGTGAACTCTCCTTTCTGCATCTGGGCATCAGCCATCATTAACCATGCTTTCCACAGGAATGGGTTGAACTCCTTCTGTGCGTAGAACTCTTTCTGTTTCTGTGTCAGTTTCTTGCCGGCCGGCTTTTTGGGTTTTCTCTTTATGGAGTGGTTCTTTATGGCTTTCTGCGCCTTTTCTATGGCCTTGTCGTAGTCTCCCGTGCCTATTTTCTGCGTGTTTGCGTTGCTGACGATGAGAAGGGGCAGCTGTTCCAGATAATTGTCCTTGTGTCCGCTTATCTGTGCCTTGCGGGCTTTTTTGTACGCCACGTTTCCGTTGTAGTAGGTGTTGTAACGCGCAAAGAATGCATGATAAGCACGTGACGTGGCCGTGTTGTTCTTGCGGCTGGCACATCCGTACAAGGCTGCAAGAATCATAAGGAACAATATGTATCGGGTATGTTTTGTCACTTCTTGTCTCTATAATGGTATATAACTCGCGGACGGGCTGTTTATTGTCTCTCTTTCCGCGTTTATTGCAGCATCAGCAGTACCTCCTCCTTTATTTCGGCCGGCAGTTCTATTCCTCTTGTCTGCAGGCAGTGTACCCAGTTGTCAACTTCGTCCTGATGCATTGTGTAGAGTACCTGGCGGAATTCTTCGATATCCTCGTCGGTGTACTCTTCCTGTACTGTTCCTTTGAAGCGGTCCAACTCTTCATCATCGAAATAGAGGTTGCTGTTGTCGTATCCCTTGGCGCAGTTCGTGTGCTTGCCGCAGCATACTCCATCTGCGGCGTCGTGCTCATGATGGTGGTCGCCTGCATCGGCGGTCTTGTGGAATAGGCGCAAGAATAGGAATGCTCCAACAAGCAGGAGCATGATGGCTGAAAGAATTATCGCATGCGTACTCATCTTCTGATTCTGTTGTTTTTACTGTATTTCCGGCATTGTATTTGCCGACACTACAAAGTTATGGAATAAAAATGAAGTTTTATTATATATCCTAAGATATTTATATAAATAAAATATATGCCGTGATGTGGTGCCGTTCATGATGTCTCCTGACAAAATGTTATTTATCCGCGATTTTGTCTGTTTTGTTGAAAAATAAAAAATATTTTATCTTTTTGTCAAAAAAAAGTCGTTATTTCTTTTTGTTTAAATATAAAATCGTATCTTCGCCCATTGAGGTGGTGCGTTGACGCTACCGCTTCGGTTGGCAAAATGACAGTTTGTTTAAAATAAATCAATTAAGACGAAAATGGATAAATTCAGTTATGGCCTCGGTATGGGAATAGGCCAGAATTTGCTTTCTATGGGTGTTGAGGGCATGAGTGTTGAGGACTTCGTTAAGGGCGTAAGTGATGTGCTTGCAGGGAAAAAACCTGAAATGTCACATGCCGAAGCACAACAGGTTGTCAATGAACATTTCAGAAAGCTTGCCGAACAGGCATATGAGATGAACAAGAAGGGCGGCGAGGAATTCCTTGCGGCGAATGCCAAGAAAGAGGGTGTCGTTACTCTCCCGAGCGGTCTTCAGTATGAAGTCATCAAGGAGGGCAATGGCAAGAAGCCTTCGGCAACGGACCGTGTGAAATGTCACTACGAGGGAACTCTTATTGACGGAACAGTATTCGACAGCTCCGTAAAGCGTGGCGAGCCTGCCGTGTTCGGTGTCAACCAGGTGATAAAAGGTTGGGTCGAGGCTCTTCAGCTCATGCAGGAGGGTGCAAAGTGGCGTCTTTATATTCCTTACGACATGGCGTATGGCGAGAATGGCGCAGGTGAGATGATTCCTCCCTACAGTGCCCTGATTTTCGATGTTGAACTCATAAGTGTGCTTTGATGAGGTTCGCCGGTATTGCTTCATTTGCCTCCCTGTGTGCTGTCGTTGCTCCCATGCTATGTGCATGCGGACAGTCGGGTAGCAGCGAGGTGGCGGTGGAGCTTAAGAACAGGGACGATTCGCTCTCTTTTGCAGTGGGCATGCTTGTCTCTTCCGAGATGCCCAGAGCTATGGCAGAACTGGGCATAGACGAAACGACTCTGGACGATTTTGTCAGGGGACTGTGCGATGCCTTCCCTGTTGACGACTCTCCCGAAGCCGTGGCATATTCGCATGGTGTGGTTATGGCTTCTGCAGCAAAGGACCTGCTCGAGAGTGCCGACGCGGCCATCTATCCCGGTGATACTGTGAAAAAGGTAAACCGCAGACTCTTTCTCGAGGCATTGAAGGCGTCGGCCTATAACAAAGGCGATGTCATGCCGCGTGACGTTGCAGTCGATTACTACAACGAGTCCATTTTCCGTTCGGCGAGCGAAGAGTTCATGAGGAGCAACAAGGAGCGTCCCGGAGTCGTGGTTCTTCCGAGCGGTGTACAGTACAAAGTAGAAGTGGCGGGAACCGGAAAAGTCGCAACCTCTGCCGATGTGGTCAGCTGTATATACAAGGGTACGTACCCGAATGGCAGCACTTTCGACAGTTCCCGTGGTTACGCGGTGGATCTTCCGGTGAATTCGGTGGTTCCCGGTCTGGCCGAGGTGTTGACCAAACTTCCCGAGGGTACTTCCTGTATGGTCTATATTCCTTGGGAAAGGGCCTATGGTGCCGAGGGATATTCCAGCATACCGCCTTACAGCGCACTTGTTTTCGAATTGGAAATAGTGAAGATAAAATAAAGAAAAAACAAAAAATAACTGACCGACATGAAAAACGTAGAATGCAAAGTAGATGCTCTTGATTTGAAGATTCTCGGCATTATCTCCAAGGATGCCAGAATTCCTTTCCGTAATGTTGCCGAACTGTGCGGAGTGTCACGTGCGGCTATACACCTGCGCGTGCAGCATCTGATAGATATGGGCGTAATTTCAGGCTCTTGCTATGAGATTGACCTCCTTCGTCTGGGTTACAAGACCTGTACATATATAGGAATACGCCTTGAAAGAGGCTCGATGTACAAGGAGGTGGTGGAGAAACTCCAGGAGATTCCCGAGGTGGTGGAGTGTTGCTATACTACCGGCCCATACTCGATTCTTGCCAAGATGTATTCGCATGACAATGAGCATCTGATGCAACTCCTCAACGGACGTGTCCAGGAGATTCCGGGTGTGGTGAGTACGGAGACAATGATAGTGCTTGCAAACAGTATCAAGCGCAATATGCCCATTGAGTGATATTGTAATTTGTTCATGACATGAATGAGGCTGACTAAAAAGGCACTTTTTTATTCAACCTTCCGGATTAATAGGGTGACCCTGTTTTCTTTTGGGTCACCCTTCTTTTGAATGATGACGATGAATGACGACAAGTTTGACTTGAAAAAAGAGTTCGAAACTCTGCACCGTGGTTTTCCTCCTGCCGGGGAACGCCCTGTCATAGGTATTACCGCCAACTTCAGGGACGGCAATGCTGCAGTTGCCGAGGCCTACTATGCCTCCATAGTGGAAGCTGGCGGAACTCCCTTCATAATACCCCCTTACGCGAACCGTGAAGCTCTGATTGAGACGCTCGGGCATGTCGATGCCCTGTTGCTGACAGGCGGGGCCGACATTGATCCGCGTTATATGGGTGAGGAACCCGACTATTCGCTGCTGCATTCCGTAAACCCCAAGCGTGACGGGCAGGAACTGCTTCTGGTGCGTCTTGCTGACGCCCGTTCCCTACCGATTCTTGGAATATGCCGTGGCATACAGGTGCTTGCTGCCGCATTGGGCGGTAAGGTGCATCAGGATCTTTATGCCGGAATAGGTGGCGAACTTCTCAACCATGACCAGGAGCCGGTAGAGCGTGGTGTGGCGACGCATGACGTGGAGCTTGTGGAGGGAAGTCTCCTTTCGGGAATCTTTTCGGCACGGAGACTTGCCGTGAATACGTTCCATCATCAGTCGGTGAGTGCTGCGCCGGATGGATTCGCTGTTACGGCGTATGCTACGGACGGCGTCATAGAGGGTATGGAGAGCATTGACGGACGCTCTATTATCGGTGTACAGTGGCATCCCGAATCGTTCATAATGAATGGGGACAGGTGTATGATTCCTCTTTTCTCGTGGCTCGTGGATGAGGCTCGGCTCTATCGTGCTTCCCGCAGCTTCCACGAAAGCAATATTACAATCGATTCGCATTGCGACACCCCGATGCTCTTTGAAAAGGGCTATCAGCTCGAAGAGAGGAGCAATGTTGCGCTTGTCGATCTTCATAAGATGACAGAGGGTGGACTTGATGTGGCGACAATGGTGGCGTACATTCCGCAGGGGCCGCGTGATGCACATTCTTTGGCTATGGCTACAGAGTATGCCGACAATCTGCTTGCCGGCATTGCGGAGCGTATTGCCTGCAATAGCAGATATGTCGCGTTGTGCGACGACCCGGACTGTCTGGCCGGGCTTAAAGCTGAGGAACGGAAAATTATCATGAGAGGCATTGAGAACGGTTATGCGATAGGTCTCGACATTAGTAATATTGAACGTTATGCGCGTATGGGTGTGGTCTATATGACGCTTTGTCATAATGGCGACAATGATATTTGTGATTCGGCACGTGGTTGCGGTGAACATGGTGGTCTGAGTGCCTTCGGTGTCGATGTGGTGAAGGAGATGAACCGCGTGGGAATGGTCGTTGACCTTTCTCATGCCGCAGAGAGTACCTTCTACGATGTCATCGAATGCAGTACGAAGCCCGTAGTATGTTCTCATTCGTCGTGCCGTGCCCTGTGTGACCATCCGAGGAATCTTACCGACAAACAATTGGCGGCCATCGCCGCTAAGGGTGGTGTAGTACAGGTGACAATGTACAGCGGTTTCCTGCGCAAGGATGGAACCGCATCTCTCGCCGATTTCATGTCTCATCTTGAGCATGCTGTTTCAGTTGCAGGGATTGACCATGTGGGAATAGGTACCGATTTCGACGGTGATGGCGGTATCGAGGGTTGCTCCGATGCCTCGCAGTTGCGGAACATAACCCGAGAACTCTTCCGCAGAGGGTATAACGTGGCTGATGTCGCGAAAATATGGGGCGGAAACTGGTTGCGCGTGCTTCGCGAGGTTCGTGGCAAATGATGCTTTTGGACGGTTTTATGGGTGTTTTTTTATAATGTGAAAAATTATTTTTGCTTTTTTATTGCGTATTGACGAAATTTGTGTACCTTTGCACTCGCAATTGAGCGGGATGTAGCTCAGCCCGGTTAGAGTACGCGTCTGGGGGGCGTGTGGTCGCTGGTTCGAATCCAGTCATCCCGACGAAAGGAGAGATTATCTCTCCTTTTTTTATGCCGGTTTCTGTAATTTCGGTATGCTTTCACTTGTCTGAGTCGCTTTTTTTTACAACATTTGCAAAGAAAAGTTTTTCTAATGGACGGTATTCCTCTTTTGTTTGGCTCGTTTGCCGGAACAAAACTTGAAGTATTGTCCCTCAAAACAGACTAATATGGAGTATAAGCTCAAGGTGCTCTCGATGTTCGAAATGGGTCAGCGCGCCAATCAGGAAGATTATATGTATCCGGCTCCGGGCACAGCCGATGAAAATGACTGCTGTTTTGTGCTGTGTGACGGTATGGGCGGACATGATTCGGGTGAAGTCGCAAGTCAGGCCGTATGTACCGCAATGGGCGGTTATGTCAAGGACAACTGTTCTCCGAATGATATATTTACGGGTGATGACTTGCGTGCGGCTCTGGCTGCGGCTTATGATGCGCTCGATTCCTGCGACACGCACGCGCTCAAGAAGATGGGCACTACCATGACGTTCGCCAAGTTCCATGCCGGGGGATGTCTTGTTGCACATATGGGTGACAGCAGGGTCTATCATATGCGTCCGTCCGCAGGAATACTGTTCGAGACACGCGACCACTCTCTAGTCAACGATCTTATCAAAGTCGGTGAGTTGACCGAAGAGACTGCACGGGATTTCAAGCAGAAGAATGTGATTACGCGTTGTATGCAACCAAATACCGAACGCAGAAGCAGGGCGGATATCAAGGAGATTGTTGACATACGTCCCGGTGATTATATCTTCATGTGCAGTGACGGAGTGAATGAAGTGATGGAGAGCCGTCATCTCGCGAATGTTATTCTTGACCCTTCATTAACCGATGAGGAGAAGATGACTTTGATAAAGAATGGTACAGCTGAGGCGCGTGATAACCATACGGCATATCTCATACATGT
The DNA here is from genome assembly GCA_045646845.1 of Bacteroidaceae bacterium. GTDB lineage: Bacteria > Bacteroidota > Bacteroidia > Bacteroidales > Bacteroidaceae > HGM04593. The sequence goes on from JAZRLO010000001.1 coordinate 151,133, forward strand.
GCTCGATGTCATCGGTGCTCCGTCTGCCGAGCCGGTCGTGTCAGTTGCTCCCGGCAGTAATTTCGATATTCAGGAACCTGAAAAACAGCCGGGGAAAAAGATAAATATTCGCATTGTATCGATAGTGGCGGCTCTGCTTCTGTTGTTGCTTGCCGTTGCAGTATTTTTTTTTATTAACGGGTCCGGCAATGACAAAGATGCAACCATAGAGGGCTCTGCCGCAGTTGATGAGGTGAAGAGTGCGGTTGTGAAGTTCTCCGTAATGCCGGCTGATGCCAAGATTCTTGTTGACGGAACGGAGACCGCTTTGGATAAGGACGGTTACTGTTCGTTGAAGTGGGGAAAACGCAAGGTCGAAGTGCGCAAGGAGGGATTCAAGAGCGCACTACTTGATGTAGAGGTTGATAAGGATACGGTTAATGTACAGTCCGTAATACTTGTCACAATAGAGGAACTGAATTTACAGGAAGATGATGATAGACCGACTGGAAAAAGTGACCCGGAGCAACTTGGAAGTTCGGAACTTTCGAAGGAATTGTCAGAGAATGCTCCTGGTAACAATAGTAAAGAAGATAAAGGAACTGTAGGAGGCGCAGAATCTTCAACAGATGGTAAAGCCGTTGAAAATACAGATCGAACTGATGAACTTTCGGGTGGAGAATGAAGGATAGGTATGGGGTGAAAACGATATCCCATTTCTGCATTATGCTTTTATGAAGTTAAAGTAAAGGAGATAGTGTGTAAGCTTTTGCATGCTATCTTCTCTTTTTTGTACTCTGTGATTGCTTGTCGGTTGATTCTTGTGAAATAAATTGGATATTTTTTTTGAGTTCTTTGTATATTTATATTACTTTGCATGTTGGTATATTATCTCTAAAAGAGATAACGGACCTGATATTTATTTGATAGAAAACAAAAAAGATATTTATGAAAAAAGGGTTGTTGGCTTTTTGCCTGTTTGTATTCTCTATTTGTGCTGTCAATGCGCAGAACTGGTCTGTAACTTTGGGTACTGCAGATGGTCTGCCTGGAGAGGCAGAAGCGTATTTCGGGTCTCTATACTCAAGGTTTACTTCACAGCAGTACGCACCGGGTGCGCCTGTTGACAAGATAAGGCTAACGGTGTTGGCTACAGAGACTAATGAAGCTCCCAATGGTAATAATGTGATATTTGCATTGTCCGGTGTCACTATTTATGATGGTGACGGGAATAAGGTCGGTTATACGGCATCGTCGAATGCCGACCACAATTCATTGTCATGGAGTGGCACGGATGGTGATGGTTTGCCGGCATTGAGTGATGATGATATAAAATCTTATTTCCACTCTATGTGGAGTGGTAATGCTCCGGTCAAGGATTATCACTATGTGGAGTTTGCTCTTGACAGAAGCGTCGAGACATTCAGTATTGAATGGACAACAAGGCTTGGTCAGAGTAAGAATGACCCGACAATGGTAGGTGTTACTCTTGGTACAGATTATGTTCCGGTCTCTGAGAATAGCGGTTTTTCTTTGGGTGATGTCGTTACTGCGCAGAAGGAACTTGCTTCGGGCAACCAACTTTTTGTATTACAGGGAAATGCAGTCAAAATCTTTACAGCATCCAATGGTACGACATATACCGGTAGTGGTCCTGTCTTTATGCGTTATGCCGAGGAGGGAGACACTGAGGCTGCTTTTGAACATTTAATGCAACTTATTCCGTGCGGTGATGGTCGTTATCTTGTCTATTGGCCGGTGTCGGGAAAGTATCTTGCCAATTCGGCTGGTGATTACAATGGTCTGAATGGCTGGCAGTACAGCACAAGCTCATTCATGGATGCGGCAAGGATAGATATTGCAGCCATTGATGGCGGATATTTTGAAATGAAGTATGACGGAGCCAATTCGGATGGTGAACTGTTGCTTTATGTAGGTGCCGAACTGCGCGATGGTGTGAATTCCAAGATGAAGACATTTGATCTTGAACATAAATTGGCCCTGGAGAGTGGCGACTACACGCAAGGCTATGCTCTTCCGATTGCATTCAACTGGTCTATCTACAAGGCTTCTGTAAATGATGAGGCTTTTGGTGAACTATATGTTACACTGTCTCAGTTAGCGAGCAACTACCTGCGTCCAATAATAAATAAGGCGAGCAACTATCTTGCAAAGTATGGGAATCATAATGGCTATTGTACGGGGAACGAGGACGAGTCTTTGGATGCAGCGATACTTGTTGCAAACAATGAACTTTCTTCAATAAACTCAATATCAAGAATAGAAGAATTGGAGGACTTGATTCTTGAAACACTTTCGTACTATATGGCAGTTGGCCTTAAAGAATACGAGAACCGTGTGAATGATCTTTTGGCGAATTCAACCTTCAGTACTTACCCGTATAAGGCTGGTACGTATCCTGAATCTTCAAGGTCGCTACTTGAGAGCATTCTTGCAACGATTGCAGTGGCTAAAGAGAAATCCGGAATATATAATGCCGAGCAGTATGAGGCGGTATTTGCTCAGGCCGAAAATGATATAGCTATGTTTCTTGCAACAAAAGTTGAGGAAGACATTACACCCGGTGGGGGCGATGACGGTGATGATGAGGAACTTGCCGACGGCGATGTTGTGTATGTGTATCTTACCGACGGTGGTGTGGATGCCTATGCGCTGGCTTCAATAGATGGTGACTACTATATCGAGAACGGAAAACTTTATTTCCCTATAAAGGATGGTGATGTGGTATATTATACAGCCGAGGAGTATGATAGTTGCTCTTCTGTAAAGCCAGAGTTGCCGGTAATGACCTCTTTTAAATTCAACAACAAGTATAATCCGAATCTTAATGTTGATGCAGTTGCAGAACCTGTGTCAGAAAATATGCAATTCAGTCTCAATGCAATAGGTAAGTGGATGACTGCAAGTTTCCAGTTGAGTGATGAGAAGGCAGTAGCATATGTCGATACAGTATTGCAGGAGAGTAAGGTTACGCGCCAAAGTTTTGCAAACAGGGTGACATACAGGGTTACCTATCCTGGTTATAATATTGTAGAGCGTGTGAAGGTGCAGGATGAAATGTGGACAACTCCTTCTGCCGGTGGTGAGGTTGTTGAGGTTCCTTTGACTGCAGACATGCTTTATACCAATAAACCTTCAACTTATTCAAGCGAAAGTCTTGCAAACCTGCTTGATGGTGATCCTTATACGATTTTCCACTCTACATGGGGAAGTGCCAATAATGCAACTGTGAATGTGAATACATATATCACAATAGATTTGCCCGAGTCTCTGGAGAATATAAAAATCTATTATAGATGCCGTCCGCAGTCTGGCTATAACCCGCTAATATTGGAAATCTATGGAAGCAATGATGGAAATAATTGGAATCTAGTCACAACACTTGATTATATAAAGGATAATATGCCGCGTGGTGGTTCTGGTCAGGAGTTTACATCGCCTGAAATAGCATTGGGTCGCAGTTATTCCAAACTGAAGATTCTGCAGACAAGTGGTGAGTATTCAAAGAATCATATGGTGCTCTCAGAACTTCGCTTGTACAAGGTCACTCCGACTGAGGAACAGGAGCCTGTCAAGATTCAGGATGCTGTTTATGAGAACCTGCGTAAACCGTTCGGAAGAGAATATACAGTCGATGTAAATTGGCTTACCGACAATGCTGTCTCTGTTCCCCGTATTGACATTGACATTGAGGGCGGAAAGTCCGTTACAAGCAAGACTGTATATCTCGATGCCAATTTCCGCATAACAGGATATGGCGTATATGAGAACTTTGAGGACTCAGTGCAGATAAAGGGTCGTGGAAACTCTACTTGGGGGTATGACAAGAAACCATACCGTCTGAAGTTTGCCGAAAAGGTAAAGCCATTCGGCCTTACAAAGGGTAAGAGTTGGGTTTTGCTTGCAAATGCACAGAGTGGTTCTCTTATGGCAAATGCCATTGCAATGAAGGTCGGTCAAATGTCAGGTGCAAAATATACCAACCATATAATTCCTGTGGAGCTGTACATTAACGGTCAGTATATGGGAAACTATATGTTTACAGAGAAGGTAGGTATGGCAAACAACAGTGTGGATGTTGATGAGGAACTCGGCTATTTGCTCGAACTCGATACCTATGGCAGCACTGATGAACCGATATATAGGACCGGTGTATATAGTCTTCCTGTCAAGATTGCAGAGCCGGACCTTGCTGATTATACTACAGATGTTGCCACAGCACGCCGTACTGCAATGCTTAACGATGTGAAGGAGATGTCATCGGTTATCTTCGATGGTGGTGATGGCCTCGAAAATGTTCTTGACATTGATGCTACTGCGCGCTTCTATCTTGCCAATGACCTTGTGTTGAACCAAGAGATAAATCACCCCAAGAGTACCTTCCTTTTTAAGGATGAGACTACATCTGAAGGCAAACTGACATTCGGCCCGCTGTGGGATTTTGACTGGGCATTCGGCTATGAGGGCTCAAGCAGCTACTGTTATTATAATTCAACTGGTAGCCTTATAAAAACGAGTATGGAGGCATATCGTTTCTGGCAGGATTTGACTTCATGTGAGCAGTTCATGAAAAACTATTATAAGGTGTGGAAGGAGTTTATAGATAATAATTCGTTGGCAGAACTTGAGGATTACATTGATTGTTATTTCAGTTTCGCGGAGAACTCGTTCTTGAACAATGCGAATAGATGGGGATATTCGGATGGTTTTACCGAAAGTGATGTTGACCGTGCCAAGAGCTGGCTGAAAGAACGTTACAACTATATATATAACAACCTTCCCAAGTATAATCTTGATGACTTCATATCAGCTCTTGCCGGAGATGTCAACTGCAACAACCAGTTGACGGTACATGATGTCGCGCTTCTCACGGCATATCTCTGTGGCGACATACATAAGCTTTTCAATGAGGCTAAGGCCGATTGTGATGGTGATGGCAAAATAAATGACAATGATGTTTATGCTGTAGCTTCATACGTGATGGAGAGCGAGGCTCCGTCATCGCTCTATTGGTACAGCACTCCTGTGGCTGCCGGTGAACTTTATGCCGATGCGTTCAAACTCGAATTGGGCGAGGAAATTGTAGTTCCGCTGAATATTGCTTATGGAACAGATGAAAAGTACAACGCACTGCAGTTTGACATTACTGTCCCCGATGGCCTCTTCATAAATGACGTTACGGTAGGGAACAGTAATGCCGGCATTGAACTGTCGTTTGCAGAACTCGGAGTGAATACATACCGCGTAGTGGCATACACCATTGACAACACTCTGTTTGAGGAGAGTACTCCTGCGGTGGTGAATATCTCTCTCCAGACATTCTCCGTAATTGAGGAGAATCTCCGCAAACTGGATGTGAAGAATGTCTATGCAGTCAACGATGACAATGATGAGGTACGCATGAAAGACATCTCTCTTTCATTCGGTGAGACAACCGGAATAGACAAAAACCTTGCAACATTCGCAGTGAAGGGCGGTGGCTGCATAACGGTTACATCGCTCGAGACGCAGGATATAGCCGTTTATTCTGTTGACGGCCGCCTTGTACGCAAGGTTAGTGTAGGCGAGGGTACAACGCGCATTACAGTTCCGGCCGGCTTGTACATCGTCAACGGAATGAAGGTTCTTGTACATTGATATTATTGCATAAATGACAACTGCGGGCAGCGTTTGTGCTCGCAGTTGTTGTATAATAGAATATTATGGAGAATTATATTGCTTCGAGTGACAGATATGCAGCGGCTGACAATATATATCGCCGTTGCGGAAACAGTGGAATCCTGTTGCCTAAAGTGAGTCTCGGCTTCTGGCAGAATTTCGGGGCGGATGCGTCATATGACAACTGCCGTGCCATTGCGCGCCTTGCGTTCGATAACGGCATAACCCATTTCGACCTGGCCAACAACTACGGTCCTCCTCCCGGTTTTGCCGAGGAGATGGTGGGGCGTATGCTGAAGGAGGACTTTGCTCCCTATCGCGACGAACTCTTCATTGCGACAAAGGCCGGCTATGATATGTGGCAGGGTCCTTACGGCAGTTGGGGCTCGCGCAAGCATCTTATGTCGAGTCTCGACCAGAGCCTGCGTCGTTTGCGGCTTGAGTATGTCGATCTATTCTACATTCACCGTTACGACCCATTGACGCCTCTCGACGAGACTTTGCAGGCGCTTGTTGATATAGTGCGTTCGGGCAAGGCTCTTTATATAGGTATCTCGCGTTGGCCGCTCGAAGCTCTCAGGTACGCCAACAGCTTCCTTCGTGCGCAGGGTGTGCCACCCTTAATCTTTCAGGGCCGTCTTAATCTGCTCGACAGGGCGGTGCAGGACGAAGGCGTTTCGGCCTATTGTGCCGCCGAGGGAATAGGGTTCATCTCCTTCTCTGCCTTGGCGCAGGGGCTCCTTACATCGCGCTATCTGGGCGGAATTCCCGAAGGTTCGCGCATGTCAAGAGCCGGTTCGCTGACGGCAGACAAACTGAAACCAGAACTGGTTGAATATCTCAACAGTCTGAACTGTATTGCAGTGCAGCGTGGCGAGTCGCTCGCTTCGATGTCGCTTGCGTGGGTGCTTGCTCAGGAGGGCGTAACTTCGGTGCTTGTTGGCGCACGTACTCCCGAGCAGTTCAAAGAGTCGCTCGGGTGTATGAATTCACCGCTTTTGCAGCCGGGGGAGTTGCCGCTATACGGGCACAAAGTGTTCTGAGAGATTTTTTACAGCAGTGATGTCACCATAATCCAGTATTGTAGTAGGAGAAATTTATCGGAAAGTATGGCCTGAATAAGCATTATGACTGATATATAACAATCAAGGCTCGCACCGCGGTGCGAGCCTTGATTGTATAGGTGTTGTTCATGTTACTTTACGATTGTCATCTCATCGATGAGTCGTTTGCAGTTTCCGAGTTTCTCGATAACGAAGAGCACGTAACGGATATCGACGTTGATACAACGCTGCAGGTTGTCGTCGAAGTTGATGTCGCCGCTGAGTGACTCCCAGTTGCCGTCGAAGGCAAGTCCTATAAGTTCTCCGCGTGAGTTATATACACCGCTACCGCTGTTTCCTCCGGTAATGTCATTGGTAGTAAGGAATGCAACCGGCATCTCACCGTTGGGGAGCGCGTACTCGCCGAAGTCCTTTGTCTCGTACAGCTCCTTGAGGCGTGCAGGGACGATGAACTCGCTGTTGTTGGGGTCTTCCTTCTCCATTACACCTTTAAGTGTCGTGTAGTGGTTGTATGTCACTCCGTCTTTGGGTTGGTAAGACTTTACGTTACCGTATGTCAGACGCATGGTAAAGTTCGCGTCGGGATATACGGGTGCTCCGTTGGCTTTCTCCATAAGACCTTTGAGGTATGTCTTGTGGAGCGGGTTCATGACATTGTCAATCTCCTGGCCTTTTGCATAGAGTGAACGGTATGTGTTGATGATTGCAGAACGCAACTTCACTGCGGGGTCGTTGTTGAATTTCTTGACACTGGGCTTCTTGGTGAACTTTTCAAGGTTCTTTCTGTTTGCCATGATGGAGTTGTCATACACGTCGTCAATGAATTTCCCTATGTTGCCCTTATACTTCGCATAGACCTCATTGAGGTACTCGTCACGCTCCTCAGGCTCAGTCAGGCTGAAGTAGAGAGGGAGAACCTCTTTTGCAATGCGGCGGTCAATGTCGTGGATGTAATCACGGTTGTGTACCCAGTCATATACACTGTTCATGGTCTCCTTGACTTTGTCGGGGGTCTCAAGGATGAGAACGTCGTTCTCGGAGAGGTTGCGCTGGATGAATTCTACATTGTTTATCAGTTCAACGCACAATGTGGTAAGGAAGACTGTGCGGTTCGCGTCTTTTACGCCTGCATTGATTCTCTCCACAACATCAGCATATTCATTCTTGCCGTTCTGCAATGCCCATGCTTTGAATGCAGCCTCCTCGGCGAGCTTTGTCTCTACAACCTGGTTGTCAACGATGGCCTTGTTCATGCCGATTGAATTCTTCCAGTAGTTGCTGATGCTTGCCAGCTTGTTGGCATATTTGATTGAGATATCCTCGCTCTTCGCCATCTCCTCGCGTATAATCTTCAGAGTTACGTCGCGCATTGCAATGCGTGGCTCGTTCTCCTGGAACATTCTCTGCTTGACCTCATCGCCGGTGAGGTAGCGTGAAGTGCTGCCGGGGAATCCCATGATCATAGCGAAATCACCGTATTCGAAGCCTTTGAGCGAAATATTCAGGTGCTTGGGGGTGCTCAAGGGGATATTCTCCTTGCTGTACGCCGCAGGGTTGCCGTTCTTGTCGCCGTAGATGCGGAAAACCGAGAAATCACCAGTGTGGCGCGGCCACATCCAGTTGTCTGTCTCGCCTCCAAACTTTCCGATAGAATTGGGCGGTGTGGCTACAAGGCGTACGTCGGTATATTTCTTGTAATATACAAGGTAGAATTTGTTGCCTTCGAAGTAGGGAAGCAATTGGGGGTACATGTGCTCCTTGCCCTCGATGTTGTCTGCCGCGAACAGCTCCTTGCCTATCTTGGCAAGAGTCTGTCGGCTGAATGATTCCTCCTCAGTGATTTTGCCGCTCTTTACAAGGCCGTTGACGGTGTCCGTAACATCCTGTATCTTCACCACGAATGTGAAGGCGAGATTCTCGCACGGGAGCTCCTCTTCGTAGCTCTGGCTCCAGAAACCGTTGTTCAGGTAGTTGTGCTCTACAGAACTCAACTTCTGTATAGAACTGAAACCGCAGTGGTGGTTGGTTATCACAAGTCCGTTGGGTGAGATGACTTCTCCCGTACAGCCACCGCCGAAGATTCCGATGGCGTCTTTCAACGACGGAGAGTCGGGTGAATAGATTTCATCCACTGAAATCTCAAGGCCCTGTTTGCGCATCTGGTCCTCGAGGTTCTGCTGGCGCATGAGCTGCAATAACCACATGCCCTCATCGGCTCTTAGCTGTGGAGCCGCAAGCACTGCCATGAGCAGTACAACCAATAATTTCTTCATAGTATCCATTTGTTTTGTTTGTAATATTCTTTCGTTTGCGAAGATACACCAAAAAGTTCTAATATTAGTAAAATGGGCTCTTATAAATTCAATATCGTTCAATTTGTTTCATTTAACGAATCGGCTTGCTATTTTAATATTTAATAAGATTTTAACTCTTCCGTGCTTGTATAAACTGTGCTATATTTGCAAACGGAAATTGTACCGTTTTATTGAACAAACAAGTTTGTTGCCATGAAAAACAACTCCGGCTCTCGAATAGATTCGGAATAAAATTCAGACAACTTCCAAGTAAACAGTCATAGTAACGAATTTATATGATAAGAGGGACCGTCAGCACCGTTATATCCTTGATTTTCCTTGTTCTCTCCTCCTGTGACGAGAACAACTATTGCGTTGACGGAAAAATCGCAGGTTCTGTACTTGATGGTGATACGCTGCATTTCAGACGCTACTCCGACAATGTCTTCTCCGAAGTAGGTTATACGGTAGTGCGTGACGGGGAGTTTGAATTCGAAGGTTTTGTATCGGAACCGTATGTCGCAGGCATTTTTATGGGGGAATTGCTGGTGATGCCGTTGGTGGTGGAACCTGGTGATATAGTGGCTGAAATATCGGACCGGCATGCTGTAGCCTCCGGCACCGCGCTCAATGAGGCGTTGAGTACCTATATAACCAAATTCGTGCAGTATGGTGAAGATATGAATGAAGCATCGAAATCTGAAGCCCGGCTGATAATGGAGGGCAGGTCAGCATCCTATGCAAGAGAGGTTATGGAGCAGAAAACTGCGGAATGCCATTCAGAGATGGAGACTTTTGTCGAGAAGTTCATTACCGACCATTACGGGGATATTCTCGGACCACTCATTTTCAAACAGTGGTTCGGGCTCATGTTGAATCCATTGTCGAGCGAGCTTTTCATGAAGATAATAGATGCGGCTCCGGAATCCTTCAAGGAGGACAAGGACATAAAAGGAATGGTTGAGTATATGAATGTTGAAAGGTAGGCGAGCGAAAGCGCGATAGCTATTTATGCTTTTCTTGTTCAATGTCTCATACAAAAGGGCAACCCTGTTTTACATTCGGGTTGCCCTTGTTGTGTTGTTTCAGTGTCTTGATTTCTTATTCTTTCATTCGCCCAATGTTCTTGCAATGGCTGCGCGCGATTCTGTCATAAGGTAATCAACGTTCTCGGCATCGCGTCCTTTGCACTCTATCGGTTCATGGAATGTCAATGTTACGGGCGACCAGTGAAGACACCAGCACCCCTTGGGCAGAATATCATATGAACCCTGTATCGTTACCGGTATGACAGGTTTCTGCGCCATGTTGGCTATAACGAACGCTCCCTTCTTGAATGCTCCCAACTTGCCGTTGTCGCATCTTGTGCCTTCAGGGAATATAGTCATTGATTTTCCGCTCTTCAGAACATTTATTGACTTTCTGAGCAGGTCTTTTTGCGGAGTTGTGCGGTTCACGAATATGTGTTCGGTCTCGGCGCAAGCCTTGCCCAGGAAGGGTACTTTTCTCAAGGAATCCTTCATTATCCATTTGAAGTTTGTCATCACATAGCCGTACATCGCCACAATGTCGAACATGCCCTGGTGGTTGGCTACGAATACATAGTTCTTGCCCTTTTCGACATATTTCTTGCGGTCAACGACCTTTACCGGTATGAAGAACAGCCAGCAAAGCAATCGGCACCACACAATGGCCGGGTAGTAGTCGCCGTTCTTCACTTTTATGTAACGGCCAAACAGCAGGATTATCAATGATGCCAAGACAGTGAGCAGAATAGCGACCCACCATGCGAAAAGCACTTGGTACAGAACATAGAACGGGTGAAGGATTTTTCTTAACATAGATGATTTTGTTTTAGGAGTTGTAAAGGTAAGTCTTTTTTTGTTCATTTATTGCATTGGGAGTGTGAATTTATCACTTCCGTATTCTCTTTTCTGCTCCTCTGCTTCTATTGCATGTTCTTTGCAAGGAACTTTTTGACCTCACCGGGTGAGACTCCCCTCCTGAAAGCATAATCTTTCAACTGCTCTTCATTGATTTTCCCGACAGCGAAATAATGTGAAGCAGGGTGGTGGAGCATTATGCCGCAAACCGATGCATGCGGGTGCATAGCGCCGTTGGGTGTGAGCGATATTCCTATTTCGTTCATGCCAAGAAGTTTGTCTATTATGAAGATGATACTCTGGTCGGGCAATGACGGGTAACCCACGGCCGGGCGTATGCCCTGGTACTCTTCGCGGTTCAGCTGTTCCGGCGTCAACTGCTCATTGAGGGCATATCCCCAAAGGTGTGTTTGCGTGCGCACTTCACGGTGCATTAGTGTGGCGGTGGCTTCTGCAAGGCGGTCGGCGAGAGTCTGTGCCAGAATGTATCTGTATTCATCGTTCCTGTACTCTTCACCGAACTCTGCCGGAACGCTGGTGGCAAAGAGTCCGGCCTTGTCGCTGTGCGGTGAGACGAAATCACTCAGGCACAGGTTTGGTTCGCCGCTTCTCGCATGCTGTTGCCTGAGCAGGGGCAAGGCAGTCCCTTCAAATATGATATCCTCTCCCTTGCCTGCTGCGTCGAACAGCGCGAAGATTCCCTTTGTACAGTATCTTCCCTGCATCTCTTCAAGTATCAGCCCTGCATCGTGCATGACCTCTTCAGCATTCTCCGCCTCCTTTATCCCCCATGCATGCAACAGGTAACTCCAGTCTATGTATGGAGCCACCTGCTCAATGTCATAACTGAAAATGTGCCGTTTCATCGGTCGAATGAGAGTGCCTTGCCGCGTACATCCTCGTTTATCTCTCCGTTCCTATATGCGCACTCGCCATTGACCCATGTCTGCTCGACGCTCCAGTTGAATGTCTCGCCTTCGAAGGGGCTCCATCCGCATTTGCTGATGATGTCATCGGCTGTTATCGTGTGTGGTTTGTTCGGGGAAAGCAATACAAAATCGGCATGATATCCCTTTTCTATGTATCCGCGCTTGCTTATACCGAATATCCTTGCCGGAGCATGGCACATCCTTTCCACAACTGTTTCAATTGTGAAAAGGCCTTCATCGACGAGCTGCAGCATCGAAAGCAACGAGAACTGTATGCTGGGCATGCCCGACGCAGCCTTCAGTGCACCGCCTTCCTTGTCTGCCGGCAGGTGTGGAGCGTGGTCTGTTCCTATTACATCTATTTTCCCCTCTGCTACTGCGCGGCGCAATGCCTCGCGCTCCTCTTCGCCCTTTATCGCCGGGTTGCATTTTATCCTTGTTCCCAGTCTCGCATAATCCTTGTCGCAGAATGTGAGGTGAGCCGGGGTTGCCTCTGCTGTTATATTGTCATCATTGCCAAGTAGCTCAAGCTCACGTGCGGTGCTTATGTGCATTACCTGTAGCCGAGTGCCGAACTTGCGTGCAAGTTCAACGGCGCACTTGGTGCTCTCGTAACATGCCTCGGCACTGCGTATGACAGGGTGGTACTTTACATCGGCATCTTCGCCGAACTCCTCCCTTATGCGCTTGCTGTTGGCTGCGATTATGTTGCTCTCCTCACAATGTACAGCAATGGGAAAATCGAGCTCTTTTGCCTTTGAGAAAATCTTCTCAAGCTGCTCCTGCTTATCGACAAGCATGTTGCCTGTGCTTGAACCCATGAAGAGCTTTATTCCGCAAACTCTTTTCGCATTCAGCTTTGCAAACTCATCGACATTGCTGTTTGTTGCACCGAAAAAGAAGGAGTAGTTGATGAGGCTCTCTTTTGCAGCAATGGCATACTTCTCCTTCAAGGCCTTGATGGTTGTTGTCTGTGGGACAGTGTTGGGCATCTCCATGTAAGATGTCACACCTCCGGCAGCGGCTGCACGGCTCTCGGTTGCAATTGTTGCCTTATGGGTAAGTCCCGGTTCACGGAAATGTACGTGGTCATCAATTACTCCCGGGATAAGATAAAGGCCACTGGCCTCTACAATCTCATCGCATTCGGCACGTGGCAGTTCGTCTCCGCGCAGAATCTCTACAATCTTACCGTTGTTTACTACAATGGAGCCGCGGAACTGCTCGCCGTTGTTCACTATTGTTGGGTTGCTGATAAGTGTGCGCATGGTCATTTGTCTGTTTTGTTGGAACTGTAAGCTTATATTCTTGTCATTTTGAACGCAGTGAAAAATCTCTGTGCTTCAATAGACCGGCTCATTCTTTTCTGCGAAGATAGTGAAAAGGTGTGATTAATCGTCAGTGTCGGAAACTTTTTTGTTTAGCAGTTGTACGGTAAAAATTAAATAGATATATTTGCACAGCCTCTGCAGAGCCTGTGCAAACGGGTGAGTGGAGGGCATATATTTATTATAAGCGTTTATTGGCGCTTTGTTCTTGACGCATAGAAATCTGGTAAATTTCAAACAACTGTCAAAGACAAGGCAACGATAGATGTCTATGGTGTGTATTTATGCACATGGCGACAATTCGGGAACATCCCAACATTGTTGCCAATTGTGTGTTATGCATAATAGCGTAGGCTCTGCGTTGCTCGTTCCGACAGTTGATGGGCATACCAGAGCCTCTATGCGTGGAACGGGTGACAGTACAGTTCCTACGCCTTTTTGTTTTTTATACACTTTGCCAGTTTTGGGACTGTTGGCAACGGTTTAACTTTGTTGCTATGAATGGACACAAAAATTGGGTAGATTGGATGAAAGCTTTAGGTATGCTGTTTATCATTTGGGGGCATGCTTTCCCCGAAACCTTTACCCCATTTATATATTCATTTAATGTCCCGTTGTTTTTTATTATATCGGGGTATCTGTATAAACGCAGTGATACTTTTACCACGTTTCTAAAGAAAAACTGTATATCATTGATAATACCATATCTCCTGTTATGTCTAATCAAAGACTTTTCACATGTAATCAAGTATTATAATGATATCGCTGAATTACTTAAACTTCCTATAGGAGTTTTAAGTGGTTTCCATACATTTATGGATGCACCGGCTGCAAAGAACCTGTGGTTTGTGTATACTCTCTTTATAATAAAGGTACTGTTCCAGATAACAAAAAGTAAGAAACAGTTAATGTTATGGATGGTGTTGTGTGTCGTGGCATCATTAATATGCGGATATCATAATTATTACCCGGCTTGGGGAGTGACCAATGTATTTTTAGCGTTCCCATATTTTTTCTTAGGATATGTGATTTCAACAAATTTTGAGGAAAAACTTTCAATTTGGGTAAAAAGAATCAGACAGTATAAGTTTTGTGCATTCTTGTGTATTATAGCATTACTTGTAGTACAATTTGTTTTAAGCAACTTCAGCGGCTCTGTCAGAATGTTCAAAGGCATGTATGGAAATAGCATGTTGCTGTTTTTTGTGTTAGGAGTGGCAGGGACAATTATATGTTTCTTGATATCAGTATTGCTTGACAATGTCAAGATTAAAGCGATAGGTGTTATCTCCATTGGCACAATGATTATTCTTCAATTCCATAGAGACCTTTATCATCCATTGGGCAAAATAGTCTCTTCTATTGCCTATGAAGGAATTCTTGAAGGGGCATTGTCGTTCTTGGCATCACTATTGGTTCTGTTGGCATTCATACCAATTATTATATTGTTGCAGAAATATTTTCCTTTGATAATTGGTAATCGTAAATATTGATAACTGTTGCACAGTAATGTTAATATTATGCATGGTATTCACATTGGGAGTCTTATAAAAGCGGAACTTGCAAAGCAGGAACGCACAATATCCTGGTTTGCCCGTAAACTTTATTGTGACAGAAGCAATATATATGATATCTTTCGTCGCAAGAGTATTGATACGGAACTATTGTTGAGAATCTGCCTGATTCTTGATTATGATTTCTTTAGTTTCTACTCAAAACAGTTTACGAATGATGATTGTAAAAGAACGTGAATTATATGCTACACAATTGTATAATATGATTCTTGTTTAGGGAGGGGATTTCGGCATTTTTTAACATAAATTTGCGATAACGTCTTTTATACTATGGTATTAATTAAAAATAAAATAATGATGAAAACTAAAAATCTAACAACAGTTATTTTTTTCTTCTTTCTTCTTCTTTCTCGTTTCTCGGCTATGGCACAAGAGAGTAACTTGAATGAAGAAAGAACACTTCTTGCGAGTAGTAGCAAGAGAACCGAACTGTCTCCGGCAACAGATTTGACACCGCAGGAAATAGAACGTATTATCAACAGGATTAATCCTTACACGTTGTTTAGAAAGGGCTCAATTGCTGAATATGCTTTCGAGAAAGATGGGAAACAAATAAAGTTTTTAGGGGGGCCAACGTACATCCAGGAGGTTGTGGTTGATGAAAAAATTGAGGATGGTTTACTTGTTGCATATACCAATTCGCTTTTTTTTAATAAGAAACATACTCCTTTAAAGGGATTAGATAAATCATTAAAAGAACAATTGTTTCCAACAACTATTGATACTGCCGGAACTTATTATTTCACGCACAACATTCACCAAGACTGTAAGGTAATATCAAAAAGGCAGGGATTTGCAATGGTTATTCCGTCGAACATGAAAGTTGGAGATAACATTAGTTGCAACAGTATTACAGACCTATGCAAAAATGGTTTTGGTATGGAGATACTGAAATTTACCACCCAGTACAGTGATTTCACTGTTGAAAAGGAAGAGACTGTGTCAACACCTGCCGGAGCTTTTGATTGCGTAAAACTTACAGGTTGGGTACATGAAGGAAGACCGGGAAAAGATTTTAAATATCATTATAGTATGTGGCTTGCACGGGGAATAGGCATTGTTAAACTTGAAATTCTAACAGAGAAAGAAAAAAGAAAGAATAAGCCACCATTTATCATATATTTGAATCATCTTGAACTTAAATAATTTAAATCTAAAATATTATGAAAAAGTTTATTGTATTTTTTGTCATAGGAATATTGTCTTTACCGGCAAATGCACAAAAGGTAGTTAAAAACAATTACACAATTGGGGCTGAAAACTCAATGACAAATTCAGAAAAGATAAAAAGTGGAGTGCTCTCTGCAAACATCTCATACTATAATTATGACGGTTATGATAATTGGGCATATAGTATGTATATCCTAAAACCGGACGGAATTGGCTTTGAATGGACAATGAGAAAAAATTTTGATGACGGTGGAAACTTTAATGTTGACCTTGGAGTAAACTACTCTTTCTCGCTTGTCGAAAAGGAAGACATACAACTCTTGTTTACTTTAGGATTGGCGCCATCTCTACGTGCCCAGTATGAATTTGACTTTGAAAAGTATGATTGGAAGGATGAAATGTCTTTCTTTTTTGATGGTTGTGCAAATCTGAGACTACATTTCAGGTATAAATGGATTTTACTGTCAGGAGGATATAATTTGTGGGCGCCGAAATTCAAGTTTGGTAATGATTACAGACTCGACGGCTTTAATGTTGCATTAGGTTGGGCATTCTAATAATTATAAGATGTTCAATAATTAATAAATAAAATACTATGAGACAATTTAGAATCCTCCACTACATGTTGCTTTGCCTCACACTTCTATGTTTGGGTGCTTGCGGTGATGATGAAGATGCTGTTAAGAATAATTCAGCAATAAAAGACGAACTGCAAAGCAAGAAATGGATATGCTATACATCCGACGCCGGTTCGCTCTCAAAAGAATCATATACATTATATTTTATAGATGATAGTCATGGTGTAGAACGTTGGACACAACGCTATTTAGACATTGGCGGTAGTTATAAAGAAAGAAGTTACCCATTCCGGTATAGTATAAACGGGAATAAAATTAACATAACATACAATGGTAACACATCTGAGTATATTTATGGGGGCGACTATTTGTCGAATGGAAGTTATCTCTTTTCCCCTTATGCCTTAGATGATGGCGATTATGAATACATGAAGGATTATGATCCTGCAGAAGAAGAACGTAAGGAGAACACTGAGGATATAGTAAAATCCAAAGTGAGTGTTGAAGTAGAAAAAGAAGATGTCGTATGGTATTATACTTTTAAGACTTCTTTACATAAGGAATTTCCTTATAGTGACATTCAATATGGAGCTCGTATTAGAAGCTATGATAAGGGGCATTGGCATGAGATTTATGTAACCGAAGAAGGTGAAGGTAATATATGCGAAATGCATGTATATGCTGTTAAATTCCATTCTGAAAATGATTATAAAAAAGCATGCGCTGAATACGTTCTATTCAAGCAACAATATGATGCCGTGAAAGTGATAATAGACAACGGTACAGCTAGTGAAAGTGAAAAAAGTCTATACAAGAGTCTTAAAGAAATATTGAAGGATTTGAAAGATATAAACTTTCAGGCAGAACCTATTGTCTGTATCGATGGTGAGGTTTATGAACTTGAATAAAATAGCTTGAAATTTCAGTTATGTGTAACTATCTAAAATAGATCTGGAATAATTAGTCATTTGAAATCTTATTAATATGAAAAATTTTTATTTGATGCTGTTTATTGCACTTATGTTTGTGGGGGTATCTAATGCACAAGTGTCACATGCAACCTGCTGGAATTGCTCTGGTTCTGGGCGTATTGTATGTGGTATGTGTGGAGGTAGTGGATGTACATATACAATGTTTGGCCCAACTGCATGTTTTGCCTGCGGAGGATATAGATTTTTGTCTTGCTTCTCTTGTGGTGGTGATGGTGTAATTACTTATCATAATAATAACAATTACAACAATTATAATACAGGAGGTGGTTATAATGTAAGTTCTGGTTATGACTCTTATAGTACGGGGAATGCAACATTTACAGAAACTATCCAAAATAGCGAATCAAAGCAAAACGCCAGAATGGAAGAATATAAGAATAGATATGGTTATAAAGATTGTCACTTATGCCGTGGGTCCGGCATATGCAGTACCTGTGGCGGCAGTGGATTTCAGTCTTCAATGACCGGAGGTCGGATACCATGTGCAAATTGCAAATTAGATAGTAACGGACATCGTACCGGCAAATGTGGCGGTTGTGGTGGTACGGGCAAAGTCTACGGTTTAAAATAATTTTTGAATAAATTTTGTTTATTATGAAAACTAATTATTTTTTTGTTCTTGGGCTTATGTTTGTTTTGGCTCCGGCATTGATATCTTGTGGTGATGATGATGATGGTCCGAAAACCGAGAATGTAAAGAGCTTGATTGTGGGAGATTGGTTGTATGAGACAAGTAGTGAATATGTGTTGTATCATTTTGGTCCCGATGGAACAGGACTGATTGTTGGTGATGCTAATACCCATAGATATACAAAAACAAAATTTGTATATTCTGTAAACAATGAAACAAGTATCATTACAATAATCCCTGATGAATCAGAGATAGGAAACTTCCTTGTTTTGATTATAAACAAAGATTGTATCAATTTGCAGTCCTTGACAGATGACCGGAATATTACTTTAAATAAATATGACGGTGATGTTAAATCGGAGTTTTCTATAAATGCAAATGGACATGAGTATGTTGATTTGGGTCTTTCTGTCTTGTGGGCTACCTGTAATGTTGGTGCCATAAAAGCTGAAGATATTGGTGGCTATTACGCTTGGGGAGAAACAGAGGTTATAGTGGACTATGATGATTATTTATATCGTCACGGAGAGGAACCATATGAATATTATGATTTTATAGGACAAGATATTTCGGGTTCAAAATATGATGTTGCTGCTGTTAAATGGAAAGGTTCGTGGAGAATGCCTACCGCAGACGAGTTTATGGAACTGATAGAGAAGTGCGATTGGCTATCCGAGAACTATCATGGAATGATGGGTTACCGAGTAACCGGGCCTAATGGTAACAGTATATTCCTGCCGGCAGCTGGTGGTGATGATGGAAAAGGCAATGAGCCGCCTATTGGCGAAGATGGCAATTACTGGACATCTACTATGCACTCTGAAGATAACGGCACAAAATATGAATGGGCGCGTTGTTTTGAATTTACTATGTGGTCGGGTCAAGGAACGACTTTAGAGGAAAATGGGTATTACAACACACCCTATGATGATTATGGTATGTATCGTAGTATTGGTTGTTCAGTGCGTCCGGTGATGAATAGATAATCGAAGCAATAATTCTAAATGCTTTAGTTGCGAAACTAGAAAGCGAGATTGCCATCAGGCAAACTCGCTTTCTAGTTTCGCGGCAATCTCCTTGAACTCCTCGGGGGTGAGCTGTAGTTTGGGGTTGGTGAAGAGCATGTCCCTCTCGCTCTGCATGGGCACCAGGTGAATGTGCGCGTGAGGTACTTCGAGCCCCAGCACCGCCTGGCCTACCTTTATACAGGGAAAAGCACGCTTGATAGCCTCGGCAACCTTCTTTGCGAACACCTGCATTGCGCCTATCTCCTCGTCGGTGAGGTCAAAGAAGTAGTCCACCTCGCGCTTGGGTATTACAAGGGTGTGTCCCTTGGCAAGGGGGTTGATATCGAGGAAAGCATAAAACTGCTCATTCTCGGCTACCTTGTAGCTGGGAATCTCGCCTGCGACAATTCTGCTGAATATTGTTGCCATCCTTTATTTATATTAGAATGAAATGCTTGTGATCTCAAGGTAGAGTTTGCCCTGAGGTACGGTAATCTCGGCAACATCGCCTACCTTCTTGCCCAGGAGACCCTTTGCGATAGGGGTGTTGATTGAAATCTTCGCTTCGCGGAGGTTTGCCTCGCTCTCCGGTACAATTGAGTACTGCATCGTAGCTCCGGTCTTTGTATTCTTGAGACCAACCTTTGTGAGCACCTGTACGGTGTCTGTGTTCAACTTTGACGTGTCGATAATCTTTGCATCCGCGATGACCATCTTAAGCTCGCTGATTCTCATCTCCAACAAGCCCTGTGCCTCTTTTGCGGCATCGTATTCTGCATTCTCCGACAGGTCACCCTTGTCGCGTGCCTCAGCAATCTGGCGTACAATTTCGGGGCGTTTAGCCTCCAGTTCCTTCAAATCGGCCAACAATTTCTTGTAGCCCTCTTCTGACATATAGCTCATTTCTGTACTTTTTTAAAAAACAGTAAAACAAAGGATTCCAACACGAGTGCTGGAACCCATTTTCCCTTTATTTCTTTGGCAAAGGTAGCCCCTTTTTATATATAAACCAAATTTAAATGGTGAATTTTTGTCAATCCTCTGTTTTAGATGCTTTCTTTGCCCGGTGCGTCTTATTCCTTCAGCAGTTTCTGGATTTCTGTGTCCAGGTCCTTTATCTGGTTGTCGCGCAGGACAATCTCGTTCTCTTTGTTTATAAGGTAGAATGTCGGGAGCTGCTGCACGTTGTACAGGAGTGCGTTGGATGATGAAGCTCCGTTGCCGTCGCGTACGCAAATCCATGGCAGGTTGCTTGCCGATGTCTGCCAGAAATGTTTGTCGTTGTCGAATGAAATCTGGTATATCTCAAAGCCCTGTTCCTTGTACTTTGAGTAAATCTTGCGCAGGTCTATGTTGCGGCTGCTTATTTTGGCATTACCGTAAACCGTGAAGTCGAGAAGCACAACCTTGCCGGCCAGTGAAGAGAGTTTTATGGTGTCTCCGTTCATTGTCGGCAGGCTTATGTCGAACAATCCTGTCGTGGATATGCTCTCCTCCTTGACATCCACTTCGTACTCCTTGGCCGGTCTTGTCGCATTCATTGCATTCTGCGCGAACTCAACCAACAGTTTCGTGCGTTCGGCTTCGGGGTAGTTGTGCTGCATGTTGGTGGCTACAGCCGCAAGGTATTTGCTGTCGCTCCTCTCTGTCATGGGTCTGAACAGCGGTTCTCCTGCCAAGGAGAGCGACAGGACGTAGTATGCGCTTGCCGAGCCTGGCGCGCTTGCTATATACTGTTTGGCAAGGTTCGTCTTGAACTCGTCGATGAGGTTGAATACATCGTTTCTTGTTTTTATGATTGCAGGCGATGTGCTGTTGAACATTGTCATTACCTGCTCCTGCAGGGCATTGTAAAGCATGTTTATCTCTTTTATTTTCCCACTCTCTACGCTTCCTTCGACGGTATATGTCTTCGCGAACTCTTTTGCGTTGCCCTTTATTGTTACCGTTTCGGTTGAGTCAATGGCAACGAGTACAGAACCGCTGTCGAGCTCCAATCTGTAGAAATCGAAGCATTCGGGTCTGGGGAATATAAATTCGAACTCGCCTTTTTCGTCAAGTTCGGCCGAATCGAGGAGTGTGGCCTTGTCAACCCCAATGTGTATGATTCTGAGCATTTTGCCGTCAGCGTCGGCTATGGCTCCTTTGATTGTAAAGCATGGGCCTTCGGGGCCTCCTGAACACGATGACAGCACTATGGCAATGAATGCCGCAATGGCAAAAAATCTCTTTTTAGGCTTTAAATTCTTCATGATTGTCAAAAATGTGGGTGCAAAGATAGTTAAAATGTGGAAAATTGTATATCTTTGCGAGAATTACAAATAAAAACTTTGTTTTAAAAAGATAAAAAGATGAATGTTGTTACAAAAAATGTGGCTTTGCCCGATGGTAGAATCATTACCATTGAAACTGGTAAGCTTGCGAAGCAGGCTGACGGCGCAGTAATGTTGCGCTTGGGCAATACGATGCTTTTGGCCACAGTCTGCGCAGCGAAGGACGCTGTGCCGGGCACCGATTTTATGCCTTTACAGGTAGAGTACAAAGAGAAATATGCGGCTTTCGGCCGTTTCCCGGGTGGTTTTACAAGACGCGAAGGCAAGGCTTCGGATTATGAAATCCTCACCTGCCGTCTCGTTGACCGTGCTCTTCGTCCTCTCTTCCCCGATAACTACCATGCCGAGGTTTATGTGAACATCATGCTCTGCTCTGCTGACGGTGTTGACATGCCCGATGCCCTTGCAGGTCTTGCAGCTTCTGCAGCTCTTGCGGTATCAGACATTCCTTTCGGCGGTCCTATCTCCGAGGTACGTGTAGCGCGTATCGGCGGTGAGTTCGTGGTTAACCCCACATTCGCGCAGCTCGAGGAGGCTGACATGGACATCATGGTTGCCGCTACATACGAGAACATCATGATGGTCGAGGGTGAGATGAAGGAGGTTTCAGAGAATGACCTTCTCGAGGCAATGAAGGTTGCTCACGAGGCAATCAAGGTACATTGCAAGGCTCAGATGGAACTTATGGAAGAGGTTGGCTCTACCGTTAAGCGCGAGTACTGCCACGAGGTGAACGACGAAGAGCTCCGCGCTCAGGTTCACGAGGCATGCTATGCAAAGGCTTATGCAGTTGCTGCAAGCGGCAACAATGACAAGCATGGCCGCGGCGAAGCTTTCGAAGCTATCAAGGAGGAGTTCAAGGCTCAGTTCACAGAGGAGGAACTCGAGGAGAAGGGTGCTCTTATCGACCGTTACTATCACGATGTAGAGAAAGAGGCTATGCGCCGTTGTATCCTCGACGAGGGCAAGCGTCTCGACGGCCGCAAGACAACCGAGATACGTCCTATCTGGTGCGAGGCAGGCTATCTGCCCGGCCCTCACGGTTCAGCTGTCTTCACTCGCGGTGAGACCCAGTCTCTGACAACCGTTACTTTGGGTACAAAGCGCGATGAGAAGATTATCGACGACGTCATGAACCAGGGTACAGAGCGCTTCCTGCTCCATTACAACTTCCCTCCATTCTCTACTGGCGAGGCTCGCCCACAGCGTGGCGTAGGCCGTCGTGAGATTGGTCACGGTAACCTTGCTTGCCGTGCGCTCAAGAACATGATTCCTGCCGACTATCCATATTGCGTTCGCGTAGTTTCCGATATCCTCGAGTCAAACGGTTCTTCATCAATGGCTACAGTATGTGCCGGTACATTGGCTCTTATGGATGCCGGTGTGCAGATAAAGAAGCCGGTATCGGGTATCGCTATGGGTCTTATCAAGAACGCAGGTGAAGAGAAATATGCAGTATTGAGTGATATTCTCGGTGACGAGGACCACTTGGGTGATATGGACTTCAAGGTAACAGGTACTGTTGACGGTATCACTGCTACACAGATGGATATCAAGGTTGACGGTCTTTCATACGAGATTCTCGAGAAGGCTCTCAATCAGGCACGCGAGGGTCGTATGCACATCCTCGGCAAGATTACCGAGTGTATCGCTGAGCCACGTGCTGAACTCAAACCTCACGCTCCACGCATCGAAACAATGCGTATTCCTAAGGAGTTCATCGGTGCTGTCATTGGCCCGGGCGGAAAGATTATCCAGGGTATGCAGGAGGAGACCGGAGCTACAATCTCTATCGAAGAGGTTGACGGTGAGGGTATCATCGAAATCGCAGCAAACAACGGCCAGTCAATCAACGATGCAATCGCGAAGATCCGCGCAATCGTTGCTATCCCCGAGGCCGGTGAGGTATATGACGGTACAGTACGCAGCGTAATGCCTTATGGTGCATTCGTTGAGTTCATGCCCGGTAAGGATGGTTTGTTGCATATCTCCGAGATTGACTGGAAACGTTTCGAGACTATGGAGGAGGCCGGTATCAATGAGGGTGACAAGCTGCAGGTAAAGCTTGTTGAGATTGACCCCAAGACCGGTAAGTTCAAGCTCTCACGCAAGGCTCTTATTGAGAAGCCCGAAGGTTACGAGGAGCGTGAGCGTCGTCCGCGCCGCGACCGCCGTCCCCGTGGCGATAAGGAGTAAGCATTGAATGCTTCATAATATAAAATAGACAAGGCGCACATGTGCGCCTTGTCTATTTTATATATAAGGTGTAATCCAAGTCTGGTGTGACTAATTTTGTTCTGTGCCGGTATGAAACAGAGTACTCCATTTTTCTACCGGGTCATATCCATCTCCTCTTGCAAATATTTTTTAGAATTTTAAACAGCTTCTGAATGTTTGGAAATTGGATTTTATTTATCTTCGCAACATAAAACAAAAAATATATTTTATGAGAAAAATCAGAGCAGCCATCGTAGGTTATGGCAATATTGGAAAATATACGCTTCAGGCATTGAATGCGGCTCCCGATTTTGAGGTAGCAGGTATCGTTCGCCGCTCGGGTGCCGAGAATCTCCCTGCAGAACTCGAGGGTTATAACGTAGTAAAGGACATCCGCGAACTTGGTGATGTTGATGTGGCTATCCTGGCGACACCTACACGCAGTGTGGAGAAGTACGCAAAGGATATCCTTGCGCTTGGTATAAACACTGTTGACAGTTTCGATATCCACTCAAAGATCCTCGACTTGCGCCGTTCGTTGGGCGAGAGCGCCGAGGCCGGCAACGCGGTGTCAATCATTTCGGCCGGTTGGGACCCGGGCAGCGACTCCGTTGTACGCACCTTGCTCGAGGCCATCGCTCCCAAAGGCATCACCTACACCAACTTCGGCCCCGGAATGAGCATGGGACACACCGTAGCGGTAAAGGCAATCGAGGGCGTAAAGGCTGCGCTTTCAATGACAATACCCGTGGGAACTGGCATTCACCGCCGTATGGTATATATAGAACTCGAAGAGGGCTATGACTTCTGTCAAGTGTCGGCAGCCATCAAGGCGGATCCTTACTTCGTGAACGACGAGACTCATGTGAAACAGGTACCTTGCGTCGATGACCTTTTGGATATGGGTCATGGTGTCAACCTTACACGCAAGGGCGTTTCGGGTACAACGCAGAACCAACTTTTCGAGTTCAATATGCGCATAAACAATCCGGCGCTCACAGCTCAGGTGCTTGTATGCTGTGCGCGCGCAACGATGCGTCAGCAACCCGGTTGCTACACAATGATAGAGATTCCGCTCATTGACCTGTTGTATGGCGACAGAGAGCAGCATATAGCGCATTTGGTATAATAATGCTAATATAGAAACTGCATCCATTAATGGGTGCAGTTTTTGTTTCATATTTCTTTTAACCAATTTTAACAATAGGGGGGGTAAAAACGTAACTTTTATATATCTTGCGCATGGATTCTATAACTGTATAAAAACGACATGGCTATGAAACGCATTCTTGGATTCTTATTATGCACCTTTTTTATGTTGTCGGCCTATGCTCAGACCGATGGTGGAGAGATTGCTGCAGAGAAGAAATATAATCTACGTCCCGAATTTACCGCGAGGGTTGCGGGTGGCTTTAATGCCCATTATAAAATTTCGGGTGGTGTGAATATAAACGGCAAGCAAACAGCCGGTCTTATGCTCGGATACTTTGATTCTGTATGTACAGATGAAGTTGGTATGCTGGTCCCGGTAAAATCAATTACAGCAAATCTCTTTTATCGCAGGTATTTTCATTTAGGTAAACGCCAGGTTTGTGCTTTTTATATTGATGCTTATGCCGGTGCATATTTTGTTTTTGATGTTGGCAGGCATGTTCCTGCGGCTGATAAATATCTCCCGGAACCGGGCAATGTCGGGCTGGTGCTTGGATTGCAACCCGGTTTCAGAGTGCGTCTCTATCGTAATCTGCACATTTTTCTTGGACCGTCAATTGCAAGCGATTGTCTTGGACTCCATTTTGGTATAGGTTTTTAACCTCTCCTGTAAATAGTTAAAAGCAGAAACTTCATGGCTTTTTTGCTGTGAAGTTTCTGCTTTTTTATTATTTTCGCGGTCTATTCAGAAAAACTGTTACTATGAGCAAAGAGCAAAGAGCCTCGTTCGGGGGCAAATTAAGTGTCATACTGGTGGCTGCCGGAAGTGCCATCGGCCTTGGTGCCCTGTGGCGTTTTCCTTATATCGCCGGCAAGCACGGAGGAGCCGCATTCCTTCTTGTGTTTCTTCTCAGTGTTCTTGCTGTAGGTATCCCTGCCATGCTGGCGGAATTTGCCGTGGGCCGCAGGACACGCCGGAATGCGGTCGGCGCTTTCCGCTCCATCTCAAAGAAATGGAGTTGGCTCGGCTATAGCGGCGTTATATGTGCGGTCCTGATATCCGGTTATTATTATATAATATCCGGCTGGTCGCTCGAGTATCTCGTAAACTCAGTGAGCGGTTCGCTCTTCAGTTCCGAGTTATCCTTCAAGGAGCAGTTCGAACTGTTTCAGGGCTCATACCGTCCCCTGTGGTATTGTATTGCCTTTATCCTTCTTACCCATTTTATTGTGGCACGTGGTGTGGAGAAGGGTATAGAAAAGGCGTCGAAGATAATGATGCCGGCACTCTTTGTCATTCTGTTGCTTATGGCCGTGCGTGTGGCATTCATGCCCGGTGCGGGTGCCGGATACCGCTTCTTCCTGTCGTGTGATTTTGCCGAGGCATTCAAGCCTGAAACAATCATGATGGCCATGGGACAGGCATTCTTCTCGCTCTCTGTAGGAATGGGGTGCATGGTCACATATTCATCCTATTTCAAGAAGGACAACAACCTGGTATCAACATCGCTGAATGTCTCCCTGCTTACGATATTCGTGTCGGTGCTTGCCGGCCTTGTGATATTCCCGGCTGTTTTCAGTGCCGGTCTTGAGCCTACTGAAGGCCCCTCCCTTGTGTTTGTGACCCTGCCCGAGATTTTCAGCGACATACCTTTGGCATCCGTCTGGGCCGCAGCCTTCTTTGTCCTTGTGGCGTTGGCATCGCTTACCTCTACAATCTCTTTCCATGAGGTCATTACCGCATATCTCAGCGAGGAGTTCAAACTTTCACGCAATGTCGCGGCTCTTGTCACTACTGTGTTGTCGATACTGCTCTGTACCATGACATTCTTTTCTCTGTTCGGTGTCGATTTCTTTACGATGTTCGATTATCTTTCGGCAAATATAATAATGCCGTTGGGTGCATTCTTCACATGTGTTCTTGTAATGTGGTTCATGAAGAGGGATTTCATGAAGGAGGAACTTACCAACTACGGTCTGGTGAACAGGGTTGTGACTCCTGTGATAATGTTCATGCTGAAGTACATTACTCCATTGTTGATATTCTATATTTTCATAAAGAATTTCCTATAACGGATAGCGTGCAGTAAACAAAAAACGAGAGGGCAACCCGAAAGTAAATAGGGTTGCCCTCTCGTTTTCGTCAATCGCTGTAATATACGCGCTTTATTCGTGTCGATACAGATGTGAGTATCTCATATGGTATTGTCTCAAGCCAGTCGGCTATTGTGGCGGCAGGCAGGTCGGGGCCGAATATCTCAACAGTGTCCCCCTCTTTGCAGTCGATGTCCGTGACGTCAATCATACATACGTCCATGCATATGTTGCCAATGTAGGGGGCTCTCTTGCCGTTCACTATGCAGTACCCCTTGCCGTTGCCCAGTTTGCGGTTCAGTCCGTCGGCATATCCTATCGGAAGTGCAGCAATACGCGAGTCGCGTCCCAGTACTCCTCTGCGGCTGTATCCTACGGTCTCTTCTGCCGGTACGTCATGTATCTGCAGTATGATTGTCTTCAATGTCGAAATAGGGTGCAGAGAGGTATCCTCGCCGATAGGTGATATTCCGTAGAGCCCTATTCCGAGACGCACCATGTCGTACTGCACGTCCGTGAAGCGTTCGGCTCCTGCACTGTTGCATATGTGCCGCAGTATTTTGTGTGCAAACCCTTCCTGCAATGTAGTAGAAGCCTTTTCGAAGCGTGCTATCTGTTCTTTCGTGAAATTGTCGAGAAGCGGGCTGTCGCTGCCTGCAAAATGCGAGAATACCGAGCGTGGAGTGAGTGCCGACTGCTGTTTCAGCATCTCCACAAGTGTAGGAATCTCTTCGGGCAGGAAACCGAGCCTGTGCATGCCCGTGTCTATCTTTATGTGGACAGGATAGTCGGTAATGCCTTCGTGTCCGGCTGCCTGAATCAGCGACTTGAGCATGCCGAAACTGTAAACCTCCGGCTCGAGCTTGTTTTCGAACAGCATATGGTAAGAACTCGGCTCCGGGTTCATAACTATGATACCGGTGTTTATGCCCTCCTTCCTCAGTTCCGCTCCCTCATCGGCTACGGCCACTGCAAGGTAATCGACGTTGCAATCCTGCAACGTGCGCCCGACCTCCACGGCTCCTGCACCATATGCCGACGCCTTCACCATGCACACGCATCTGGTGTCGGGGTGCAGGTTCTTGCGGTAATTGTTCAGGTTCTCTCTCAGGGCCGTGAGGTTGACCTCGAGTATTGTCTGATGCACCTTCTTTTCAAGTGCCTCGGTGAGGTCCTCGAAGTGGAAAGAGCGCGAACCCTTTATGAGAATGTATTCGTTCCGTATATCCTTTATGGTTTCCGATGTGAGCATCTCCTCGGTACTGTTGAAGAAGTGACACTCGATGTCCGTGTCGCTGAATCTCGAAGACTGCGAACTTATCTCCTTGCCGATACCTATGAACTTTTCTATTTTCCTCTCCTCGAGGTATCTCTGCACGGTGCGGTAGAGCGAATGCGCGCTCTCCCCGGTCTGCTTTATGTCGGCGAGAATCAATGTGCGTTTCAGGTGGGGCATGGTAGCGCATCTTCTCTCCATGAAATCTAACGCGATGCCGAGTGATGCCGTGTCCGAGTTGTAGCTGTCATTGATTATCATGCATCCGTTCTTTCCCTCCTTCACTTCCAAACGCATGGCTACAGGCTCAAGCTGGGCCATGCGCTCTGCAATGGTTTCGGGCGGTATCAACAGATACAGTGCCGCAGCAAGGCAACTTATTGAGTCTTCTATGGATGCGTCGTCGGAGAATGGAATGCGGTAGCTGTTCTCCATTGTCAGGTAATGGTATGTTATGGTAGTGCCATCCTCGTCCTTCTCCACGGATTTAATGAACAGCGGTCTTTCGGGGTCAATTCTTGACCATGCGATTTCGCGCGACGGGAGCAGTGAGCGTGTGATGCATCTGTTCAGCAACGGGTCGTCGGCATTGTAGATTATGATGTCACACTTTGAGAAAAGCGACAGCTTCTCCATGCACTTCTCCTGCATTGTGCTGAAGTTTTCCTGGTGTGCGCTGCTTATGTTCGTGAGAATACCTATCGTGGGTCTTATTATCCTTTGCAGCCTGTCCATCTCGTGTGTCTGTGATATTCCGGCTTCGAATATACCAAGTGTGCTCTCTTTGCGGAGCATCCAGACCGACAGGGGCACGCCTATCTGCGAGTTGTAGCTCTTTGGCGATCTGGTTACCATGTAGCTGCCTGCCGTGAGCTGGTATAGCCACTCCTTTACGATGGTCTTTCCGTCGCTGCCGGTGATTCCTACAATGGGAATGTCGAACTGCGAGCGGTGGTATGCGGCGAGGGTCTGGAGGGCATTGCGGCTGTTGTCAACTACTATGAAATTGGCATCGGTCAGTTCCTCGAAACCTTCGGTGGTGTTTACCACAAAATCCCTTACACCCCTCCTGTACAGTTCTTCGATATATTTGTGGCCGTCACCGTACCTTGTCCTGATGGCAAAGAAAATCGTCTCCTCGGGGAAACTGAGTGAACGGCTGTCAGTGAGTAGGCGTGTTATCTTTCTTCCCGGTACGGCAACGGGGTTCTTGCTCCGCAGTATCGTGGCTATCTGTTCAATAGTGTATTGCATCGTGTAGTTTCGTTTTCTAAATTAAGATAGGGGTATTCCTCCTTTATTTTCTCTATTTTGTGCAGCAGGTTCAAGATGAATTGCCTGTATCCTTCCGATTCCGTGTCGAATGGCCTGTGTCCCAGTCCGCGGGCAATCTCTTCAATCCTTCCGTTTATGCAGGCTGTCTCTTTCCCGAAATAGCACCCTGAAAACTTTTCCCAGATATACTCTATCGCTACAGTCGAGGGGTGTGTCATGTCATCGGCATAAAAACGGTAGTCCCTCAGCTCGTCAAGCACTATCTCGTATGCCGGAAAGTACGATGTGTTACCGGGGTACAACTCCATTAGCCTGTCAACGGCAAGCAGCAAGGTCGCTTTGCTCTTCTGGTTGTCGTGCGCACCGTCACGCAGGTGGCGTATGGGACTGACGGTGAATATGAACATGGTGTCGGGGTTCAGTGCAATGAAATTCTCCAAGGCTCTGCCCAGTTCATCTGCAATTTCATCAATCCCGAGCAGCCTTCTCTCGAAAAGGTTGCCCGGCAACTTGTGGCAGTTGCCGGCAACACACATGTCGCTTTTGCGGATGTAAGCATATGCTGTTCCCAGGGTAATGAATACGATGTCATATTTCCCGGCTTTTGCGTGTGCCTTTTCAAGCATGCAGTTCATGTGTTCGAGAGCCTCCTCCTTGCAGGTGTGCGAGAAATCGCCATGGTGCAGGATGCTGTGCCACAATCCGTTGTGGCTGAATATTTCGGGTGATGCTCCGGTGAATGGTGTGCCGTCTGCAATCCTGTTCATTGCAGTGGCTATCGAGAGAGGGTTATAAAGTACACCGAACGGGTTGGCTTCAATGTCGAATGCCCTCTCCTGTAAACGTTTACCTATGTTTACGGCAAAGCAGGAACCGATAAGCAATATACGGCTCCTGTGGGTAATCTCAATTCCCTTACTTTCTATATTTACTGCTGTCGTAAGCTGCATGAATTATAATTTATCCACAAAAATAGTCAAGTTCATCAAGAAATGAGTATCTTTGTCATTAATTTTTGGAAATATCTCCGGTGTGAATCGGTCCAGAACATAAGAGCCGAATAAAAAATGCGGTTTTTGCCTTTTTTTTTCATTTAATTGGCAAAAATATGTATTTTCGCATGATGGAGACATAATGGAAATTTTGTTATTACTGAAATGGAAGAACAGAATAAATATCCTTTGCTTGGAAAGATAAATTCTCCTGCCGACATCAGACAGTTGAAGGAGAAGGAGCTCCCACAGTTGTGCAAGGAACTGAGAGGCTTCATAATCGACTCTTTGGCGAACAATCCCGGACACTTCGCGTCCAGTCTCGGTTCTGTGGAACTGACTGTCGCGCTGCATTATGTATATTCGACTCCCGAAGACGATATCGTGTGGGACGTGGGTCATCAGGCCTATGGCCACAAGATTCTGACCGGTCGCCGCGACCGTTTCCACACAAACCGCAAGTTGGGCGGCATAAAGCCTTTCCCGGCTCCCGAGGAGAGCGAGTATGACTCATTCATTGCAGGTCATGCATCGAACTCCATATCTGCGGCTTTGGGCCTGTCGGTTTCGGCAAAACTTGCCGGGAAGGATAAGCACGTTGTTGCGGTCATCGGTGATGGCTCTATGAGCGGCGGTCTTGCTTACGAGGGACTGAACAATCTTTCGAATACCAGGAACAACCTGCTGATAATCCTCAACGACAACAATATGTCGATAGACAAGAGTGTGGGCGGAATGAACCAGCTTCTTGTTTCAATGCACTCTTCCAAGGTTTACAACAAAATACGTTACGGTATTGCCAAGGGATTGAAGAAGGTTGGTATTCTCAATGAGCGCAGGGCAAATGCACTAATCCGTTTCAACAACGGCCTAAAAGCGATGCTTTTCCGCCACCATAACTTCTTTGAGGGCATGAGCGCGCGTTACTTCGGCCCCATAAACGGTCATGATGTGCTTGAATTGGTACGCATGCTGCGTAGCATCAAGGATATGACGGGTCCACGCATGCTTCATATACACACTACGAAGGGCAAAGGCTGGGAACCTGCCGAAAAGAATGCTACAGCTTGGCATCAGCCCGGTCTTTTTGATATCGAAACAGGTGAACGTATAGTTGCCGAAGGCGGTTCTCCGCGCTTCCAGGATGTGTTCGGTGAGACTCTCGTGGAATTGGCGAAAGAGGATGAGAGAATTGTCGGAATCACACCGGCTATGCCTACAGGTTGCTCAATGAACAAATTGGGCGAGGTGTTCCCGGACCGTTTCTTCGATGTCGGTATTGCCGAGGGACATGCCGTGACATTCTCTGCGGGTCTTGCCAAGGGAGGTTCTCTGCCGTTCTGCAACATCTATTCATCGTTCATGCAGCGCGCTTATGACAACCTCATACACGATGTCGCACTGCAGCGTCTGAACTTTGTGCTCTGTCTTGACAGGGCTGGTATCGTAGGAGAGGATGGCCCCACACACCATGGAGCATTCGACCTTGCATATCTGCGCCCTATTCCCGACATAACCATATCATCCCCCTACGACGAACATGAATTGCGCAGGCTTATGTTTACAGCCGTGCAGCCCGACAAAGGAGTGTTCGTTATACGTTATCCGAGAGGAAAGGGCTCCATTATGGACTGGCGTTGTCCTCTGGAGACCGTTGAGGTGGGAACAGGACGCCGCATGAAGAAGGGTACGGATGTTGCCTTCCTGACCATAGGCCCCATAGGAAAGAAAATGGAACAGGTTGTGGCGGAAGCCGAAAAACAGGGTGTCAGCGTTGCGCATTATGACATGCGCTTCCTAAAGCCTGTCGATACCGATATTCTCCGCGAGGTGGGAGAGAACTTCAAGTATGTGGTTACTCTCGAGGACGGAACCGTAAAGGGCGGTCTTGGAAGTGCCGTGCTTGAATACATGACTGAAAACGGATACACTCCGCATGTGGAGGTTATGGGTATTCCCGACGAGTTCGTGGAGCACGGAACGCCCGAAGAACTCTACCGTATATGCGGAATGGATCCCGAAAGCGTGTTGCGCACAATACTGAAATTTAAGGAGAACTGAATATGAGAGTCGTTATTGTGGGTGCCGGTGCTGTCGGAACCCATCTGGCGAAGATGCTTGCCGTTGAGAATGAGAATGTAGTCCTTCTTGACGAGAGCGAGGAGAAACTCGGAAAGATGGAGTCCTCGTTCGACTTGCAGACTATTGTCGGTAATCCGACCAAACTTTCTGACCTCAAGAAGGCCGGTACCGATGACGCCGACCTTTTTGTTGCCGTTACTCCCGATGAGAGCCGCAATATAAACGCCTGCATACTTGCCCATTATCTCGGTGCAAGGAAAACTATTGCTCGTATCGACAACTACGAGTATCTTATGCCCAAGCACAAGGAGTTCTACGCTTCGCTGGGTGTCGATTCCATGGTATATCCCGAACAACTCGCCGCAGAGGAAATAGCAACGGGAATGAAGTATATATGGATGCGTCAGATGCTCGAGTTCGGCGAAGGTGCTCTGGTGATGATAGGCGTGAAGATAAGAGAGAACGCGCTCATAATAAACATTCCTTTGAAGGACCTTGCCGATGACATCCCTTACCATGTCGTGGCTATACAGCGCGGTGACTATACCATAATACCGCGAGGCAATGACATGATTCTGCCCAATGACATTGTCTGCTTCATGACAACCAAGGAATACATTCCGTATATGCGCAACATCTGCGGAAAGAACAGGTTCTCCGAAGTCAAGAGCATAATCATCATGGGCGGTAGCCGTATAGCCGTGCGTACGACAAAGCTCATCCCCGACGACATAAACGTGAAGATTATCGAGAGCGACATGAACCGTTGCAACAAACTGCTGGAACTTGTCGATGACCACGTGATGATAATAAACGGTGATGCGCGCGACCCGGAGCTGTTGCGTAGCGAAGGCATTGAACGCACCGATGCGTTCATCGCACTCGGCGACAATTCCGAGACCAATATCCTGGCCTGTCTTGCAGCAAAGCGCGAGGGGGTCTTCCGTGCTGTTTCTGAGATTGAGAACATCGACTACATATCAATGGCCGAGGTTATGGATATCGGCTCTGTCATCAACAAGAAAAAGATTGCGGCAAGCGCTATTTTCCAGATGATGCTGAATACCGACGTCTCGAGCGTAAAATGCCTTACTTTCATACAGGCCGTTGTGGCGGAGTTCCCCGTCAACGAGGGGAGTCTCATTACGCGCAAGCCGGTCAAGGCTCTCGGGCTTCCCGAAGGGGCCAACATCGGCGGACTCATCCGTAACGGCGAGGGTATGCATGTTACCGGTAATACTATGATACAGCCCGGTGACCATGTGGTGCTGTTCTGCCGTGAGCATGTGCTCAGGAAACTGGAAAAATATTTCAAGTAACAATGATGTTCCATCCCAAACTGATATTCCGCATATTGGGCTATCTGCTCTTTATCGAGGCCATCTTCCTTTCGAGCACGGTAGGTGTGGCATTGTATTATGACGAGGATGTGCTCCCGGCACTTCTCTTTTCCGTTGCCATGATGGTTGGTACGGGTGCACAGCTTGCGTACTTTTGCCGCGGAAAGGAGCGCAACATCTCCCGTAAGGACGGATATGTGGTAGTGACGCTGTGTTGGGTGGTCTTTTCTCTGTTCGGTTCGTTGCCTTATATGGCAAGCGGCTACATACCCGATTTTACCGATGCCTTCTATGAAACCATGTCGGGCTTCTCCACTACGGGTTCCTCGATACTTACCGATATTGACTCTTTTCCAAAGTCGCTCCTCTTCTGGCGCGCCGTGACTCACTGGATAGGAGGTTTGGGAATAGTCTTTTTCACGGTTGCCATATTCCCGATATTCGGCATGGGTGATGTCAACCTGTTCGCGGCAGAGTCCATAGGCCCTATTCGCTCCAAACTGCATCCGCGAATATCGGTGACAGCGCGGTGGATACTTACGATATACATCGGACTTACCATTGCGGCCATAGTATCATTCTACTTTGCCGGCATGGGCTGGTTCGATTCTGTATGTCATGCCATGTCGGTAACGGCGACTGGCGGCTTCTCGACCAAGCAGGCAAGTATCGCGGCTTTCAATTCGCCGCTTATAGAGTATGTGACGATAATATTCATGTTCCTCGGGGGTATAAACCTGTCGTTGCAGTATCTCTTTATATTCAAGGGAAGAATCAAGGAACTCATAAACGATACGGAGTTCAGAACCTATACGTCCATAGTAATCATATTCACGGTGATAATAACCTTCGGACTCTTCTTCTCCACGCCGATGGATGTCGAACAGTCGTTCAGGGCTTCCGTTTTCCAGGTCATATCAATACAGACGACAACAGGTTTCGCAACCTCTAATTATGTGATGTGGGTGCCGTTGCTGTGGCTGTTGCTTTGCGCGCTGATGTTCTTCGGCGCAAGTTCCGGCTCGACATCGGGAGCCATGAAGTGTGTGCGCATATCAATCCTCTTCAAGGTAGTCATCAACGAGTTCAAGAGAATAGTGCATCCCAACGCTGTGATACCGGTGCGTATGGCTGGAAAGGTGGTGCCTTCTCCTGTTCAGTCGGCAATCCTTGCGTATGCCGTAATCTATATACTTATAATTATAATAGGACTGTTCGTGAATATGGGCTTCGGACTCGACTTCCTCGACTCCTTTGGTATCTCAGTCTCTTCGGTTGGAAATGTTGGTCCGGCGCTGGGTCATTATGGTCCAATGGATTCGTTCGCAACGCTGCCGGCAGGCGTAAAGTGGTTCAGCGCGTTCCAGATGCTGATAGGCCGTCTCGAATTCTTTGCCGTACTACTGCTCTTCACTCCCGTATTCTGGAAGAGAAGATGACCTTTTAGGGGGGGCAGCCTGACCGCAAAATCGCAAAAGCCGTGTGGTCTTTGCGATTTTTTGAACGAGTGTTTTTAGATTCTTCTGCAAATATAGAATGACAAAACGAATTTTGTTATCGCGAGCTTTGCCGCAAATGGTCAAGCGCCGTCCAGACCGGCAAGCAGTTTTTCTATATCGGCCTTTATGCGCAGGTAGGGCGGTGCACTCTTGTATGCGGTGTTCTTGCTGAGCATTAGCGCGACATCGCATTGGCTGTGGCGGTACGACGAGAGTTCATTGTTGTACTGCTGGCGGTGGTATGCAAGCCGTTGTATCTCCTCTTCGCGCTTGTTGCGCAGGTGACGGCATACCGGTACTAACATACGCAGCACCACGTTGTTCATTATGTGGTGTCCCTGTATGTAGAAGTATGTCTCTTCGGGCTTTATGCCAAGCTCTCCGAACTCCTCTTTCAGCCTCTCGTGCTCTTCAATTAGGTTCGGGAATCTCTTTTCAAGCAGCGCGATATCGTGTTTTACCCTGTCGCTCAGCTGCTGCAGTGAATATGCCGGGTTGCTTATGTTGAACGATGTAAGGCGTACTGTTTCGCAGAATTTGAGCATACTCATGCTTCTGGTGTCCTGCTTGCGGTATAGTAGTATGTTCCACACGAAGAGCGGGTAGCATATCTGTGAATAGAGTTTCAGGAATTCGTTGAAGTCGAGCACCTCCTTGTCGTTCAGTGTGCTTAGCACGCATACCTGTTTCAGGCTGTCGGCATAGCAGCGGAAGTTCTCTATGGCATAGGCGTATGTGTGCAGTATGTAGGGGTTTTCGATAATTCTGCGCGATGTGCTTGTGGCTCCTTGCAGCAGGTAGTCGTAGTCGCTGTCAACGCAGGCAATCATGTTTTTGCCGTATGCTTTGCCCAACATATTCATCATGGCCTGCTTCTTTCCTTTAGTGAGGCTTGTGCGTGCAGGCAGCATGACCTCGAAATGGTATTTGTCGCTTTCGTAGTCGTCGAGCACAGAACGCCAGAATGAAATGTCATCGTAGCTCTCCACATATGCTACGATGCGGTGGCGTGCCTTCTTGGGACGCAGGGAGTTGGCGGCCTCTATGAATCTTGAGTTCAGATATTCGGTAAGCCTTTTCATATCTCAGCAGTGTTTGCCCTTTCCTCTTTCCTCTTTCCTCTTTCCTCTTTGCTCTTTACTCTTTACTCGTTATGTCCTCAATCTCAGTCACGGCATCCATCCACCCGTCCATTATTATGGCTGGCGAGTGGGTGCAGAGAATTATCTGTGTGTTCGGGTTTATGGTGCGCACGAGTGTTATGAGTCTCTGTTGCCATTCGATGTGCAACGAAATTTCCGGCTCGTCCATCAGCATCACCCCCGGGCGGTTCTCCTGTACCAGTGCGGTGAGCAGTATTACGAGAATCTGTTTTTCGCCAGACGAGAGCATGTATGGCGGTATGGTCTCGCCGTACTGGTTGAACAGTATCTCGTTGCAGTCACGTGCAATGGTCTTTGCCGTAGGGGTAAAAAGTTCGTCAACAAGGTCCTGGAACTGTTTCTTGGGTTTCGACAGCTCTGTCGCAAGACGCTGCTCTTCGGGCCTGCCTGTGGAGAGGAGCGATATTATGCGGTTGCCTACGTTCACCTGGTAGTTGAGGTATCGCCGTTGCAGGTTGTATAGCTGCCAGTCGAGTTCTGTGCGTATGTCCGCTCCGGAAACTTTCCCGAGCATCTCGCTGCTCATCAGGGGACGGTCAATGCTGCTGATTACTTCAAAGTTGATGCTTGTAGCATCTTCGGGAAAAAATTTTACCGTCACACCGTCTTCCGGGTTGCTTGTTATGCGACCCTCGTGCATCACCTTCAGGTGCTTGGCCGAACGGTTGATGATGGTGCTCTTTCCGACGCCGTTGCTGCCGCTGAGAATGTTCACGTCGGGTCGCAGCTCCCAATAGATGTGTTTGCGGTTGCTCCACAACGAGTCTATCTCAATGCTTTTTATGTATTGTGCCATTTTTTCCATACCCGTTCACTTTAAGCGTTCATTGCAAATATACCAACAAGCGAGCGAAATAACATCAAACTTGCCCGATTTTTTTACAGCAGGTGCAGGCAATTTGGTTTAAAATAAATTAAAATTGTCGGTAATCCCTTTGAAGGCGGTAAAATGTTTTTATCTTCGCATTGGAGAACGGGGATGCCCGTTGTCAACATGAACAAAATCTATAGGTTATGCTGAAGATATTTTGCAGGAACAATGGTGAAACCAAGGAGTTTCCGATTGGGGTAAATCTGAAGGAGGTCTTTGACGGCTTCGGTCTTGAAATGCCTAACGGTGTGATGGCGGCAAGGGTGAACAATGTGACAGAGGGACTTGCCCTGCGTCTTTACCGTAACAATGATGTGGAGTTCATAGACATCACCTCCGATGACGGAATGCGCATGTATCTCCGTTCGCTCACATTCATATTTATGAAGGCCATGAACGAGATGTTCCCCGGCGAGACGGTCCGTTTCGAGAATGCTATATCCAAAGGTTATTATTGCCGCATGGAACAGCCTATAAACGAGGAGCAGATTGCCACCGTACGTGAAAGAATGAAGAGCATTGTTGCCGGTGATATACCTTTCAAGCGTGTGGAGTGCCACACCGAGGATGCCATTGAGGTGTTCCGCAGCATTGGACGTGCCGATAAGGTGCGCCTGCTTGAGACATATGACCGTCTTTATACAAGCTACTACGAACTCGACGGCTATGTTGACAGTTACTATAACGGTCTTGTGCCCAGTACCGGGTATATAAAACTTTTCGAGATAGAGAAATTCGCTGACGGTGTGCTGCTCCGTGTTCCAAACAAGGAGCGTCCTTGTGAACTGGAGGACAAGGTTCCGCAAGAGAAACTGCAGGATCTCTTCGAGGAGCGTCTGCAATGGCACCAGAAGATGGGAGTGGAGACTATCGGCGATTTCAACAAGGCCGTGCGTGCCGGTTATGGCATCGACCTTGTCAATGTCTCCGAGGTGATGCAGGAACGCAGGCTCTCCCAGATTGCCGACATGGTACACGCAAGCGGAGCGCGCGTAGTGCTTATCGCCGGTCCCTCTTCTTCGGGAAAGACCACATTCAGCAAACGACTTAGCGTGCAGCTGCTTGCGTGCGGTCTGAAACCATATGCAATATCGCTCGATGACTATTTCGTGAACCGTACCCACACGCCGCGCAAAGCCGACGGTGACTACGATTTCGAGTCGATATATTCGATAGATTTGCCATACTTCAACGAGTCGCTGACAAGGATTCTTGCCGGCGAGGAGGTGGAGCTCCCATACTACAATTTTGTCAAGGGAGAACGCGAGTACAAGGGGAATACCCTCAAGCTCACGCCGAACATGGTGCTTGTGATAGAGGGAACACACGCGCTGAACCCGATGCTTACTTCGCAGGTGTCCGACAAGGAGAAGTTCCGCATTTACGTTTCGGCACTTACCTCTATAAAACTCGATTATCACAACTATATCTCCACGTCGGACAACCGTCTGCTGCGTCGAATGATACGTGACTCAAAATATCGCGGTTATTCCGCGGTGGAGACCATAAGGCGATGGCCCGATGTTCGCAAGGGCGAAGAGGAGTGGATATTCCCTTATCAGGAGAATGCCGATGTGATGTTCAATTCATCCCTTTTCTATGAGCTTGCCGTCTTCAAGGCGCAGGCCGGTCCGCTGTTGCGTTCGGTCCCCGAAAACAGAAAGGAGTATTCCGAGGCGCAAAGGCTTTTGCGGTTCCTTGATTATATTGTACCTTTGCAGGACGATGAGCTGCCTCCGACTTCGGTTGTAAGGGAATTCCTCGGAGGAAGCAGTTTCAAATATTGATTCGGAGAATGGCTAAGAGTACACAGACACAGATACAGGAACAGACTCTGTCGCAGACCCTGTCGCCGCAACAGCTGCTTGCGGTTCAGCTGCTTGAGCTGACGACGGTAGAAATGGAGGAGCGTGTGAAGGGCGAGGTTATGGACAATCCCGCTTTGGAGCCAGTGGAACAGGATGATGGAACGGATGGCGGTGAAGAGAGCAGCGAGGATATTCTTGAAGCCCTTACTTTAGATCGCGACGATGACTATAGCGGCAATGAGGAGTTGCAGGCAGTGCCGTCGAACAGGTATGCTGCAGATATGCCGCTGGGCGATGCGGTCTCCTTCGGTGATACTCTTATGGAGCAGCTCGGCGAGTACAGGCTTTCTCCTGCGGAGCAGGCTGTGGGCGAGTATATCATAGGCTCTCTTGACGAGGACGGCCTTTTGCGCAAACCTGTTCAGGAAATAGCCGATGAACTTCTCATATATAACGGCATAGATGCCGACGAGGAGCTTGTCACGTCGGTCCTTTCGAAAATTCAGAGCTTTGAACCGGCAGGAATAGCCGCGCGTGACCTGCGCGAGTGCCTGCTTATTCAGCTTGAGCGCAACTCTTCGGGCAAAGATGTTACATTGCAGAGGAGAATCCTTGCGGAATATTACGATGATTTTGCCGGTAAACGGTGGGATGCGATAGCCGACAGGATGGGTATCTCAAGGGATGAGTGTCGTGATGCGATAGCTGATATTGTCAGGCTTAATCCGCGGCCGGGCGCATCGCTTGCCGAAAATATCGGTTTCAGCCGTCAGCAGATAACCCCCGATTTTCTTCTCGATGTCGATGACGAACAGGTGACGGTGTCTTTGAATAATATGCACCAGCCCACGCTTCGCGTGAGCGGTGAGTTCATGCAGATGCTCGATTCGCAGGTTGCAGGCGGCAATGACGAACAGCGCGCCGCCGCACTCTTCCTGCGTCAGAAGATAGATGCTGCCAAGGGGTTCATAAGTGCGTTGCAGCAGCGCGAGAGGACGATGCTCTCGACAATGCGCGCGATTGTCGCCATGCAGAAGGAGTTCTTCGTCAATGGCGGTGACGAGTCATTCCTCAGACCCATGATTCTCGAAGATGTGGCCAATGCCGCCGGTTATGATATCTCTACTGTCTCCCGTGTGAGCAGCAGCAAGTATGTGCAGACTCCATGGAGTATATATCCGTTGAAATATTTCTTCAGCGACGGGGTGGTTAAGGAGGATGGTACCGAACAGTCTGTATATGAACTTTTCCGCGTGATACGTGAGATTGTGGATGGCGAAGACAAAAGCAACCCGTTGACCGACCAGGTGCTTCAGGAGAGGCTTGCCGGGATGGGATACAACGTGGCGCGCCGCACGGTCGCCAAATACCGCGAACAGTTGGGTATTCCTGTCGCCCGTTTGCGTAAAGAATGACAATTGGAGCTGTTTGAATTTATGTCCTCTTGCGGATAATGTAAATAATATTTTTGAAAGAAATTTAAACAACTTCTAAAAAGATATGCTGTTATGAAACGTTTGTTAGCAATGTTCCTGTTCCTGGCTGTCATGACTCTGCAGTCGGTAGCGCAAGGAACTTCCCCCAGGCTTCTGGAACGTGAAATGGAGAGCCGTATTCTCGGTTGCACAAAGAAGTATTGTATATATCTGCCTGCCGGGTACGGCGATGAAAACAAGGACTTTCCGGTACTTTACCTGTTGCATGGTCTTACCGATACACATACCGCATGGCGTGACAGGGGAAATGTGGCCGATATTGCAACAGCTGTGTTCGCCGGTGGCGAGGCGCAGGAGATGGTGATTGTCATGCCCGATGCCGGAACTAAGTACGACGGCTACTTCAATGCCGGGGAGTGGAGGTACGAGGATTTCTTTTTTCAGGAGTTCATTCCTCACATCGAGAGTACATACGATATAATTGCCGATAAGGAGCACCGTGCCATTGCCGGTCTCTCCATGGGCGGCGGCGGAACGGTGGGCTATGCGATACGCCACAGCGGAATGTTCTCGAGTGCGTATGCCATGAGCGCGCTTATGGGGATGGTGGAGAACAGCTGGATAAGCCGCAATCCCGATGCCCGACGAAAGGCCTTCATGGAGAGTGTGGCGAAGTTCAATAATATAAAGGCTATAGAGTCCGCCACTAAGGAGCAGTGCAAGAAGATTTCATCTGTACGCTGGTTCATAGATGTCGGTGACGATGATTTTCTCTTCGACAATAACATGGAATTCATAAAGGCCATGCGCGCGAAGCGTATCCCTTATCAGCTCCGTGTACGCGAGGGTGGTCACAAATGGCAATATTGGCAGGATGCGCTGCGTATAGCGCTTCCGTTCATATCCGAAGGCTTCGGTAAGGAATAAGGAGGGCTGCGCCTCTTTAAAATCCGTTTATTCTTTGCCTTTTGCAAAAATAACCGTAAATTTGCCGTAACGCGTCGCACGGGCCGGTATGTCCCGCGGCAAACAAAAAATCGGAATTATGTCAAACCAGAAAGTAACAATAGAGGAGGTTAAGGAAGACCTCAGGTATCTGCGCCTGTTGGCACGTGACTTTCCCACGGTGTCGAGCGTTTCGACGGAAATAATAAATCTTGAGGCCATACTGCAGCTGCCGAAACCCACGGAGCATTTCCTTGCCGACCTGCACGGTGAACACGAGGCTTTCCAGCATATCCTGCGCAATGCTTCGGGCAACATCAAACGCAAGGTGAACGAACTTTTCGGCGACACTCTCTCGGACGAGGAGAAAAAGGATCTCTGCACCCTCATATACTACCCCGAAGAGAAACTTAAACTGGTGCGCCAGTCGGGGGTTGACCTTGAGGAATTCTATACTTGTTCGCTGAACCGCCTGTTGGTGGTGTGCCGTAACGTGTCGTCAAAATATACTCGCTCGAAAGTACGCAAGAGTCTGCCCGAAGAGTATGCGTACATCATCGAGGAGCTTATGCACGAGTCGAATGACTATCATAACAAGCAGGCATACTTCAGCGCGATTATCAGCACTATCATCGGCACAAAGCGTGCCGGCCACTTCATAACGGCGCTGTGCTATCTTATCCAGCGTCTTATTATCGACCGTTTGCATATCCTTGGCGACATATTCGACCGTGGACCGGGTGCGCATCATATAATGGATGCCTTGTGCGAGTATCATCATCTTGACATCACATGGGGTAACCACGATGTGCTTTGGATGGGTGCGGCTGCCGGCAATACCTGCTGTATAGCCAGCGTGTTGCGTCTCTCGCTCCGCGATGCCAATACCACGACGCTTGAGGACGGGTATGCTATAAACATGGTGCCGTTGGCTACATTCGCCATGGAGCAGTACGCCGACGACCCGTGCGAGATTTATCAGCCGCGCGTTGACGAGGAGCGTACGAGCTTCACCGAAAAGGATGTGCGCCTGATTGCGCAGATGCACAAGGCCATTTCCGTAATAGAGTTCAAACTGTCGGGGCAGATAGCGATGCAGCACCCCGAATGGGGCATGATGGACCGTTGTCTTATGGAGTTCATCGACAAGGAGCGCGGAGTGATAACCATTGAGGGCAAGGAGTATGAGATGAAGGACAAACTGTGGCCGACTCTTGACCCTGCCGACCCTTATGCCCTTACTCCCGAGGAGCAGGATGTCATAGAACGTCTGCGCCATTCGTTCATGCGCAGTGAGCGTCTGCAGAATCATGTGAACTGTCTGCTGATGCGCGGCGGCATGTATGTTGTGTACAACTCGAACCTGATGTTCCATGCGGCAGTGCCCATAAACGAGGACGGCTCAATGCGCGAAGTTGTCTTTGACGGTGAGCCTGTAAAGGGAAAAGAACTGCTGAAGAAGGTTGAGCGCATGGCGCGTACTGCTTTCGACAACGATGTGGAACAGGAAGTGCGCAACCGTTACGCCGACTTCTTCTGGTATCTCTGGTGCGGCCCTGAATCTCCGTTGTTCGGTAAGGCAAGAATGGCTACGTTCGAGCGCTATCTGCTCGACGACAAGGAGGTGCAGAAGGAGCCGAAAGGGTGGTATTACATTCTACGCGACAATGCCGATGTCTGCGACCGCATACTCGATGAATTCGGCGTGAAGGGCAACCACCGTCATATAATCAACGGTCACGTCCCGGTGCGAGTATTCAAGGGCGAAACTCCCATAAAGGCCGACGGCAGGCTCATGGTCATCGACGGAGGCTTCTCCAAGATATACCATAACCGCACTGGTATTGCAGGATATACGCTCGTGTATCACAGCCGCGGTTTCGACCTTGTCCAGCTCACTCCGTTCACCTCGACCGAAGAGGCTGTACTCAACGGAACGGATATTGACGGTACGATAAATATTGTGGAGATTGTGGGCGAGCGCGAGAAGGTGCGCGACACGGACATGGGCCGTGGCATAATGGTGAAGATTGCCGACCTGCAGAGACTGCTTTACGCCTACCGCAAGGGTATAATAAAGGAGCGGCCATAACAAAACCCGGACAGCGAAGGGTCTCTGTCTCTGCGTTTTGTCGTGATAACCTGAAACTGTTTTTTTGACAATAATAAAACCAAAACAAGATATGAAAGCTATTGTAAGTGTTATAATGGGAAGTACTTCCGATCTTCCTGTAATGAAGAAGGCTACGGACTTCCTCAATGAAATGAAAGTGCCTTTCGAGGTCAACGCATTGTCGGCTCACCGCACGCCCGAGGCTGTAGAGGCCTTCTCTAAAGGTGCCAAGGAGCGTGGAGTAAAGATAATAATCGCTGCGGCAGGAATGGCCGCACACCTTCCGGGTGTAATTGCTGCAAGCACGACCCTTCCCGTGATAGGAGTCCCCATAAATAGCACTCTCGACGGTATGGACGCCCTGCTTGCGATTGTCCAGATGCCTCCGGGAATTCCCGTTGCGACGGTAGGAGTGAATGCGTCGCTCAATGCGGCAATACTTGCAGTAGAGATGCTGTCGCTTGCCGATGAGGCTCTGGCGGCACGTCTTGCAGAGTACAAGGAGAATCTCAAAAAGAAGATAGAGAAGGCGAACGAGGACTTAAAGGAACTGCAATATGAGTACAAGACAAATTAATGTTGACCTTTTCAACTATACTCGCCGCAATACCGTAGAGGTAAACGTGGGCGGTGTTACCATTGGCTGTACCAATCCAGTGCGCGTGCAGTCAATGACCAACACGAGTACTATGGATACGGACGGCAGTGTGGAGCAGGTTCTCCGCATTGTTGCGAAGGGTGGTGAACTTGTGCGCCTTACCACTCAGGGCAACCGCGAGGCTGTCAACATGGGCAGCATCAAGGAACAGCTCAAGGCGCGCGGCTGTAATGTGCCTCTTGTGGCCGATGTCCACTTCAATGCCTCTGTGGCGGACACTGCAGCGCAGTACGCCGACAAGGTGCGTGTGAATCCCGGAAACTATGTCGATCCTGCACGCACGTTCAAACAGCTTGAATATACCGATGCTGAATATGCCGACGAACTGATGCGTTTGCGTGAACGTTTCGTGGCGTTCCTCAATATCTGCAAGGCCGAGGGCAGGGCTGTGCGTGTCGGTGTCAACCATGGTTCGCTCAGCGACCGTATCAT
This sequence comes from Bacteroidaceae bacterium, assembly GCA_045646845.1. Classification (GTDB taxonomy): domain Bacteria; phylum Bacteroidota; class Bacteroidia; order Bacteroidales; family Bacteroidaceae; genus HGM04593. The sequence goes on from JAZRLO010000001.1 coordinate 195,927, forward strand.
GAGCCGTTACGGTGATACTCCGTCCGGCGTGGTCGAATCATGTATGGAGTTCCTGCGCATCTGCCGTGACGAGGAGTTCAACAACGTGGTGGTTTCAATAAAGACAAGCAATACTTCGATGATGGTAACGACCGTGCGCCGTCTTGTGCGCGTGATGGCGGAAGAGGGTATTGCCTATCCGCTCCATCTTGGAGTTACCGAGGCCGGTGATGCCGAGGACGGACGCATAAAGAGTGCTGTTGGTATCGGCGCCCTTCTTGCCGACGGAATAGGCGATACTGTTCGCGTGTCGCTTGCCGAATCGCCCGAGAATGAGATTCCTGTTGCCAAGGAACTCGTAGAGTATGTGGCTCTGCGTAAGGATGCTCCTGCAATAGAGGGCGTTGCAACGGCCGGGTTCGATTATGAGGAACCTGTGCGCCGCGCGACATGCGCGTCCGGCATTGTGGGCGGCAGCAATGTGCCTGTGGTTGTCGGCGGTGAGGTTGAGGACAAGGCTATCGTTCCGGATTTTGTAGCGGACAAAGTCTCTGTCGTTGCTGTAGGTGATGCCAAGGATGCCGATTTTGTGGCAGTCACATACGATGAACTTACACCGGTAAATATTGAACGCATAAAGTTGCTGAAGAATATTGTGCTTGTAGCTTCGTCCTCTCACGTTAATGCAGTCGGCGAGCTGCGCGCTCTGGTTCATAGGCTGATGATAGAGGGTGTTGAGGCTCCTGTCATTGTCCGCCGTGTATATGACGAGGAGACTGTGGAGGCTCTCCGTATAAAGGCTGCCGCCGACCTCGGCGTGCTGCTTATAGACGGTCTGGTTGACGGCCTGTGGCTCGAGAATCCTTCAAGCACTGCTGCCGAACTCAATTCTATAATGTTCGGCATTCTGCAGGCAACGCGTGCAAGAATAAGCAAGACCGAATATATAGCCTGCCCGGGTTGCGGACGTACAATGTACGACCTTCAGGGAACACTTGCGCGTATAAAGGCTGCGACAGGTCACCTTAAAGGCTTGAAAATAGGTGTCATGGGGTGTATTGTCAACGGCCCGGGCGAGATGGCCGATGCCGATTACGGATATGTGGGTGCCGCGCGCGGAAAGGTCTCCCTCTACCGCCGCAAAGAGTGCATAGAGAAGAACGTTCCTGAGGATGAGGCTATAGAACGTCTGTTGCAACTCATAGAGAATGACAGGAAATGAACCATAAGAGATATCGGGCTGGCCAATGCGGCCGGCCCAATATTTTATCTGTAGTCCTTGAGTAGTCTCTGCAATTGCTGCCTGGTGAAGAATATGCGGCTTTTTACCGTCCCTAACGGCAGTCCCAGCCTATCAGCTATTTCACGGTATTTGAATCCCGATATGTGCATCAGGAACGGTATGCGGTAGTCGCGCGGAAGAGTGTGTACGACACGGTATATCTCTTTGCTGTCGTAGTTGTTCTCGGTCGCGTAGTTCTCGAACTCGCGTGGCTGGTTTATGTGGAACATATTGTCGGTGTGGTCAACAAAGGTCTGGTCACGTACCTCCTTGCGGTAATTATTGATGAATATGTTGCGCATTATGGTATATACCCACCCTTTGAAGTTTGTGTCAGGGGTGTATTTGTCCATGTTGCCCAAAGCTTTCAATGAGGTCTCCTGCAACAAATCATTCGCCTCTTCCTTGTCTGCCGTGAGCTTGTATGCGAAGCGTTGAAGCTCCGACTGTATCTCAAGCAGATCTCTCCTAAATTTTGCAGTATCCACTTCTGTTCGAGTTTTGTTCTTTCCCGGAACTTCCGGGCATGATTATATAACAAGCGGCGTTTTTTTTTGTTTGCCGTTGCTGTGAAAAAGTGGAAATTACCGGACTTTGGGGTTAAAACAGCACGAACGAGGGCAACCCTGTTTGGGTCGCCCTCGTGTGTCCTTTATTTGTCCCGGCAGTGTCAAATGTTTGCAATGCGCATGATGTCGGCGAACACGCCTGCAGCAGTTACGCCTGCACCTGCACCGTATCCCTGTATGAGCATGGGGTACTCCTTGTAGCGTTCCGTAGTGAGCAGAATGATGTTGTTGCTGCCTTCGAGGTGGTAGAATGGGTGACGTTCATTCACCTTGCAGAGCGATACGCTTCCCTTGCCGTTCTCGTATTTGGCGATGAAACGCCAATGCTTCTTCTCGGCAACAAGCTGTCTGCGCTCGCTTTCGAACTGCGCATCGAGCTGCGGGAGTTTTGCCCAGAAATTCTCCAGGCTGCCGTCGAACAGCTCCTGCGGTATGAACAGGTTCGCCTCTACATCGCTCTGCTCAATTGCATAGCCGGCTTCGCGTGCAAGAATGACGAGCTTTCTTATTACATCCTTTCCGCTTAGGTCAATGCGCGGGTCGGGTTCGCTGTAGCCCTTCTCCTGTGCAAGGCGTACAGCTTCGCTCAATGGTATGTCGCTGCCCAGAACGTTGAATATGAAGTTCAGCGTTCCGCTTAGCACGGCTTCTATCTTTAGAATCTTGTCACCGCTGTTTATAAGGTCGTTGATTGTGTTTATGATAGGCAGGCCGGCACCAACGTTCGTCTCGAACAGGAACTTTATGTTGCGCTGGCGTGCGATGTGCTTCAGTTCGCAATATGTGGAGTAGTCGCCCGATGCGGCTATCTTGTTTGCCGCCACTACACTTATGTTGCGCGACAGCAGGTCTCCATATATCGATGCGACCTCGCTGTTGGCTGTGCAATCGACGAATACCGAATTGAAGATATTCATCTTTATTATCTCATCGCGCAGGTTTGTTATATTGCTTTCTTTGCTCTCCATGAGTGCGGCGCGGTAGCCTGCGAGGTCGAGTCCTTCGCGGTCGAATATGGCGTGGCGGCTGTTGGCTATGCCCACGACGTTGAGCTTCAGCGAATGTTCTCTCTTCAGGTTCTCCTGCTGCGAAGCAATCTGCTCTATGAGGCTGCTGCCTACTGTTCCTATTCCGCAGATGAAGAGGTTCAGAACCTTGTATTCCGAAAGGAAGAACGAGTCGTGAATAACGTTGAGTGTCTTGCGCAGAAGGTCAGCTTCAATTACGAACGAAATGTTTGTCTCCTGGCCTCCCTGTGCACATGCTATCACGTTTATACCGTTGCGGCCGAGTGTCTGGAACAGTTTTCCTATGATGCCGGCGTTGTGGCGCATGTTCTCGCCCACAATGGCAACGGTGGAGAGGTCGCCTGTAGCGCGCACATTCTCCATGAGTCCCATAGAAATCTCCTTCTCGAACTCCTTGTTCAGTACTTCGCAGGCTTTTGCCGAGTCAGCATGGCGAAGACCGAGCGACGTGCTGTTCTCCGATGACGCCTGAGCTACAAGGAATACGCTGATATCGGCATTGGCAAGAGCGCGGAAAATGCGGTGGTTGACACCCACCACACCTACCATACCGAGTCCTTGCACTGTGAGCAGGTCGGTGTCGTTGATGCTCGAAATTCCTTTGATCAGTCTTCCCTCGTCCTCGCTGTGTGCGTCAATTACAGTGCACTCGCCTTCGGGGTTGAAGGTGTTTTTTATCTTTATGGGAATGTTTGCCTTGAATACCGGGTATATTGTAGGCGGATAGACCACCTTCGCGCCGAAGTTACAGAGCTCAGTAGCCTCTACGTAGCTCAAATGTCTGATGGTGTATGCGTTGTTTATCACGCGCGGGTCAGCCGTCATGAAACCGTCAACATCGGTCCATATCTCCAGGCTGTCGGCATTGAGCGTAGCCGCAAGTATGGCGGCCGTGTAGTCGCTTCCGCCACGTCCGAGGTTGGTTATCTCCTCGCTCTCCTTGTCCTGAGCAATGAATCCCGGTACAACAATCACGCGTTCGCGGCTGTTGTCGAAATGTTCGTGTATGAGCCTGTCGGTGACCTCTCCTGCGAGAATGTATTTCTTGTGCTTTGTCTCAGTCTTTATGAAGCTGCGCGCGTTGTAGCGTACTGCGCCCTCGATGAGAGATGCCACGATGCGGCTCGAAATCCTTTCGCCGTAGCTGACTATTGTCGCTTCGCTCTTCGGGGTGAGGTTGTTGATAAGGGCAAGTCCCTTGTAGATGTTGTTCAGCTCGTTAAGCAGCATGTCAACCTCCTGCAACAGGACAGTGCGTTTGCCGTCGCACGGGATTATGGCGTTTATCAGTTCGTGGTGGCGTGTCACAATCTCCTGGAACTCCTTGTTGAACGCACTGTCGCCGTCAACGGCCATCTTGGCTGTCTTTATGAGTTTGTCGGTGACTCCTCCGAGTGCCGATACCACTACAATTACATTGTCCTCCTTGGCTGCTGCCTCGACAATGCTTTTCAAGTTCAATATGCTGTTTACGGAACCTACTGATGTTCCGCCGAATTTCATTACTTTCATTTGCTGTTGTTCAGTTTTGGCAGGTTTCGCTCTACCTATTGCACAAGGCGCAAATTTACAGTATTTATATAAAAAGAGCAACATTTTTCAGTTGCTCTTTAGTGTTGCGGTAGTTAAATGATGTTGAACGGCTCATGCAATCTCCGGCATTTCCACAAGCGCACTGTCTATTGGTATGCTGTGTGCCTTGGCTCTTCCGTGTGACGGAATGTAGTTGCGTGCGATGGAGTAGTTGAGTTTGCTCATGAAACAGTGTCTTATGATGGAAAGTGTCTTGTGCAGGATATTGTCCGTAGGGTCGTTGATTGCCTTGAACATACGGTTCACTACGGTTTGGTTCCTGCGTCCCGAAACTGTGCAGTATATGCTCCTGAACTCATTTTCGTAATCCTGCATCTCTTTCAGGATTATGCCTTCGGGGTGGTGCAGGAACAGTATGTAGAGTGCCTTGGGCAAGGGCTCCAGCTTTATGTTTATCTGTGGGTATAACGGCAGGTGGATGTTGAACTTGCTGTCGAACCTTATGGGGCTTATGATATTCTCATCCGCTTCACAGATGCTGTCTGCCAGCAGGTCGTCCCCCAGGTATCTGCTCTCTTCGTGCAGTGCGGTCTCCTCCTCGGGGAACCTGTATCTGTTCCCTCTCTCTCCGGTTGCATTGTTGCTCCGTGATATCTGGTTGTGGACAACGGCATCAAGAAACCGGTAAAGCACTGTGGCGTAGCTGTCGCTGCCCCCGAAATCCTCTTCGCTGATTATCCCGGTGCTGCAGTTGCCCTCTCCGTCAAATTCCGTTCCGCATATGTAGAGCAGGCGGCTGCGGTTGTTTCTGTACTTCTCTTTCAATAGCTTTGCCTCTTTTTCGAGTTCCTCCTTGCTACATGCCGGCTTCTGCCGCAGAATGAGGCTTTTCAGTGAGCGCGACCCGAACATGGTGGGGGAGATTATGTTGAATGCCGCTATGGCAGCACCTCTTTGTCTCAGGTACCTGTCGATGCTGTTTATCTGTCCGCGTAAATAGCGGTTCAGGCTCTTGTCTTTTCTACCTTCTATCAGGTATAAAGAGGTGCCTGCTCCTGTGTATATGCTGGATGTTTCACTGTACCGTCTCATCTTCTATAGTGAATTTTCTTAGGTGAGGTGAGCGAATTTATGAATAATTGTTGGAATAAAAAAGCAGATAATGGTTATCTTTGTCCTTTCGGAATAATAACGGTATTTATTGATATATTTATGGAGAATAGAAAACATTCGTTCAAGGAGTGGCTCATTGCTACTCGCCCGTGGTCTTTTCCGGCATCATCGATGCCGGTGTTGGTGACATTGGCCTACCTTAACTGGTGTGGCTACGCCGTTGACTGGTTGGCTGGTGTTTGGGCACTGCTGAACATTGTGATATTTCACGCGGCGGCGAACACATGGAGTGACTATTTCGACTACAAGCGTGGCGTTGACCGCGAGGATGCCATTGGTGGCATGTCTATTGTGAGTGGTGAGTTCCAGCCTGTTGAGATTAAGAGACTTGCTGCCTGTCTGCTCTCTGTTGCTATTGCGGTTGGCGTTAACCTGATGTTCTACGCGGGCTTGCCGGTGCTTTACTTTGGCCTTGCGGGCTGTGTGCTCATTCTGTTCTATCCCTGGCTCAAGTATCACGCTTTTGGCGACTTGGACATATTCCTCACATACTCGGTGTTGCCAATTCTTGGTACATCGTTCGTGGCGACAGGCTATATGCACAAGGAGGTGTTGTGGCTTATGTTGCCCATTGGTCTCATTACCGTTGGTATTCTGCACGTGAACAATGCACGCGATATTGAGCAGGACAGCCGTGCGGGAATAAAGACTTTTGCAATGCTCATTGGCAAGCGTGCGTCGGTTGTGTTCTACATTGCCGAGCTTATGTTGCCTTTCGTGGCCATTCTTGTTGCTGCCATCTGCGGTGCTATGCCTTGGTGGTCGCTGGCAGTTGTGGTGGCATTGAAACCGGCAATAGACAATTGCCGTGCGATGCTGAAACTCCCCACCGAGGGTATGAAGGCGCTCATTGGTGTTGATGAAAAGACTGCGCAACTGCAGTTGGTGTTCAGCCTGTTGCTCTCTGTCTCACTATTTGTTGCAGCAATGTTATGATGCGTCGCCTCTCTTTTACAATTGTGCTTGCGGCAGTGTTGTGGACTGTGATGTTCAGCCCATGGACGGCGCCGCACGTCAATTTCTGGTGGATGATGACGGGTTCTGCTTTCACTCTCTCGTTGCTTGCAAGCCTGTTTGCGCCGGGGTGGTGGAATAGAATACGCATTACTCCAAAGGAGGTCGCACTGGGCGTGGCCATTGCAGTTGCACTATGGGGAGTCTTCTGGGTTGGTGACAAGCTCTCGCAAATGATGTTCGACTTCGCCCGTCCGCAGGTCGATACTATTTATGGAATGAAGGAGGGTGAGTCGCCATGGATGCTTACCGCATTAATGCTTTTTCTCATTGGTCCTGCCGAGGAAATTTTCTGGCGCGGTTACGTGCAGCAGAAACTCTCAGACAGATGGAATGCCGACAAGGGGTTTGCGGTAGCCACGCTTATATACGCGTTGGTTCATGCCGGTTCATGCAACTTTATGCTTACAATGGCTGCTCTTGTCGCAGGTGCTGTGTGGGGACTATTGTACCGCTACTATCCGCAAAGGTTTACGGCCATAATAATTTCGCACGCCCTGTGGGATGTGGCAGTGTTCATATGGTTCCCCATAATGTGATTGCGCGTCTTATTCTGAACGTAGTGAAGAATCCAAAAGATATTTCGCTATGCTCAATATGACAAATTAAGCGCGAGATTGATACAATTACTTTAAAATATGGCAAAAGAGAAGACGATATTCCTGTGCAACGGCTGCGGTTACGAATCGCCCAAGTGGGCCGGAAAGTGTCCTGCCTGCGGTGCATGGAACAGCTTTGTGGAGAAGTTGGTGCGCAATGCTCCGGCCTCCTCCAGGGCGTCAGTGCAGGCCGGTGACCGCATGCAGTCGCAACCGGTGCTCATTGACAGTGTAGCGACCGATTCATTACCGCGCATCGACATGCGTGACGGCGAACTGAACCGTGTCCTCGGCGGTGGACTTGTCCCGGGCTCGCTGGTGCTGCTCGGCGGTGAACCGGGAATAGGCAAATCGACACTTGTTTTACAGACTATACTGGGAATGCCCGACCGTAAGGTCCTTTATGTGTCGGGCGAGGAGAGTGTGCAGCAGATAAAGTTGCGCGCCGACCGCATACCACACAATGCCGGCAACTGCCATATCGTATGCGAGACATCTCTTGAAACTATCTTTACACATATAAAGAATGTTGCTCCCGAGCTTCTTGTCATAGATTCAATACAGACAATGTGTAGTGAAGCCGTGGATTCATCGCCCGGAAGCATGTCGCAGGTACGCGAGTGTACAGCCATGCTCCTTAAGTTCGCCAAAGAGAACAATGTGCCGGTAATACTCATCGGACACATAACGAAGGACGGAGCGATAGCCGGTCCCAAAATCCTCGAACACATAGTAGATGTGGTAATACAGTTCGAGGGCGACCAACACTATCTTTACCGTGTGTTGCGCTCAATAAAGAACCGCTTCGGCAGCACGGCTGAACTTGGTATATATGAGATGCGCCGCGAGGGGTTGCGTCAGGTGACGAACCCTTCGGAACTGCTGTTGAGTGACCGCCACAAAGGGATGAACGGCGTGGCTATTGCGTCGGCCATCGAGGGGGTGAGCCCTTTCCTCATAGAGGCTCAGGCTCTTGTGAGCACTGCGGCTTACGGAACTCCGCAACGTTCGGCCACAGGCTTCGACAGCCGCCGAATGAACATGCTGCTTGCCGTGCTCGAGAAACGTGTGGGCTTTAAGCTTGCGCAAAAGGATGTCTATCTGAACATTGCCGGTGGCTTGCGTGTCAACGACCCGGCCATAGACCTTGCTGTCATAAGTGCAATACTGTCCAGCAATATGGATGTTGAGATAGAACCTACGATATGTATGGCCGGCGAGGTGGGCCTCTCGGGTGAGATACGTCCCGTGAACCGCATTGAGCAGCGCATTGCCGAGGCTGCAAAACTCGGCTTCAAACAGATAATCGTACCCAAGAGCAATCTTAAAGGGCTCGATGTCTCGCGTTTCGGTATAGAGGTTCTGCCGGTCAACAAGGTTGAGGAGGCTTTCCGCCTTGTGTTCGGGTAAGTTGAAAACGGAAAACGGAAAACTGAAAGTTGAAAACGGAAAACGGAAAGGTTAAAGGCGAAAGCTGCGAATATAGCCGGTTCAAGCACACGGAGTGCGGTTAAAGGTGAGTTTCCGCTTCCGTTTTAAGTTTTAAGATTATGATATACGAATTTCAAATAAGGGTACAGCCGCATGAGGCTGCAAATGAACAGTCGCTGAAACGCTATATTTCGCGCGAAAAGGGCATGGATGAGCGTACCATAACAGCGGTGCGTGTCCTGCGTCGCAGCATAGATGCAAGGCAACGTACTATTTTCGTAAACCTCACCGTGCGTGTCTTCGTGAACGAGATGCCTTCGATGGAGGAGTATGTCAGTCGTGAATATGGTAATGTCGAGGGTCGGGAGCCTGTCGTTGTTGTAGGTGCCGGCCCGGCCGGTCTTTTCGCTGCGCTCAAACTTATAGAGAACGGTCTGCGTCCCATTGTAGTGGAGCGTGGCCGTGATGTGCGCACACGAAAGGTTGACCTTGCGAACATATCTCGTACCCACAAGGTGAATCCTGAATCGAACTACTGTTTCGGAGAGGGAGGTGCAGGTGCATATTCCGATGGTAAGCTATACACGCGTAGCAAGAAACGTGGAAGCATCGAGGGTGTGCTGAATATATTCTGCCAGCATGGTGCAAGCCCGACAATCCTTGCCGATGCACACCCCCACATAGGAACCGACAAACTGCCTCGTGTGATAGAGAATATCCGTAACCGCATAATCGAATGCGGTGGTGAGGTCCGTTTCGAGACGCGTATGGAGGAACTTCTCATAAAGGACAACCGTGTTTACGGTATCCGTACCGACAAAGGGGAAGTTCTTGCAAAGGCTGTAATCCTTGCTACAGGCCACTCGGCAAAGGATGTCTATAGTTGGTTGCATAGCCGTAACATTGCTCTTGAGGCAAAAGGATTCGCTGTTGGCGTACGTCTGGAACATCCTTCGGAACTGATAGACCAGATACAGTACCACTCCCCCAAGGGCAGGGGAAAATATCTTCCTGCGGCAGAGTACAGCTTCACCACGCAGGTAGATAGCAGGGGTGTTTATAGTTTCTGCATGTGCCCCGGAGGTGTTGTGATACCGTCTGCATCAGCTGCAGGCGAACTGCTTGTCAACGGAATGTCACCGTCGCACCGTGGCGGAGCTTGGAGCAATTCGGGAATGGTGGTGCAGGTGAACCCCGAGGATGTGCTTTTGCCTGATATGCAGATAGAGTGTGATGATGTTGCCCCTGTTGCCGACGATTCGCCTTTGAGGGTGATGAATTTTCAGGAGCGTCTGGAACATATATGTTGGGTCATGGGCAACCGCAGGCAGACGGCTCCTGCGCAGCGAATGACCGATTTCGTACGCGGAAAACTCAGCTACGACCTGCCCCGCAGCTCGTATGCTCCCGGTCTTATATCGTCACCCCTTCACTTCTGGATGCCGAAGTTTGTTTCCACACGTCTGCAACGCGGATTCGAACAGTTCGGCCGCATGTCACGCGGTTTCCTGACAAACGAGGCCACGATGATTGGTGTCGAAACACGCACCTCGTCACCGGTACGTATCGTGCGTGACAGCGAAACTCTCCAGCACGTTACGGTAGAAGGACTTTTTCCTTGTGGCGAAGGCGCAGGCTATGCCGGCGGAATCGTATCGGCTGCTGTCGATGGCGAACGTTGTGCCTTGTCGGCAAAAGAGTATCTTGGCAAGTAAAAGGACACAGATATAAAAGTACCAGCGGACTACACGGTCCGCTGGTACTTTATTACTATTATTCAAAAAGCAATGTGTGTATCTTGCTGTACTCCAGTTCAAAGTTAGGGGTGAGAATGCCTTGTCCCATCGCTTCGTCAAGTTCCTCTAAGCTCCAGAACTTGCCGCCGTCCAGTTCATCGCTCGGGCAGACCTCACCGTCGTATGTAGTGGAATAGACATAAACAAGTTCCCTTTCGCGTTCGCTCTCGAACAGGTATTTCATAAGAAACTTTGGTGTGAACTCTTCAATGCCAATCTCCTCGCGTACTTCGCGCCTCAGGGCCGATGCAACGTCCTCGCCATAATCGATGTGACCGCCTACGGCCGTGTCCCACTTGCCCGGCTGAATCTCTTTCCACAGAGGACGTTGCTGCAGGTAGAGCCTGCCCTTGCTGTCGAGCAGGTGAAGATGTACCACCGGGTGCAGCAGCTTGCTGCCATCGTGGCACTCGCCGCGCGTAGCGGAACCAATGGTATTGCCCTCCACATCTACAATGGGGAATATCTCGTTGCTGTTGTCTTTTTTCATAAAGATATGTTCTGGTGTTTGGTTATCAATAGGTTATCTCCCTTTCCGATATGGATTTTGGCATTTTTATCTCTCCCTCGTAAATGGTCTGCTTTATCCAATTACCCCTCTCGTCATACTCATATTCAATGTAAAAGGTGTTGTCTTTGTATTCCTCGCTAAGTATAAATCCTGTACCGCTATCGGGGCGAGCTCCCTTGATATATACAGGCAGGTTCTTGTCATTCCGCTCAATTTCAACATTTGAAGTTTGGGTGTTATATTTTTTGATATACCCATTTTCATCATAGACTATTTCACCTCTTCCTTTTTCATCTCCGTTTCCATCATATTCAATCCACTCGGCTCCGTTCTTGTCCCACTTTGAATATTTTGCTACAGATTGAAGTTCGCCATTTCTTGTGCTTTTAACGCTGATGAGACATTCACCATTCCATTCGTTTGTATTTTCATATATGTTTGGGGTTTCATCCCAGTAATACTTTGATACATGTTTTATCACCCGCTCACCTTCATATTCGTATATGTGCTGATAATCCAAATCACCCTCTTGGTTATAGCCTGATAATTCTATTAGCCTTCCGTCGCTGTTATATTTGTTTTTGCTCATACTGGATAATTCGCCTTCGTTGTCAAAATATGAGATGGTTTCGGCATCACCGTCAACATTGAAAGCTACAGTATAGTTATTTTCATCTGAAATTTTGTCCTTGACAATCTCCCCGAATTTGTTTTTGGCATTGTAGGTGGTTACTTTGATTGATTTTACAGGACAATTCAGTCCCCAGGGATCGTTTTTTGTGCCCCCTCCGCCACAACTTGCCAAGAACAAGCCGATGGAAAGTACCAATAATAGACTGCGCTTCATGATATTCTTTTTTTTTATGTTTAACATATGTATGTGTTCCGTACCTTACAAAGGTAAAGAAAAATATATAGTGAAGGTATTTGTATATGTAAAAATAAAAAAGAGAGGAACTCTCTTTAAATTGATAACGCCGCCTTATCGCGGCCCACTCGGTACGAGCTTTGCCCGTCCTTCGTTTGACTAACCGCTGTCGGCATTGTCGATTCTGATAGTAAAATTGACAACGCCGCTTTATCGCGACCCACTCGGTGCAAACTGAGTCTGCACTTCGCGTGACCTTTTGCTGCTCGCATTGTTGATTCTCAAAAAAAAGAGGAGCTCTCTTTTTTTTGAGTATTCCTCTTTTGTCCAATCGTGCGCGTGATAGGACTCGAACCTACACGTCGCAAAACACCAGATCCTAAGTCTGGCGCGTCTACCAATTTCGCCACACGCGCGACTTGTTGCCGTTCCTGTTACGGAAAGACTGCGCAAAGATAGTACTTTTTTTTGATTATTCGGTTTCTTTGTCCGATATTTTGCTGTAGCAACCCAAAATGAACTCCCTTGCACTTTCAATCATTGTGTCACGGCCTTTGTTCCAGTCGGCTTCCGTCATGCTTACGTAGCGGTCGGGCTCTATTCCGAATTCAGTGTGCTCTCCGTCAATGTCAATCAGGGGACATGCCGAAAAGCGTATGGTCCAGCCATTGGGCAGTGTCCTGCTGAGCGGCATGCCGCAGCCTCCACCGGTGACGTCGCCCATGATATATACGTTCGGCAGCTCGCGCATTATCATTGTAAAGTGGTTGGCTGCGCTATATACACCCCTGTTGGTGAGCAGCACTACGGGGCGGAGCCATTTCGATGTCTTTGTCTTTTCAAGGTAGAGCTCTTCGGGCTCCGACAGATCGTGGTGTCCCTTGCCTGTCTTGTGTCTTATGTAGCCGTAATGAATTCTCTCGTCGGTGAAAACCGATGCCAGTTTCTCGGCTGCCGTCAGCATTCCTCCGCCGTTCTGTCGTATGTCGAGCACAATGCCTTTGCAGTTCTTCAGGTTGTTGAGCATGATTGTCAGGTTGTTGTTTCTGAAATCGGAACCGAAACTCTCTACATATATATATCCTATGCTGTCGGGGAGTTCCTTGTATTTTATGCCGTTGGTCAGCCTGAAGTCGTTACCGAGGTAGTTCCGTTGTATCGAGTCGCTGAAGTTGATGGGGTGGTTCAGCTTCCAGTCCCAGTAGTAGCTCGTGCCATAGACCGATACGAGGTTGACATGCCCGTCGCGTAGTTCCTTGAGCATTTCGCCCATTATGTCGAACAGCTCGGCATCGCTTTCGCAAGCCTCGGCCATAGGTTTGTATTTGTCGTGGACTGCATTCCAGTCGAGTCCGTATCTATCCTCTGCTACATCAAAGAAGCAGTATCTTTCGTCAACGGTGCTCCACAATGCCTCGAAGCAGTCCCCGCGCGAATTTCCGGTGTGCTCCTCGTCAATGCATCCTGTGAGCAGTGTCTGGAGTGCGATTATTGCCGTTATGATTATATACGGTTTCATTTTCAAAATATACATCTGTAAATGTTGAATCCTTTTCAATACGGTGAATATCGTTTTATGCTGTTCTCCTGTTTTACCTTGAATATTGTCTTTACAAAACCGAAGGTGAACGCGTGTCGGTATATGTGGCAACGTGTTTCGTTGATGTCGCTCTGGTAGATGTCTCCGCTGTACGACAGGCGCAGTGTGGTGCTGTGTCTCTTGTAGCGCAACGGTATGTCAATAGAGAGTGTGTGTCTCCACGAAGGACTGTTGAAGGGGTGCGAGAACTTTATGGCCTTATCGAATTTTCCCAACCCGAATATTTCGTAGTAGCTCTGCCCGAACTCCGGCGCAAACATTATTCCGACAAGCGGAATGTCCAGTTGCAGGCGTGCCACCCAATCGTAGCCCTTTACCGGGAAATGGTATATTGCCATCCCCGATGCGGCCAGTGCTGTGCGCAGTTTCGCCGATACCGGGCTGTTGCCGTTGCCGGGGATGTACAGCGCGCCTCCTTCGGCCTGTATCTGTGCTCCTGCAAGCAGTTTCAGTCTGTCACCGATGCCGAATGAGTGGTATCCGCTCCAGCGGTATGCCACCATTGCTGCAAGCTGTGTGCTCCTCCCCAATGATGCGAAGCCTACGGTGCTGTTCTGTTGCGTCTGGAACTTCCATCGGTAGTTCCCGGTGCGTGCGTCGCGAAAGTTCTCGTGGCTGAATTCCAGTCCCAAGCCGTTGTATTCACGGTCGCCCAGATATGTGTCGAGGTTGCCGAGTGTGCTTATGCCGAACTGTGAGCTCTTTACGACAATACGTTCCGGGATTATTGTATCGTTTACAATGTGCTGAGCCCTTGACATTGCCGGCAGAGCCAGCAATGCAAGGGCTGCAACTATTCTGATTATATTTCTCATTTTAGATATGCTTGTTTTGCATAAACTTTGTCTATGCTTCACGCGACCGATAGCTGCAAAACTCGCCGATAGCATTAAATTATATGTATTGCCATTGGCTTGTTTTGCTTTTCGCCACCCGCGTGGCATAAACTTTGTCCATGCTTCACGCGACCGATGGCTGCAAAACTCGCCGATAGCATTCAATTATATGTATTGCCATTGGCTTGTTTTGCTTTCCGCCACCCGCGTGGCATAAACTTTGTCTATGCTTCACGCGACCGATGGCTGCAAAACTCGCCGATAGCAAAACTGCCGGCAGTTTTGCTATTCAACGTTGAAAAGTGAAAGCTGTTCCGGCTCTTCCTCATCGTTGTTGCCTATCTCCGGTTCTTCGGTTATCTCCGGCGGTGGCGGGAACTTTGTAGGTTCAAGCTCAATTATTTCGTCAATTTCGAATGTAGTGAGCCGCTTGCCGCGTGCCTTGTAGCTCTTCACGCCGATGAATTCATCCACTTCAATCACCAGCGGTTCACGGAAATTGTCATTGCCGCCGAACATTACCTGGATGCGCGGGAACGGAGTCTCCGAGAACCATATCAGTTGGTTGTCCTTGTTGTCGCCAAGGCAGTTCTGGCGGCGTGCGTTGGCCTCAAGGGTGAATCTCTTTATGTAGGGATATCCCTGCTGCGATGCATCGTAGAGGGCTGCACTCCATACCTTGTTAGGGTCGAACTTTTCAATGACCATCAGGTCATCTTCGTAGTGGTTGTTGAGGTCAACAGGCATAACGTCGAACTCGCCGTTCTTGCGTATGGCAAGTATCTTGTCATCGTTGTGGAATTCGCCGAGGAATTCTCCATGGTTGTCGAAGTTGATGCGCAGTATGTCGCGGTCGAACCATACCTGACGGCCGCCGAGAGTGGAGCTTCCGTGTTTCTTCAGGTTTATGCGCAACACCTCGTTCTTTGTGAGTATATTGCCCATGGACTGTCGTCCCTTTATGGCAATGGTGCTGAAGTCCTTCTCAATGATTGAATTCCTGAGCCTTGGATTGGGTCTCAGCATCACCTTTATCACTTCAGCCTCGCCGTTGGGGTTCGATGTGAAGTAAACCACTTTCGAGCCCGGTGTGCCCTGTGTGAGGTCGTACTCGCGGTCACGTGTCATTCCTGTTGCGGCAAAACGTTTTATGTAGTAAATGCCGTTCTTTCCGTCACGATAGACTGCATTGTAGATGGTGCGCTTGTCGTTCTTCTTGAATACATCGACATGAATGATGTTCTTTCCCACGAAGAGCTTCTCGCTTACCTTCACAACCTTGTATTTTCCGTCCTTGTAGAAGAGTATGATGTCATCGATGTCGGAGCAGTTCGTGACGAACTCGTCCTTCTTCAGCGATGTTCCTATAAAACCCTCCGCGCGGTTGATGTACAGTTTCTGGTTTGCCTCTACGACTTTTGCCGCTACTATGGTGTCGAAGTTGCGTATCTCGGTCAGGCGCGGGTAGCGTGCGCCGTATTTCTCCTTGAGCATGGTGAACCACTTTATGGTCACCTGCGTCATCTGTCCCAGTTGCTTGTCTATTTCGGCAATCTCCTTCTTCAGGCGTGCTATGAGCTCTTCGGCCTTGTCTTTGTTGAAACGCAGTATGCGTGCCATCTTTATCTCCATCAGGCGCAGCAGGTCATCGCGTGTTATTTCACGTATGAAATCCTTCTTGTAAGGCTCCAGTCGGCTGTCGATATGCGCGAGCGCGCTATCCATGTCGGGCGCTTGCTCAAACTCCTTGTCCTTGTATATGCGCTCCTCAATGAAGATGCTCTCCAGTGACGCGAAGTGCAGCTGTTCAAGGAGTTCTCCCTTGCGTATCTGCAGCTCAAGGCGCAACAGTTCCTTTGTGCTGTCAACCGCGCGCCGCAATAGTTCGCTCACGGTAAGGAATACCGGTGTGTGGTTGTCTATGACGCAACAGCATGGTGTGATGCTTATCTCGCAGTCCGTGAAGGCGTAGAGCGCGTCTATGGTCTTGTCGCTCGACACGCCGGGTGCAAGCTGCAGCAGAATCTCCACCTTGTCCGACGTGTTGTCATCGACCTTGCGTATCTTTATCTTTCCGTTGTCAACGGCTTTAAGAATGGATTCTATTATTATCGGAGTTGTCTTTCCGAACGGTATTTCCGTTATGGTCAGTGTCTTGTTGTCGTCGGACTTCGTGATCTTGGCGCGTATGCGTACCCTTCCTGTGCGGTCACCGTCGTGGTAGCGCGAAACGTCCATGCAGCCTCCTGTCTGAAAGTCAGGGTAAAGCTGGAACGGTTCGTTCTTCAGGTACGATACGGCAGCGTCGCACACCTCATTGAAGTTGTGCGGAAGAATCTTTGACGAAAGTCCTACGGCAATGCCCTCCACTCCGTGAACGAGCAGCAACGGGAACTTGACGGGCAATGTTATAGGCTCCTTGTTGCGTCCGTCGTACGATAGTTTCCACTCGGTTGTCTTAGGGTTGAAGACTACGTCATGTGCAAAGTGCGACAGGCGCGCCTCGATATATCGTGGTGCTGCGGCCGAGTCTCCCGTGAGTATGTTACCCCAGTTTCCCTGGCAGTCGATGAGGAAATCCTTCTGTCCCATCTGCACCAGCGCGCCGGCAATAGAGGCGTCGCCGTGGGGGTGGTACTGCATGGTGTGTCCCACAACGTTCGCAACCTTGTTGTAGCGTCCGTCATCGAGTTCGCGCATGGCGTGCAGGATGCGTCGCTGTACAGGCTTAAGGCCATCGTACATGTGCGGAACGGCACGTTCCAGAATTACGTACGAGGCGTAATCCAGGAACCAGTTCTGGTACATTCCCGTGAGTTTGTGCGTGATGGGGTCGTTACTGTCGTGACGGTACTCGCCCTGTTCGTCGGCAACCGCGCCCTCCTGCATCCGGTCCTCTCCGGGAGCGTTCATCTCCTCAATCTTGTCGTCAAATCCGTTGTTGTCCATATGTGTGAATGACTTATGTTCACGATTATCGGCAAATATAATCAAAAAACGGCTAATAATGAAATTTATGGCAATGCTTTGAACATAATAGTGTGCGTCAATGTGCGGTTGTAATGTTTTTAAGGCTCTTTTGCAATTATACCTGCTCCGCAGCGATGTTTTTTGCGAAAAAATGCTTTACTTTGCACTTTATTGTAAATAAAAGTATAAACAATATAATATTATAGAGAAATGGCTCAGGAAGATGTTTTCAAGAAAGTAGTTGCACATTGCAAGGAGTATGGTTTCGTGTTCCCCTCAAGTGACATTTATGACGGTCTCGGTGCTGTCTATGACTATGGTCAGATGGGTGTGGAACTCAAGAACAACATAAAGACATATTGGTGGCAGAGCATGGTACTGCTGAACGACAATATCGTAGGTATCGATTCGGCAATCTTCATGCACCCCACAATATGGAAGGCTTCGGGTCACGTCGATGCGTTCAATGATCCTCTCATCGACAACCGTGACTCAAAGAAGCGTTATCGTGCCGATGTGCTCATAGAGGAGCAGATAGCAAAATATGAGGAGAAGATGGAGAAGGAGGCTGCGAAGGCTGCGAAGCGTTTCGGCGAATCGTTCAACCGCGAACTCTTCATGGAAACCAACCCCAAGGTTCTTGCCGAGAAGGCTAAGCGCGATGCTCTTCAGGAGCGTTTTGCCAAGGCTCTTAACGCTATGGACCTCGATGAACTCCGTCAGATAATCATAGACGAGGAGATTGTTTGCCCCATCTCTGGTACACGCAACTGGACCGAGGTACGCCAGTTCAACCTCATGTTCTCTACCGACATGGGCTCTACTGCAGACGGTGCAATGAAGATATATCTCCGTCCCGAGACTGCACAGGGTATCTTTGTGAACTACCTGAATGTACAGAAGACCGGCCGCATGCGTGTTCCCTTCGGTATTGCGCAGATCGGTAAGGCATTCCGTAACGAGATTGTCGCACGTCAGTTCATCTTCCGCATGCGCGAGTTCGAGCAGATGGAGATGCAGTTCTTCGTACGCCCCGGCAGCGAGCTCGAGTGGTTCAACAAGTGGAAGGAGACACGTCTTGCATGGCACAAGGCTCTCGGCTTCGGTGACGACGCTTACCGTTATCACGACCATGAGAAACTGGCTCACTACGCCAATGCGGCTACCGACATCGAGTTCCGTATGCCTTTCGGCTTTAAGGAGGTAGAGGGTATCCACTCACGCACAAACTTCGACCTTGGCCAGCACGAGAAGTTCTCGGGCAAGAACATCAAGTACTTCGACCCCGAAACAAACGAGAGCTACACTCCGTATGTCATCGAGACCTCTATCGGTGTTGACCGTATGTTCCTCAGCATCATGTGCGCATCGTACTGCGAGGAGAAACTCGAGAACGGCGAGACACGCGTGGTTCTGCGTCTCCCGGCGGCTCTTGCTCCTGTGAAGCTTGCGGTTCTTCCTCTTGTAAAGAAAGACGGTCTGCCCGAAAAGGCACGCGAGATAATGAATGAACTCAAGTTCAACTTCAACTGTTATTACGAGGAGAAGGACTCTATCGGCAAGCGCTATCGCCGTATGGATGCGATAGGTACTCCTTACTGTGTCACTATTGACCACCAGACTCTCGAGGATGGCATGGTAACTCTCCGCGAGCGTGACACCATGGAGCAGCGTCGTGTTGCGATAAGCGACCTCCGTAATATTATACAGGATAACGTGAGCATCACGTCACTCCTCAAGAAATTGTCTTGATTTATGAAGAAGTTCAAATATATATTGTTCCTGCTGCTTGCTCCGCTGTTCTCTCTTACATCATGTGAGGAGAGCAGCGAAGTGGGCGAATTCGACAATTGGGAAAAACGGAATGTCGAATACATCGATTCTATAGCAACCGTTGCGCGTGCCGCTACAGGTGGCGAGTGGAAAGTTTTCCTTGCCGACGGTCTTGACCCATCCAAGGAATGGAGTAATGAAGCTTATGTATATTGCCACGTGCTCGAAGAGGGTACAGGCACCAAGAGTCCGCTATATACTGACTCTGTGACTATAAATTATCAGGGCCGTCTGATGCCTACATCAAAGAACCCGGCAGGGTTTCTTTTTGACAGTTCTTACGAAGGTGAATTAGAGCCGGATTTCGATGTTCCTGTGACAATGATTTTGTCGGGAACTGTTACCGGTTTCTCTACAGCATTGCAGCACATGGTCTCTGGCGACTTTTGGCGTATATATATACCTGCAACTCTCGGCTACGGTTACTCCGATTTCAACGGTATTCCCGGAGGCTCCGTGCTTGTCTTTGATGTCAACATGGTTTCATTTGAATCAGAAGGCATCTGATATTATTTGAACAGTTTTTAAAAAGTTTTCATATGAACGGAACAACAGACAGTCAGTTGCAGATAGAGATAAATGATGAGGTGGCGAACGGCAAGTATGCCAATCTCGCTGTAATAGCCCATTCTACGGCTGAGTTCGTTATGGATTTTATCTGCATGTTGCCCAATATGCCCAAGGCGAGGGTGAAGTCACGTATCATAATGACTCCCGAGCATGCGAAACGTTTCATGTATGCCCTGCAGGAGAATATCGTCAAGTTCGAAAGTCAGTACGGAAAGATTCATCTGCCCGAGCAGTATGTGAGCGGTACGGGCTTTAAAGGCGATGCCTAATGCCAACGGAATTCTGGAAGGTGAAAACGGAAAGGTGAAAATGGAAAGGTTGCTTTGATGTTTCACAAGGAATGCAACCACACTAGGTGTGGTTAAACATAAAAAGGGAATGACGAGCAGGCTCGTCATTCCCTTTTTATATCAATGTAGCATATTCTACACGTATAGTTTTGTAAAGCCTACGGTTTTCACTTTTCACTTTTCACTTTTCACCTTTCCGCTTTCCGTTTTCACCTTTAATCAACCATCACTCCCTTGCTGCGGAATTCCGACAGGGAGTATCCTGTGTGCCTTTTGAAGTATCTGTTCAGGTAGCTTTGGTCGGGGAAGTGAAACTCACCTACAAGGTCCTGAAAACTCTTGTGCGTGTACATCAGTGCGACCTGCAGTTCAATTATAGTGTAATGGTCTATAATCTCTTTGGCATTCTGTCCGCTGGTCCTCTGACATATGGCGTTCAGGTTGCGTGTGGAGATTTCCAGGCTGTCGGCATAGTACTGCACCGAACGCTCTTCGCGGAACTTCTTTGTAAGCAGTACGCGGAATTCGTAGAACAGTTTGTCCTTGCTTTCGCTTATATATTCCTTGCCAGGTGCGTTGTTGTCCTTGCTTATGCGCTGTATGTAGAGCAGCATGGCGTTTACGGTGAGTATTATGTTTTGCCTGCAGAACTCAAGGTTCTTGTCGTTGTTAGCCTCGGCCTCAAGGACATCTATCTGCCTGAAAATGTTGTCAAGGAATGCATTTTCAAGGTCGCTGTTTCCGCCCTGGTGTGTCCTGCGTTCAATGTTGTGTATTGTCTCAGGGGTTATCGAACTGCGTGCGGCCAGCCATATATGCTTGGACAGGCCTAACAGGCGTGCCGAAAAGTCGCTTGTGATGTCGAGAAGAAGTATGTTGGAGCCCATTGGGCATATTATTATCTGTCCCTGTGTGAAACGGTATTTGTGTCCGTCAATGGTGAACAGAGCCTCGCCCTGCAGGCAATAGAATATTGACGTATGCTGCATCTGATATACGTGCTGCACGAACTGCTGCAACGATGACTGCGTGGTGGCGAACCCTTTCAAGGGAATTTTCTTCAGGTATATGTTGTTCATGGTATTTTATTGTTTGTTATTGAATTTTGCGTAAAAATAGGCATATTTTGGTCAAAACAAACAATGTCTGCTGTTAAAAAATGTACAAGTGTGCTTTTTTTCAACATATTGTAGAATTTTATTGCACAGGTGTGGTCGAGACTTTGCTATTGATGTCTCTAAAGGTAACTGTGCATTCCGCCGAATAGCCAGTTTGTTCCAAGATAGGTGAACAGCATGACTATGAATGTGACAATGCAGAATATGTGAAAATTGAGCGGCTTTGAAATTGCCGGCAACGAACGCCTGTGCATGGGTATCGAGCATGTGAGTATGGTGACCAGTGCCCACACCTCCTTGGGGTCCCACCCCCAATAGCGTCCCCATGAGAGGTTTGCCCACACGGCACCTATGAACACGCCAGTGAGGAGCAACGACAGTGCAGGGTAGAGCATTATATGTCCCACGTCGGCAAGTCTTTCGCATTTTGTACGGTTGTCGCGCGCCATATGCCATATTCCTATGGCTGATACTATAGCGGTGCAGCCTATGATGGCATAGGCAACAATTATTGTCGTGACATGTAATGCAAGCAGCGGTGTCCGCAATACGGGGGCTGCCTCCCCTGAACCTCCTGTTGTGATAGCCGCAGCGAACGTTGCGATTGCGGCGACGGTGAATGCCGGGTACATAAGGAGCTTTGTCCGTTTGCGCACGACGAAACCTGTCAGAAGGGCACACCATGCAAGCAACAGCGTGGTTCCGTGTCCGTCCGATGCCGGAAAATGCGATGTCTCAATCCAACGCAATGTGCCCATGATGCTGAGCACGGCAAAGAGAATGGCTGCTGCAACTGTTATTGGAATCTCGATTGGATGTTTTCTGCCGCTCTCATGTTCTTTGCCCTTCAGCTTATTTGCCGCCGCCCGGAGCAGAGAACGCTTGTCAAGGAAAAGGTAAATGAGGGACGCCACAAGCATGATGTATCCGCCGTATGTAATGCCGGTGCCCCATGGGTCGTAGCCGACAAGCAACGAAACGCTCTCCTGCGAGTATCCGTCAATATATATTAAGTATCCCTGTCTGTAAAGCGGCCTGTTCATGGATATTGTCTCTCTCTCTGTTCCGCCGACAACGACTGTGGCAATGTAGTCGTCTGCCGCGCCGTTGCGATGCTCTGTGATGAACTCTTTCAGCTCTATGCGGAAGGGGAGCTTGCCCAGTTTCCCGTCCTGCATTTCATACATTGATGCAGGAACGCCGCCAGGCGAAATGTATATCTTTCCACGTTCCGAAGTCAAGAAACTTACTACAGCTCCAACAAGTATGACAGCCAGCGATACGTGTAGCAGGAATGTGGAACTTATGATTCTTATATGTCGTTTCAACAGGTATGCCATTGCTGACAGTGCAAGAACAGCCCACAATGCGATGAAAGCCGGTGAGTGGTATATGTGCTCAACGGCAAACGGAGTGCCGCAGTATTTTTCTATGAATGTGGCAGCAACAAGGAGCGTTATTACGGTAAACAGTGCCCCGAAGGAGAGTCTTTTCAGATGGCTGGTCAGCATATGCCGTGCGCGCAAATGTGTTCGGCAAATATTTTTATGCCGATTATTATGAGTATTATGCCCCCCCATAGCTCTGCGCGCAGTTTTCCGGCGAACCTTTTGCCGAACTTCATGCCCGTATAAAGCCCTACGGCTGACATCAGTGAAGAGGTTATGCCTATCGCGGTGATGGGGTATGCAAGTTCTGCTGTGGAACCGTATCCCATACAAGTATATGAAATTCCTACTGCAAGCGCGTCTATGCTTGTTGCTATCGCAAGGGTGAAGATGACTTTGTAGCTGCTGGGGTTAAAACTTTTTTCTTCTTCATCCTTGAATGATTCCATTATCATGCGCGTGCCCAAGAATCCCAGAATCGCGAATGCAATCCAGTGGTCAATGCTCTTTATAAGATTGTATATGTGGGATGCACCCCAGAATCCTAACAGGGTGTTGAATGCCTGGAAGAAGCCGAAAAGGAACACAATGGCAAGCATTGGCCTCCATACAGTTTTTCTGAATATTATTCCGCTGGCCACCGATACCGCGAAGCAGTCCATGGCCAGAGCCAAGGCCATAAGCCATATTTCCACATGTGTCATATATGATATTTTCGGCAAAGGTAATACATTTATTCAAGTGCTTTGTAATACAATTTGATATTTTGCATTCGTAGTGCGTGCGTAGCATAAAAAAAGTGAAAGCTGTTGCGCGTACGAAAAAATGGGATTATCTTTGCCATGAAATTACATTCTGGGGCTATCTGGATTTGACAGCGGGTAGAAAAGGTATGTAAGCACGCAGTGCCTCGTTGGTTCGCACTATAATCTGAGCCCGCAAAGAATTATCTGGCAATAACAACTACGCTCTTGCTGCTTAATCGAAGTACAGTAGATTAGCTTAATCCCAGCACAAGGTGCAGGGACAAGACATCGCCCGGACGCTGTTGTTCCGAAGCAATCCGATACGGTGGTGCAGGCAAATCGGGACTAACCGTTGCAGGCCTCGATGCAATGGCGACATTTTAGAGGATAAGGCATAAGTCGGTGGTCGCGGTCTTGCTTGTGCTCGAAAACCTTACCGATGACTAAGCGTGTAGAAAGCATATGGTTTCCCTGTTTGGACGAGGGTTCGACTCCCTCTAGCTCCACAAAAAATAAAAGCGCATCATCGATGCGCTTTTATTGTCTCTCTTGGCTTGCAGCTTGGAACTTTTATTATGGTAAACAACTCTCCCTCTTAGAGTACCCGTAGGGGGTGGGAGTTAATCATATTTATTGGTGGTTAGCTATGCTATGCAGTTGTTTGTTAAACTCCCTCCGCTTCGCTCGTCCCTCTTCATTAAGAGGGACAGTATTTTTCATTGCTTTTTATTATGGTAAATAACTCTCCCTCTTAGTGAAGAGGGAGTACCCGCAGGGGGTAGGAGTTAATCATATTTGTCGGTGGTTAGCTATGCTATGCAGTTGTTTGTTAAACTCCCTCCGCTTCGCTCGTCCCTCTTCATTAAGAGGGACAGTGTTTTTTTTTTTTGTTGGTTTGCTATGCAGTTTTTTATCAAACTCCCTCCGCTTTGCTCGTTCCTCTTCATTAAGAGGGACAGTATTTTTCATTGCTTTTTATTATGGTAAAAAACTCTCCCTCTTCGCTAAGAGGGACAGTATTATTATTGCTTTTTATTTATGTAAAAAACTCTCCCTCTTAGTGAAGAGGGAGTACCCGTAGGGGGTAGGAGTTAATCATATTTGTTGGTAGTTGCTATGCTGTTGTTTGTTAAACTCCCTCCGCTTCGCTCGTCCCTTTTCATTAAGAGGGACAGTATTTTCATTGCTTTTTATTTATGTAAACAACTCTCCCTCTTTGTGAAGAGGGAGTACCCGCAGGGGGTAGGAGTTAATCATATTTGTTGGTAGTTGGGTTGGGTATGGCAGTTGTTTATCAAACTCCCTCCCAGGCTTTGCCTCTCGCCCCTCTTCGTTAAGAGGGACAGTATTATTATTGCTTTTTATTTATGTAAACAACTCTCCCTCTTTGTGAAGAGGGAGTACCCGTAGGGGGTGGGAGTTAATCATATTTGTTGGTGGTTGGCTATGCAGTTTTTTGTCAAACTCCCTCCGCTTCGCTCGTCCCTCTTCGTTAAGAGGGACAGTATTTTTTATTGCATGATATTACGCCGCAAATGCAAACAAATCTAAGGCTCATTAATAGGGACAGTATTATTGGAGGCATTATATTATGCTTGCTGTTACCTCTTTATATATCTCTTCCAACCTGCTCCGCAGTCCCTTGGTATCATCAATAAGTGTGCGGAATTGTTGCAGATTCTCTGCATTGTCCGACTCGGGAATCCACAACTTCAGGTACCCTCCACGGCCATATTTCTCCTTTATGTGCTGTACGGCACGTTCAATGTGCTCTGCTCCCGTTAGCGTAGGGTAGTGCGAGAGTCCATACTGTATTGTGCGTCTCATAATGGTGGTGGATTCGATGATGCGGTCTGCTTCTGCAACGATTTTGCCATATATGGTGCGTGGCGGCATCTTGTTCGATGCGCGGTGGTCTTCAACAGCATCGGCCATTATCTCTATCTGCTCTGCGGTGAAGAACTGTTTCAGCCTCTCATCCTCGCGTACAATGCGTGCCGATTCGGTATGATGCTTTTCGCGCCCCCTCTCCAGTCCCAGGTCGTGGTAGGCGGCAATGGTATATACCATCTGCATATCAACGTCGTATTGCTGTGCCAGCCTTAGACTGTTCGACATTACAGTAAAGGCATGCCGGCAGTCGTGTGCCTTGTCAAAGGCTTCATATCGTGGCAATATTTCGCCTTCTACATGGTTTATCAGTTCTGCTGAAAGATGTGGCTTGTCCATTTTGTAGCATTAAAAAAGTGCGATATATTTTCATATACCGCACTTGTTGTTATGTGTTGGAATTATCGTGCGTAGTTTACTGCACGTGTCTCGCGGATGACGGTAATCTTCACCTGGCCGGGGTAGGTCATCTCATCCTGAATCTTCTTGGCAATCTCGCCCGACAGCAACTCTGTCTGCTTGTCGTCAATCTTGTCGGCACCCACGATTACGCGCAACTCGCGACCTGCCTGTATTGCGTATGTCTTTGTTACGCCGGGGTATGACATTGCAAGCTGTTCGAGGTCGTGGAGTCGCTTGATGTATGCCTCTACGATTTCGCGGCGTGCGCCGGGACGTGCACCTGAGATTGCGTCACAAACCTGTACGATAGGAGCGATGAGGCTTGTCATCTCAACCTCGTCGTGGTGTGCGCCGATGGCATTGCATATGTCGGGTTTCTCCTTGAACTTCTCGGCAATCTTCATACCATACTCTGCGTGCGGCAGTTCGGTCTCCTCATCGGGCACCTTACCTATGTCGTGCAACAGTCCGGCACGTTTTGCTTTCTTGGGGTTAAGTCCAAGCTCGGCAGCCATGATGGCGCAGAGGTTTGCTGTCTCACGTGCGTGCTGCAGCAGGTTCTGGCCGTATGAAGAACGGTACTTCATCTTACCTATTATGCGGATGAGTTCGGGGTGCATACCATGGATTCCAAGGTCGATGGTAGTGCGCTTACCGGTCTCTATAATCTCCTCTTCTATCTGCTTCTTCACTTTTGCCACAACCTCCTCGATGCGTGCCGGGTGTATGCGTCCGTCGGCAACGAGCTGGTGCAGCGCAAGGCGTGCTATTTCGCGGCGTACAGGGTCGAATGCGCTGAGAACAATTGCTTCGGGTGTGTCGTCAACGACAATTTCAACGCCGGTAGCAGCCTCGAGTGCGCGGATGTTGCGTCCTTCGCGGCCGATGATGCGGCCCTTCATCTCGTCGTTCTCTATGTGGAATACCGTTACAGAGTTCTCGATGGCGGTTTCGGTGGCAACACGCTGTATTGTCTGTATCACAATCTTCTTTGCCTCCTTGTTCGCTGTCATCTTGGCATCATCGATGATGTCGTTGATGTAAGACGCAGCCTCGCTCTTGGCCTCCTCCTTCAGTGACTCGACAAGACGCTCCTTTGCCTCCTCGGCCGACAGGCCGCTGATTGTCTCTAACTTCTCGCGCTCCTGTGCGTGGAGCTTATCAAGTTCTTCCTGTCTGCGCTCAAGCACTCCCTTCTGTGCCTCAAGGTTCTCTTTGAAGTTGTCCAACTCATTCTTGCGGCGTTGCAGGTCTTCGTTGCGCTGGTTGAACTGTACCTCACGTTGTTTGAGGTTGTGCTCAGCCTGCTGAATCTTGTTGCTGCGCTGTGAGATTTCCTTTTCAAGTTCAGCCTTCTTGTTGAGGAACTTCTCCTTTACTTCGAGCAACTTGTTCTTTTTTATCACCTCGGCCTCCTTGTGTGCATCGTCAATGATGCTCTGGCGTTTTGCCTTAAGGCCGAACTTGTTAATCAGAAACTGTACGACGATGCCTATGACCAATCCTACAGCCAATCCGATGAATAAATTTGTGGTTACCATAATTAGTTATAAATTTATATATAATAAAACGCATCGCAGTATCATGGCCGGCACCATTTGTGCTGGTCTTGAAAATACGGCAATGCGTGAAACTGCAATAAAGCAGGGTCCTGTTATTTCTCCTTGAGCGCTGTGCTTACAAGGCGGCTGAGTTCGTTTATCTTGTGCATAACCTCGGCCGATGTGGATGTGTTCCCATCCTTTATCGCGGTGTATGCTATGTCCAGAGCTGCCATGGTCATTACCCTGACTCCTCCTTCTCCTTTGAACGGCTCTTTATATATCGACAGCGTTTCGTTCACCATTTTGGCAGCCTGTCTGTAATAAGGCTCCTCGCTTGCCTTTATGGTAAGCGGGTACGATGTACCGTCTATTATAAGGTTTATTCCCAAATCTCTATCTTCCATATGCAAAGTCTCCCTTAGGATAATATCATTTCTTTAGCGACTCGATGCATCGGTCGATTTCACGCACCAGCTTGGATATCCTCTCCTTGGTCTCCTCAATGCCGGAACTTCCAAGTGATATTACCCTTGCCTGTTTCAAGTCGTTGTAGTTCTTTTCGAGTGCAGTACAGCGCAGTTGCAGTTCCTTGAGCAGGTTTTCCTTCTCCTCAATCTTGCGTGCAAGTTCGTTGTTCAGTTCCTCTTTATGCCTGAACTCATGCACGAGCCTGTGGAGCTTGTTCTCAAAATCTGCAATAATTGTCCTGTCCTTCTCTGTCATAATACAACAATCATTTTACAAATATAGGAGATTTTTTGTGAAATGTGAAAGAATCGTCGAAAATTTTTAGCAAGAATATAGCGTCTATACTATAATACGGTGGATGAGTGAACATCCCTCGTAGCTGATTTTATTAATTTAAAGACAGAAGAACATAAGTACATAAGGGCGCGGTTTTCGTTTCCCATGATGGATGATTCGATTCTTTCTGCTATTAGATATAGCGTTGGAAATTTTCCAACTTAAAAGAAATTACCTCTGCAGTAAGGTGAAAACTCGTTTTCCCATTACTGCAGAGGTAATTTCTTCTTTGTCGCAAGTGAAACTGTGCGACGCGCTTATCTGATAGCAGAAAGTCTCTTCTGTTCTTTTGTCTAAAATAATAAAAGTCGTGTACAAAAACGACGTTGCAAGCCTTTGAGGGCCTGCAACGTCAATATTAGAGTGTGGCGGAATATTACATGTTCCCCCAGATGTTCTCCCAGTCACCGCGGTGTCCGCCTGAGAGCTGGATATCTTCATCTTCATCGGGATTTACAGTTTCTCCATTACCTCCCATGTAGATGGACGCTTTGAGTATTGGCGCAGTCTCGACTTCAATAAATTCGATTGCCGGTTTAATATATCGTTTCATAGTAGTGATATTTTTTCTTCTTGGTTTTTGAGACCCTTCGCTTGGGTTAGTTCGCTACGCTCATCGAGAACATCTTTTGATATTTTCATTAATGTATGGTCAGGGTGACAAATATCGCGTAATTGTCATGCTGAACGCAGTGAAGTATCTCTATATTTTTACTTTATCCAAACCTTTTTACCATTTACAATGTAGATGCCGGGCTCGGTAATCTCGCTAAGCTTGCGACCCTGTAGGTCGTAGATTGTATCCTCAAGCTCTGTCTCAAACTCGTCAATTCCGGTTGTTTCCTCATCGTCATAGACAAAGCGGAAACCAGTGCCTTTCTTCAACTGTTCACCGAACCAATCATCGGTTACCGGCAAGTATGCCTTGTGGCTGTTGTTGGTGAAGCGGACAGTTGTAGCATTTGTGTTGTTGTCAAGATAAGAGTTCTTTGCAACAGGGTAGAGACCAACCTTGCCCTCTCTGTTTGCAAGGATATATGCATCCTCAGTTATCTTGGTCTTTGCAACAGTACCGCTAAGCACATTGCCAACAGCCTCGGCTCTTGCAGCGTCGTTGTTCTCAACAATGTCGAAGTAGTATGTACCCTCAGCACCCTTGATGATTACACCTGTGTTTGCCGGGATAATACCATTCTTCAGGCTTGTCATCCAAGCGTATGTCTCAATGCCCGGGATGTCCTCAGCCTTGAGAACATATGCCTTCACGCCCTCGGGGATTTCAACTGCAACAGGCGCGTAGAATGTAGCGTGCAATGCCGAACTTATTGTTACCGGCAATGTCTCAACCTCCTCAAGGACAAAGTTGTGGCTCGTAGCGTGGTCTGCGGGGTTGCTACCACAGTGGTCAATAAAGTATGTGGTATTGGTTCCGGATATAACACTGTTTGCGTGCATATAGCTTGGCGCTGCAATTGTCGATGTCTCGCCTGTGGTTGTTATTGTGACAGTGCCACTTGCACCAACCTCCTGCAAACCGCGTGCTCCGCCATCCTCTTTTATGTATGTACCCTTGTCGTATGAGAGCAACTTGCTGTCGGCATAGTAGAAGATTGATGTTGCACCGGTCTCCTGTGTCATAAGCAATGCGTTTGCTTTGCTAGTTACGCCACTGGCCACGCTCTGCATATAGTATCTGTTAGCTGGAGTCTCGGGCTCTGGAGTTTCACCGCCGCCTTCACCATCACCTCCAACCTGCTGGATTGTTACGGTGAAGTTTTGAATGTCAATACCTTTTTTATAAGTGCCATTCATGCCTCCTACGATAGTGAAACTAAAACTAGAAACTTCTAAATTGCTGTCACTTAATGATACACTCTTATTATGAGAAATAGGAGAGCCATTAAGGGTGATATCTCCATAAGCAACTCCACTGATACTATAACCTGTTATCACATAACCATCCGGCGCAGATACTGTAAATACAACACCAGAACCCGTACCATCTACTAAAGAATGCTTGGTTCCATCACTCATTGTGTTGATTCTTTTATGATCATCTCCTGAATTGGCTTTTGAATCCATTCTCAATTGTGGATAGTCGGTGGATACCCAATAGCTGCTGAAATCTCCTTTACTATTTGGTGTTCCAGTGCTTGGGCTGATTGTATATGTCAGCGTCTCTCCCACAGCCCTTGCCGCGCCGGCTGCTGCAGCAGCTGCGAAACCGTCATAACCAATGCGGTAGTAAACACCGGCTGTGGCATCCTCAACAGGGAGGAAGTTTGCAATATACTCGGCATCCTCCATATTCTCCACATCGGCAATACCGGGGATAGTGTATGGGTTCTCGCTGCTGACAACATCTGTACCCTTTGTCCAGTTTACAAAGTAGTAACCGGGGTTTGCTGTTGCTGTGATGGTTGCCTCCATATTATGGCCAACCTTTATGGCTGTACCTGTAGAAGTGCCGGATGTTGCCGAAACTGTACCGTAGCTATCGTCGTTCGCACGAACGGTGAGGTCGTATGATGCAGGCTCAAAGGTGGCAGTGTAGGTTACATCCTTCTCAATGGTGATGACAAGATTTTGCTCATTGCCCACTATGTTGCCATTTTCATCTTTCCAAGTTGTTTCGTAGCCATATCTTATCCAAGTGTTTATCATAACCTCGGTTCCCTCTTTCACAACAGCTCTGTTACCTGCATCATAGCCCAAAGATGTTCCATCGGAGAGGGTGATTTTAGTAACATATCCTGAACTATTGCTTTTGGGTTCACCTATTACAACACAACCACGGAAGAAACGTGCCTGGTATGTTGCAGTTTCGGTTGCCTTTACTGTGATAGCAAGATCTTTGCTCACAAGTTCATCGTTCTTGTACCAACCATCGAATAGGTAGGCCTTCTGGTCGTAGTCGGATGATGCAACAAGTTCAACATCGGCACCTACAACGAAATCGGCATCAGTTGCCCACTCCTGACCAATACCATCGATAATAGCCTTTACATTACCGCCTACAGCGTTAGTTACAGTTGTGCCGTCGGTCGATGCAACGGTAATGTGTATTGCAACAGTGCCTGTAGGAGCCTCACTGAAGCGCGCAGTGTAGTTGATGTCGCTTGTAACAGTGAAGGTATAGTTTGTTTCAGCGCTCACCAACTCCTCGCCATTGTACCAACCATCAAATTTATAACCGTCATTTGCCTCGGCTGTGAGTGTTACCTCGCTACCATGCTCTGCAGTTGCTGCGCTTGCGCTTGCGCTACCGCCCTCGCCGGCTGTTACATTGATGTTGTAGATGTTGATTGCAAAGTTTGCGGTGAGTTCAGTAACATCACCCTTTACTCCGCTTATGGTTACAGTATGCTCAGCGTCGGGGCTCAACTCATCAGTACCCTTTGTCCAGTTTACAAAGTGGTAACCCTCGGCAGGTACGGCGGCAATTGGGAGCTTGTAATCTGCCGGTGCACGTTTGGTTGTTACACCCTCCTCGCCGTTGATAGCAGTGAAACCGCCAATCTCGGGGTTGATGGTAATGTTGAGTGTTGGCCAAAGAGAATCGGCTCTAGCTATAGTTATTCCGTACTGACGGAATGTGTTCAAAGTGATGGTCTCATAGTTTGCCAAAGCATCTTCAATGGCCTGAATCTCACTTGTAACAGTACAGAAACCATTACCTTCACGGAACCACATATAAAGTCCCATGCTAAGGTCGAAATATTCTGTATAATAAGCAGGGTCCTCAATTCTTGCCCAACCTCCACGGTGGTCCTTGCTGTTGTAGTGGGTAGCCCAACCGTATGACGAAGCGGTAGAGCATAGATAACCTGTTGTGCCATCAATCTCTGCTTCAAAGGCAAAGTAGTCAATGAAACTTTCGGTCTTTCTGGCAAATGTAAATGCTGTAGCATTGGTTTCGTCTGCAAATACAGCATTCTGCACCTTGCCGTTATTGTCACTATCTGTGGCAACGCCTGTCACCTTGATGTATTTGCCTGTAACTTTGTTCTTTAGTGTAAATGTCAATGATTTATCAACACTGTATATTGCCCAACTGATGGGGTTGTTGCCACTTTCAGTGTTGTATGTGGGGTTATCACCGTAGGCAAAGGTGTCATCGTTTATTTTTTCTACCAGTGTAGTTTCGTTTGTGCTTGCCGACAAGTAATTAGGCTTGTTATCCAAGTTTGCAGGGTAATAGATGTTGTACCATATTACAGCGTCATCCTCTTTGCCATTGGCTACCTCGAACGGCAATTTCACAGTGTTTGTGTAGGTGTATGATGTACCATTGTCTGTCAACGTAGCACTATTACCTTCACCAAGAGATTTGATAACCAGGTATTTCTCCATCAACTTGTTGGCAATGGCAGCCGTTGTTACTTCGCCTTCCAAATCATCCAACACAAATTCAAAGACATAAGGATTTTGGTTGTTTGAGTTTGTATTGTCGGTCAATGTAACATTGATAACTTTCTTCTCAAAGTTTGCCTCAAGGCTCAATGCCTCGCTCACAGTAACGGTGTATGGGTTATCGGTGCTTACAACGTCGCTGTTTCTTGCCTCGGCTGTTCTTGCAGCTGCGCTTGCCTGTGCAGCAGGTCTTGTCCAGTTGACAAAACGATAACCTGGGTTGGCTGTCGCAAGAATTGAAACCGTTGCATTAGCTGGTACAAACTTGTTGTTAATAGTCTCGGCAGCACTGCCATTTACTGTAATTGACACACTACCGGGAACAGTTTCTGTTTCGTCATCATTTACAGTCAACACAACCTCGCGGTAGCTCTCCTTAACAGTCTGCACAGTTTCGGTGTGTGTGTTAAGGGTGTTGAGTGGTGTTGTTGCAATGTCATTTATAATAGCCTTGATTGCATTGATGTCGTCATTGTCGGTGTAATTGCCATCACCTGCACCAAACTTGGCAACATTTTCTGTCAAAGCATTAATAATAGCCTGGTAGTCGGGAGCTTCAACGAACTTAACCCAAGCACCCTCGTGATTTGTACCTGTGTAGTTTGTTGCGTTTGAACGGCTTACAGATGTGTTACATACATAACCGGTAGTGCCATTATAAATAGATTTTATGGCATAGTCACCTTGGCGGGTACCTGTATCTTTTGTTAGGGTAAATACAGTAGCATTTGTTTCTTCAGTGTAAATGACATTGTCGGCATCTCCACTGCTTACAACGCCATTGACTGCCATAAACTTGTCTGTCAACTTGTTCTTGAACTTGAATGTCAAGGTGTTGTTAGCGCTGTAAATAGCCCAACTGAGATTGTCGGCATGGGCAAGTGTGTTGTATTGGCTTTCGCCGTAATTATAGCCTTCATATACTTTTGATACAAGAGTAGCCTCCTTTGTTGCGGCTCTCATGTAAATAGGATAAAAACCGGGGTTCAAGTATGCAGGCCAGTAGATATTATGCCAATAAGTGTTCTCCGCATTACTTACCTTGAATGGCAATGTAACGGTGTTGGTGTATGTGTAATATGTGTCACTGCCCTGCAAGTTACCCTCGCCCAGTTCGGTGATGAATGGGTAGGCTGTCATCAAGGCTGCATCGATTGCTGCAGCATCGCCCGGCAGGTAGTCGAACTGGTGAGTGTATGTGTTGCCCTGTGCATCGGTGAGTGTAACATCAACTGTCACTGTCTCAACAACAGCATTGGGGTTAAGGAACTTCTCTCCTGTGATCTCCTCAATTGTCAAAGGAACATATACCATTGAGTAACCCTTTGTGTAGTCGTTGCCGTAGCAAGGAGCTTCCTCAAAGAAGAGTGCTATTTCGCCGTTTGCCTGCAGTGCCATTGCGCTGTATGAACTCTGCACTGTGCTCACCTGCTTGCCCATTGTCCAGCCGCTTGCAATTGAAGAAGATGTATATGTCTCGTCGGCACTTACCTCCTTGTACCAGATGGTCACATCCTTGCGGTCATACTGTCCGCTACCGCCCTGTGGCTGTGACTGCAACAGAATCTTTGTAGGCTTGCCGTTGGGGCGCTTTGCATCCAAACAGATGATTTCGCCGTTTGTGGCGTTGCTGCCGCCGTTGTCGCAACCGTTGACAGCTGCATCGCCCCAAGAACCTGCGCCATTGGCTTTGTCATCGCCGTATGTGAATACGCGGAACACACGGCCACCACCACGGCGTGCGCTCAGGAGAATCTGTCCGTTAGGCAAAATCTCAACCTTTGGTTCGTCGCCTTTTGCTACCGGGTTTGTGTTGTCACCACCAAGAATTTTCCAGGTAGCACCAAGATCATCGCTGAATACACCAAAGTTGTTGTAGCCATCTGTACCGATTCTTACAAGCAAAGCACCATATATGCGCGCATTGCCTGTGCCGTTGAAGTCGGGGTCAACAGCCAATTTACCGCTACCGAAGAATGCCGAACCACCGCTTGGGATGAGACTGGTACTCTGTGAGTACATCTTTGTTGTCATCTCCTCAATGGCCCAGGTAGCACCGTTGTCGCTACTATATATACGTGCCATCTTGTTGGGGCTGCTTGTTGTTCCTGCAGTGTAAACCACATCACCGGCTGCTGCCATAACAACGATGTTCTGTCCAACGGCAGCAATGGCTGCATCACCGAATGCACGCAAGTAACTGCCTTCTTTGCTGTTGTCACCGGCTGCAATGGTCTTTGTCTCGCTCCAGGTAGCGCCGTTGTCGGTACTAGTACGCATTACAAGGTCAATACGCTTTGTACCTGTTCCGTGATTGTCACGGCCAATGTCGTCAAGGTTATGACGGTAGTCGCTCACTGCAACAAGCATGCCGTTACCAGTCTTTGCAATAGCAGGGATGCGGTAAGAGTACTGGTCATCATCGTAGAACAGAGTCACATCGTCGGTTGCTGTGAACTTTGCAACAAGCGGTGTTGTTTCGTTGATAGCAGCAACATTGTCTGCTGTGAGTGTCGGGTTCTCGCCAAGTGAAGTTGAACCAATGTAGAAACCGTTGAACTCAAAGCCACGGTACTTGCGTGTGAATGCAAGTGTTATGCCCTCAACAACAGGCATTGTAAGCTCGCTTGCATTGAGGTGCTCAGGAGTGAGCTTCATTGCTGTTCCACCAATGGTTATTGTACCTAAGTGAGTGTTGGGGTTGTCGTTTCTCCAATTCTCAATCTCGGCCTTGAATGGCAACGGGGTGAACTCGTTCTCAATGTATGTGATTTCAAGCGATTTGATAATAAAACCGGCCTGTGATGATTGGTCCTCTACGCTAAAGGAAATCTCATTATTGTCAAGTCCTGTAACAGTAAGGGTGTTTTGTTCATCACTCTGGGTAATGGTTACTATTCCTGTGCTCTCTTTGCCATTGGTGTAGGTGACACTCTTTGAAACCAAATTGTGGGCCTGATACCCCAGTCTGTAACCGGTAATCTTGCAATTTGCAGGAACAGAGGTTGTGAAAGTGTTGCCATCGAGCAAGTAAGGGTATCTTACAGAGTTGACGGTGCTGTAACCAATCTTTGGTGTGTCATCAGTGGTTCTTACTGTAACGGCCGGAGTGGTGTTTGTAACAACAGAAACCCACCATCCGCTTGCTTCATTGTTCCAAGTAGCACCTGAGTATGTTACATTCAAAGTTTTCTCGTTAGAAGGGATAACCTCCTCGAGAACCCATTTTGCTGCGGCAGTTTCTTTTTGATTTGCAGCTACATCACAGTATGGGTGGTCACCAGCACCGTTTGAGTCTGCTCCTACCTTGAAATATCTTTCATCACCTTTATATGTGTTGTTCCATTTAATGTAGTAAACATCTTCAATTGCTGTTTCTTCGAAAAGAAGAACAGAACCAATGGTAGTAGAACTTGCATCGACACTCCATTCAAGACCTTTGATGTAGTAACCATCACCGTCTTTTAGCATATAACCATTTCCGCTTTGCTCAAAGAAGAAGATTTGTGCATTGCTGTCTTCATCTTTTGCTGCAATATTTACACCACCGGCTGTAACTTTTTGCGCATGTTCTGTATGGTTCTTTACATTCATATAACGGCCGTCGTTGTAAACCTTCAAGCGGAAATACTTACCGGCAAGCGGGTCGGTTGGTTCGCCAGGCTCCTGTGCCTCTGCCTCAAAGTTTGCGACATAGCTTGAAGCTTGTGCCACGCTTACATTGCAAGTTGCATCGGTGCTAACCACATTCCCACCCAAAGTCCAGTTTACAAAATTGTAACCGGTGTTGGCTACGGCATAAAGTGTTATCTGAGTTCCATTCTCAACATCGCCCTGTGTCTTTTGGCTACCAGTGCCAACTGCGAACTTTGCAGTACCACCCGCTGCAGGGTTTGCAGTCGTTGTAACGGCGTAGGTTGTTGGGGTAGAAGGCACATTTGCACCTTCCTTTGCTACAGTAACAGTAATTGATTCAACTTGCATGTATCTGCCAGTGCTTCCTGTTACAGTGAAGCTCGCGCTGTTGCTTGTTGTTCTTGCAAGTGTGTTGCTTCTTACAAATTTGTAGTCGGCAAACGAATTCGTTGGGGTAATTTCCTGTCCTTCTGCCGCTACTTTTATATTGTATGAAGAATGTGCCTTACAACGAATTGTATATTGTGTTATTTCATAATCATCGGGAACAGACAATGTGTATGTTTCGCTTGTCTTCTCCATCAAAAACAACTGAATGGCACCATTGTTTGCATTTATAGACGCAGCTGTAGATGTGAGCTTCAAGGCTGCAGGATAGTCGTTGTTTGCGTTAAAAGCCCACTCTTTAATTTTATCTGTTGTGAGTGTAGTTCCGCTAGTAGCATTGATGGTGTAGTCCTGAATGACGGTTACATTTGCTGCTTCGTCAAAGTTTGCAACATAGTCGTTGCCTGATGTGCCTACAGGAACCTGTAGTGTGTTTCTTGTACCGACGATTACACCGCCCTTTGTCCAGCTTGCGAGAGCATAGCCGTCGGCAGGCTGTGCGGTAAGGGTTGCTGTAACACCTTGCAAAAGGTCTGCAGTTACTCTGCTGCCCGCTGTTCCACCGTTGATGGAAACTGTACCCATGTTTGAATCGTTTACCGTCGCTGTTACAGTGTATGTAGTTGCGTCGGGGATTAGGTTAAAATATGCCTTGTGTGAGTTTGAATAGTTTGAATAATCATCGGGCACCATGTTGTCAAGGGTGAACCAACCATTGCCTTGGCCACTCCAACCCCAGTTGAAGTGATAATAGTCATTGTCGGTGTAACCGTCGAGAATGTAGATGTGTCTGGCCGAATTGGATGTATTCGTTGTTGATGCATAGGGTATGGGATAGCCGGCATCAAGGCAGTTCTTTATGTATGTTTTCCATTGTGTGTCGTTGCCCAATGTTGATCTTACCACAGCCAATGATGCGCCGTGGTCAACAGGTCTTTCACTCTTGAAACGGAAGTGATCGACCATGTGCTGGCCTGTTTCGGAGAAACTTGTTGAGCCAGTGCCGTAACCAACCTGGTTAGCCCAACCAAGGTCGCGCATCAGAACGGCAACGGCGTTGGCCTCAGCCTCTGTGTAGCCGGAGCGGTAGTCGTCATTACGCATAGAAGCGTAGTCGTATGTATGGCCAAGCTCCATGTTTTCACCTGTTCCCTGGTGGGTTACAGTACCTACACCTGATGCAGGCCATTTGTAGTAATAGCACAAGATTGCAAAGGCTGTAGGGCCACAACCGGTCAAGGCTGTTTGACCATCAGCTGTCTTGCACAAATTATTGAAAGGACCATGCTGTCCCCAAGGTGCAGTGTTGAGGTTCTTTACAATGTTGCCCATTGAGGTGGCATTGTATTCATAGTCTGCAGCCTTCTGCATTGCGCTGCGTGCAGCTGCCTTTTGTGGGTTGGCTGCATTGTACTCGCGCAAGGCGCGTACCTGTGCGTCAATGTCGGTCATATAATCGACAAAGCCGTCGGGCAGGTTGCCGGTGTCGATTGTTCCATCGAATGAGTAACCGATGATTGGGTTCTCGGTCTCCTCGCCCGATACAATGACAAAGCCTTTGCCGTTGGCGCCGGTGAGAATGTGAAATGTTGGAGCATCGTTGCTCTTGCCTGTGACGGCGCGGCTGTCAATGCTCTGTGTCAGTGTGGCGTTTGTTGAACGGAACGCCGCACTCTTTTGCTTTCCATTAGCAAAGAACTGGTTCGCAATTTCGCTTGCACGCTCGGCTGTGATTACCTGCGCACTTACATTTGCTACCATAAAGATGGCGCAAATGGCAAGCATAGTTACGCGTAGAAAGTTTTTCATGGTTTGTTATATTTTAATTAGTTTCGTTTCTGTCGCGTGTGTTATTATATATACACAATTCGTGCAAAAATACTGATTTAAAATGAAAAAAACAGTATTTCTGTAAAAAAATTAAACACGGGTTTTCGGTTTGTTGTTGAACTCCCTCCGCTTCGCTCGTCCCTCTTCTTAAAGAGGGACAGTTTTATTGCTGACGGTGACTCGTGCAGCGTGGGCGAACTCCCTCCGCAACAGAGTTTTATAGACAGAAGAACAAAGCTGCGTTTAAGTGAGTGCAACGCAAGTTTACTTGCATGTTGCACTGCGAACGAAAGCAGGTTCAACGAAGTTAAAAGAACAGAAGGGGCTTTCAGCTATTAGCTAACTGTGTTGGAATTTCCAACTTTAAATAGTTTGAGCCTGCAACAATGGAAAACGAGTTCTCTCCTTGTCGCAAACTCAAACTATTTATTATCGCAAGTAGAACTTTCCGACGCGCTTATCTAATGGCTTCTACCTTCCCGTTCGATGGATGTTGGTTTATGTACTTCTGTCTAAAAATGTTGAGGGTTGTTATTTTTTCTCGGTAAGCCAATCTATGACATTCACTCTTTGTATTCCGTCAATATTCGAGGTGTCATAATCCAATGTCAATAAATATTTGGGATATGAATCCTTTATGTTTCGTAGTGACGATAATTCTCGTTTTAGTGTTTTTTCGTCATTAGCAGTGTATGCAACTTGATAATACTCTCTCATTCCGTTATGCTTTTGTACTACAAAGTCAACTTCGCCTCGTTCTGTGCGTCCTGCATATACTGTTCCTCCGCGTCGTAGCAATTCAAAGTATATTACATTTTCCAATTTGTGACCAAGGTCTGTAGTATGGTTATTGGTGTGCAGGATGTTCTTAAGTCCAAGGTCAACTACATAGTATTTATAATTGCTGGCAAGCAGACGCTTACCTTTGATGTTGAACAAACGTACCGGGTATATGAGGTATGACTCGGAAAAGAAACGCAAATATTTCAGAACGGTGTTGTGCGACAATGACTCTTTTGTTTCTCTCTGTAATGTGGTAGCGATATTATTGGGTGAAATGACGCTTCCTACGCTATCAAAAATGAAATTCAATACTTGTTGCAGAGTGTCGAATTTTCTTAATCTTTGCCGTTGTACAATGTCTTTCACCACAACAGTGTCGTAGAGCGATTGAAGGTAGTTATTCTCTTGTTGTGGAGCTGTTTTGGATAATGTTACAGCCTCGGGAAAGCAGGATGCATTCATGTAATGGCGGAACAAACGACTGCTGTCATGTTCATTGGGGAATGCAGCCACATATTCTGCAAAAGAGAACGGATGTAGGTTGATTGAGATGTAACGACCTGATAGTAATGTACCCAATTCGCTTGAAAGAAGAAATGCGTTTGAACCTGTGATGTAAAGGTCTATATTCTTTTTTACATACAATGCATCTACCAGCTTTTCAAAATGTGGTACAAGCTGCACTTCGTCTAAAAAGACATAGCGTTTTGTTGCAGGCTCAAGTGTTGCCATGATGTGGTCATAAATATCTTCCCATGATGCAAAATGACTATTTTCTCGCTCCTCAAAGTTTATGAAAATGATTCTGTCTTGAGTGACTCCATTAGATGTTAGGTATTGCTTAAAGTGTTGTAACAGAGTTGATTTGCCACAACGGCGTATGCCGGTAACTACTTTTATTAAATCTTGGTCGCGTAGTTGGATTAACTGGTCTAAATAGTCATTTCGTTGTATCATATCGTTAAGGTGTTTGGCTTCTACTGACGAGAATTCGTATTTTTGTGTATTTTCGTCAGTATTACTGCAAATATATAACTCAATTATAACAAAAGCAAGAGTTTATGGTTGAAAAAGAGGGCGATTCTATTATTTTTATATTGGTGTCCGATAAAAATCAAAAGACATAAAAATCTTTGTTTGGGCAGGTGTGTAGATGTAGGAAATGGCGATTTACTATACTTTGGGAATTTTTATCGGACACCAATAATTCAAATATTGATTTGCATACAGTTTTAAGAATCTGTTTATCCCAATGCGCTGAGAGCGCATTACAACAACGCAGTTGTTGGTCCGTTGCTTGAATTGGCAAACCGCGCTTAACCTGCTTTCGTTGGCTTTGTTCTTTTGTCCTTTTGTTCTTCTGTCAAATATAATAAATGATAACGTTCAAAAGGTATTTTGCCCGTGGGCAAGCGTGACGAACTCTCTCCGCTCAAAAAACTCTCCAAGGTTGAGTAAGAGGGAGTACGGCGTAGCCGGGTGGGAGTTGGAAAATACTGTAGCATGTGTTGTTGAACTCCCTCCGCTTCGCTCGTCCCTCTCTTAAAGAGGGACAATTATGGGCGCTGATGAGTAGCTGTGGAATGATTCTCCCTCTATTGAGTAAGAGGGAGTACGGCGTAGCCGGGTGGGAGTTGGAAAATGCTGTGGCATGTGTTGTTGAACTCCATCCGCAACTTCGTTGGCCTATCGGCACTCCTTTTGGGAGCTAAAGCTAAGTGCTGAAGCACACTCCTTCTATATAACAAAATCCTAAACCGCTGTGCCATAAAGTTTTTCATTTAGGATATTCAAAGTTCTTTGCGCTCGTTCTATCTTTCTTCTGAGTAGTTCCTCTTCACTTAATCCGACTTTGTTTTCATTGTATTCTATCTTGTTCTTCACCATAACATAAAAGATTTCAGCGATTTTGTGAGCAGTAGCGACTATGGCAGACATATGTCCTCCTCTGGACTTTAACCTTCGGAAGTAAAATCCCATCGAGTTCTTCATGTCTCGTGTTGCATTTGCACATTGCCTAAAAACTTGCCCCACAGGATTCTTTCGTTTTGGAACACGGCTTGAAATGAGTTTACCACCCGATATCCGATTGTTTGGTACAAGGTTGCACCATTTACAAAACTTCGAAGGAGAGTCAAACTTCTCAATAAAATCAAAACCAAGTTCGCCTATCAGTT
Source organism: Bacteroidaceae bacterium (assembly GCA_045646845.1). Classification (GTDB taxonomy): domain Bacteria; phylum Bacteroidota; class Bacteroidia; order Bacteroidales; family Bacteroidaceae; genus HGM04593. The sequence goes on from JAZRLO010000001.1 coordinate 236,927, forward strand.
GAAGGATAGAGCCTGCACTCATCCCTGGTATATTCATTGCATTAACTCCCCATACGCCATAAGCATAAGACTCGACATCAAATCCAACCTTGTTTTTCTTGTGTATAGTCTTCTTGCTTCTGATAAAATCAGCAATGCTCATATCTATCTTAGCAGTATATTTTCTAAGCATTTTTTCTATTTCAGTATCACACTCTGCAACCTTTTGCAGAAAGAACTCGTATAGCTCATATGATTGTTTAAGTTCAAATAAATGGTCAGAATCCCAAGTCCCTTCAAGTGAAAGAGCAATTTCGTCCTTACTCCGTTTGCAACGACCATCTGCCAGTTGAGCCAATGATTCGGGATTATGGTTGCCAGAGAGAATGGCAGAGATAATTCGTTTCCCCGATTTCCCGACTATGTCCGTAAGAACATTTGTCAGTTTGATATTCATCTGTTCCAAGGCCTTTTGCATATGCAATACTTCCTTAGCAGCTGAACGAAGAAGAGAATTTCGGTGACGGCAAAGATTTCGAATCTGCCGTGCTGACCCTTCAGGCTGGAAACTTGGTTTGAGAAGACCGTAGCTATGAAGAAGCATCAGCCACTCCGCATCCGCCTCATCAGTCTTCTTCTCAGAGATATTCTTCACTTCACGAGCATTGACAAGTAACACATCAAAGCCTTCAGATTCTAACTTGAAATAAATGGGTACCCAGTATATACCTGTGGCCTCCATTGCTATGGTAGTTATACCACAAGTATGTAGCCATTCGCTAATCAAATTCAGATCCTTCGTAAAACTGCCGAATCTGCGATTGTTGTCACCATCACGGTCGGCAGGGACGCAAACTTGCATTTCTGAATCAGCAATGTCTATACCGGCCGCATTAGGATTTACGATTTTTAATTCTACACCCTTGACGGTTTGTAACTTTTTTGCTTTCTTTGCTCTCAACATAGGAAGTTTCTTTTGAGGTTTTACAAAAACTAAGCCTGCGGTCTCTGGAACTAAGTAAGCTTCTATACGGCATCTAACGGCCAATATTCATTCTACAGACATGCAGGACCATACTTTGGGATGGATTAGGGTCCATTGGAGTGACGGTCTACTTGCTTAGCACTAATAAAGATACTTCCTTTTGTTATTTCTCATTCATTTTGAGGAGCGTCAATTCGGTACTTTGGGG
>JAZRLO010000002.1:0-76997 GCA_045646845.1 Bacteroidaceae bacterium
TCGAGAGTTGTAAAGTGTACAAGGTTTCTCTTCTGCTTCTTTGTCTTCTTAGTCAGGATGTGACTGTGATAAGCATGCTTTCTCTTGATTTTACCTGTTCCGGTAAGAGCGAATCTTTTTTTGGCACCGGAGTTAGTCTTAACTTTTGGCATTTTTTAAAAAAATTATTAGTTAACAATTATCGGCAGCGTACTATCCAACACTGCTCGTTTTCAATCTTCTTTTGCTGTTTCCGCAGCAGGCTGCTGTGGCTTTGCAGGTTTTTCCTTCTTGGGAGCCGCAGCTTTCTTTGCAGAAATCATTATGGTCATGCGTTTTCCTTCGAGTACAGGCATTGAATCGACCTTACCGTACTCCTCAAGATCCTTCGCGAAACGGAGAAGGAGAATCTCACCCTGCTCCTTGAAAAGTATCGAACGACCCTTGAAGAAAACATAAGCCTTGACCTTGTCGCCGTCCTGAAGGAAACTTATGGCGTGTTTGAGCTTGAAGTTGTAGTCATGATCGTCGGTCTGAGGACCAAAACGTATCTCTTTGACATCAATCTTAACCTGCTTCGCCTTCTGCTCCTTCTGACGCTTCTTCATCTGATAGAGGAACTTTGAATATTCAATCAAGCGACATACCGGAGGATTGGCAGTAGGAGAAATCTCCACAAGGTCCAATTCTTTTTCTTCGGCAAGGGCAAGTGCCTTGCGGGTAGGCATTACAACTGACTCAATGTCATCGCCTACGATACGTACCTCTGCGGCACGAATCTGCTCGTTTACACGATACTGGTTCTTCAGGTTGTCGTTCTTCATTAAATATTATATAAGTTCTTTCTAATTTTTAATTGATTTCAAGTCATTTTACGCCCTCCCGGGCACAACTCTTCAAAATCGGATGCAAATGTAACACTTATTTACCACATAACGAAATGGTTTAGCTATTTTTTCGCTGATGAAAGATAAAAAAAGCACTCAATTTTATTTTATACCGGCGGCTGCCACCCCTCCGCAACACGCAACTCGCTCCCTTTAAATAAGGTCGACAGTTTGAATGCAACACACAACCGTCCCATCCGCTTCGCGCGCATCTATTTAAAAAGGTGGGAATTTGACTGCAAAAGCAAGCCGAAAGCATTCCGAGGAATGCTTTCGGCACACTATAGTCAACGGCACGCTAAGCGTGCTTGATTTCAATTCTGGCCTTCGGCTGGCATCTCCTTGCGGATGGTGCGTGTACGTATCTCCTCGCAGATTGCAGAAACGAACTCAGCAATAGGCTTCACGCCCTCATCACCAGCGAAGCGGCTGCGAACTGCAACAGTGCGGTTCTCCTCTTCCTGCTGTCCCAGGACAAGCATATAGGGCACGCGGTTGTTGCGCGCGTCACGTATCTTATAACCGATTTTCTCCGAGCGGTTGTCAACATGCACCAGCACACCGTTCTTCTTGAGCTCGGCTGCCACCTCATAGGCATAGTCACCGTACTTCTCCGAGATGGGAAGAATGCGCACCTGCTCGGGAGCCAACCACGTAGGGAATTTACCTTCGTATTTCTCGATGAGCCATGCCAGAGTACGCTCGTAGCAGCCCATACTTGTACGGTGTATTATATAAGGACGTACCTTCTCGCCGTTCTGGTCAACATAGTACATGTCGAACTGCGCCGCCAGAAGAGCATCCCACTGTACGGTAATCATGGTATCCTCCTTGCCATAGACGTTCTTGGCATTGATATCGACCTTGGGACCGTAGAATGCCGCACCGCCTACCTCTTCGATGAAAGGTATCTCAAGTTCTGTCAACATCTGGCGGATGTGCTGCTGGGTCTCCTCCCAAACCTCTGCATCGCCGATATACTTGGCACGGTTCTCGGGATTCCACTTCGCAAGTACATATGTAACGTCATCCTGCAGGCCAAGAGTCTCCATAACGTGCTTTGCGAGCGCAAGACACTTCTTGAACTCCTCAACCATCTGGTCGGGGCGCACGATGAGGTGTCCCTCGCTGATGGTGAACTGACGTACGCGTGTAAGACCGTGCATCTCGCCCGAATCCTCGTTGCGGAACAGTGTCGATGTCTCGCTGTAACGCAAAGGCAGGTCACGGTATGAGTGGTGTGTGGCCTTATATACATAATACTGGAACGGGCATGTCATGGGACGCAATGCGAAAACCTCCTTGTCATTCTCTTCGTTTCCGAGAACGAACATACCGTCCTTATAGTGGTCCCAGTGACCGGAAATCTTGTAGAGGTCGCTCTTTGCCATAAGAGGAGTCTTTGTACGGATATAACCCCACTCATTATCCTCAAGATCCTCAATCCAACGCTGCAATGTCTGAATAATCTTTGCACCCTTGGGCATGAGAAGAGGAAGACCCTGACCAATGACATCCACAGTCGTGAAGAGTTCCATCTCACGGCCTATCTTGTTGTGGTCGATATTCTTTATATGCTCAAGGTGTGCAAGGTAAGCCTCGCAATCCTCCTTTGTAAAGAAAGCCGTACCGTAAATACGTGACAAAGATGGATTGTTCTTGTCACCGCGCCAGTATGTTGTCGATGAAGAGAGGAGTTTGAATCCCTTGATGAGCCTTGTATTGAGCAAGTGCGGGCCCATGCAAAGGTCAACGAAATCATCCTGTGAATAGAGAGTGATACGCTCACCCTCGGGGATGGCATCGATGAGTTCGAGTTTGTAAGTTTCGTTCTTGGCCTTCATAAGCTCAATGGCCTCCTCACGTGAAACCACCTTGCGCTCTATACGTGGGCTTGACTTTATTATCTTCTTCATCTCCTTCTCGATAGCCTCAAGATTCTCCTTAGTGAAAGGAGTACACTCGAAGTCATAGAAGAAACCGGTCTCAGTAGCCGGACCGATTGTCAGTTTAGCCTCGGGGAAGAGATGCTTCACGGCCTCGGCCATGATATGTGTTGCAGTATGACGCAACACCGAAAGAGCCTCCTTTGAATCGAGGCCGACAAGTTCCGCTTCTACACCGTCGGCAGGAACATCACGCAGGTCAATAACCTCACCGTTTACCTTTGCCGCCACATAGCTGCTCAACAGCTTTGGGTCAACGGAAGAAAGTATCTCGATGTAGGATTTGCCCTCTGAGGCAAATTCCTGCACATCACCATTGAATGAAATCTTTATCATATCCTAATAATTTTTTATTTCTGATTGATTTAACGTGCGAAGATAATGAAAAAACAGGAAGCTTCAAAGCATTATACGTTTTTTAGGAGATGCGCAGCACTATCGGCCGCACCACTCCACTCCTATTCAATGCAAATATCACTTACTATCCGCAAATTGGTATCTCTTTATTATATTGTAGGCCTGGAACATCCCCAACTCACCGGCCTTGCTGAGGTCCGATACACCTTCACGCACATTGCCGATGTATATCCTCGACAGACCGCGGTTGAAATAGGCTTCGGCAAAGCCGTCATTCAGTTCTATGGCAGCAGTATAATCAACTATCGCAGCCTTGTAATCGTTCAGCGTGACATTCACGTTGGCACGGTTATAATATGCGAACGCGAAATCGGGAACCAGCCCCAGAACCCTATCAAGGTCAGCCTTAACAAGGCGATAGTCTATGTCGTGCAGAGCCATATTCCCGCCAACGCCGTCATTGCCGGCATCACGCTTTACGGCCTCCGTAGTCTCCATCCGCTTGCTACGGATGAAAGAGCGCACGAAATATGGCTCCCATGAGAGCGAATCCAAAGCCACAGCCTTGTCGGCATCAAGCATCGCCGACTCCACATCCTGCAACAGATAGAAATCTATCGCACGCAACATACAGGGAACCGCATCACTATTCTCCCCGGCAACGCTCTTCGACAGCTCATCAATATGCGCAAAATGATATTCAATCTCATTTCCGTCAAGAGAACGCTCCTTGCAAACAAGAAGCAAAGGATTCTCCAACGCCAGCCTGCGGTTCATCTCCTCCACGTGCCTGATGTAGTACGCAGAGCGTTCGATACCGCCGCCGTCAACATAATACGTAAGTACAAAAGAGGGTTCAAACTCAATAAGCATATTCCTGTTCTGAACCTTGCCTCTATATTCCGCCGCATACTTCTTGTCATAAGTATCATCGGGGACCACAATTTTGTTGTAGTTGCTGATATTCTCCTCGGAACGTTTGCGTGTCTTGTCTTCATCGGCGGAGTAACCCTTTTTCCGTACAGACGACAGGCCGTTATTATATATATCGACACTACGTTTGAGAAGCCAGTTCTCATCAGCAGCAGCCCCTTTGGCATTACCGTCCTTGCGGTATGCCGACGCACGACACTGGTATGCATACTCGAAATTCGGATAGGCCTTAATGACGGAACTGTAATCAGCTACAGCACCTTTGTAATCACCGACAACTTCACGCAACAGGCCGCGGTTGAAACGTGCCATAGTATTGTCCGGGTCAATCTCAAGCACTTTGTCGAAATCCTCTATGGCACGGTTGTCGTCACCCACATTCATGCGCAACAACCCGCGGTTGTAATAGGCAATGAAATTCCGGGAATCGACATATATTGCCATATCATAATCCTCGAGCGCACCGCGCAGATTGTCTCTGTGATAACGCACGAGAGCACGGTTTATATACATCTGCGCACGCGTAGGAAGAATCTCTATCGCCTTGTCGAGATCCTTTTCCGCCGATTCATAATTACCTTGTCCGAAGTATATCGCAGCACGCGTTTCATACGCATCGGAAGAATAAGAATCGTACAGCATGGACTTGTCTATGAGTTCAAGTGCCTTCAAAGTATCACCGGCATTTACGGCCACCTGGGAACGCAACAGATACGAAGTACTGCTGCGAGGCGAATAGAGAATGAGAGTGTCGGTAATGTTCGCGGCACTCTCCCAATCGGAAGACTGCATGGCCACCATTCCCAGATTCTGCCAAAGGGACGGATTCTGCGGATCGTATTTTATGGCCATGCGCAAATCCTTCTCGGCAAGGGAAAGACTGTCGAGACAGGCATGACAGATACCGCGCAGCTGATAACACCTGGACACATAGGGATTCCTCTCTATAGCCATGTCAAGGTCATCCCTGGCGCCAGTGTAGTCGTCGAGACTGTACTTTGCCAGAGCACGGAAGAAATAGGGCTCGTGAAGATAGGGCTTCGACTCTATCACACTGTTGAAATACTGTATCGACAGTACATAATCCTCGTAATAGAGCGCGTTGCGCCCTATTTCCATAACCCTGTCTGTATTCAATTGAGCCTTGCCTGCCAAAGGCAGCAAAGCCACGTACAGGACGAGGATGTACCGGCAGAGGTTCATCGCAGAACCCTCTTGGTCTTGTATGCGCAGCTCACATTGCCACGGGCAAGGTTATTGAGCCTGTTCTTGTTCATCTGACGGCGCAACGGAGAAATCCTGTCCGAGAAGACCTTTCCTTCGAGATGGTCGAATTCGTGCTGCATGGCGCGTGCGAGAAAGCCTTCCACCCACTCGTCATGCTCAACGAAATTCTCGTCAAGATACTGTACGCGGATACGCGTAGGACGGGTAACCTTCTCGTGTATTCCGGGCAAGCTCAGACAACCCTCCTCCATGGAGTCTGTTTCATCCGATGTCTCCACGATATGAGCGTTTATATACACGCCGCGGAAATCCTTGTATTCCGGCATATCATCGGAAAGCGGATCAAGGTCTATTACCACAAGGCGTATCGCAAGGCCTATCTGCGGTGCCGCAAGACCGATACCCTCGGCATTGTACATTGTTTCGAACATATTCTCTATAAGCTGCTTGAGTTCGGGATATTCGGGAGTGATATCCTCGGCAACTTTTTTCAGGACTGGCTGTCCGTAAAGATAGATGGGTAGTATCATTGTATTTTATTTATATATTTCCATAAACAAGTGTGCTATCGAAGCCCCAGGTTGTCATCTCTCTGTTGCCAACCTCCTGCTCTCCATGTAGGACTGTAAAATTATCGTCGCGCTTATCTCATCGACAAGTTCCTTGTTGCGACGCGCCATCTTGCCTATACCCGAAGCCAATATGGCCTGATGGGCCAGCACAGAGGTAAAACGCTCGTCGTGATACTCTACAGGAATGTCGGGAAACAGTTTCCTGATACGGTTGACAAACGGTGCTATGCGGCACATATTCTCCGAGGGTTCATTGTTCATCTGCTTCGGCAGACCCACTATGATACGCTCCACCGGTTCACGTTTGACGTAATCCTGCAGGAACGCGACAAGATCGACCGTTGCGACAGTAGTCAGTCCGTTGGCGATTATCTGAAGTTCATCAGTAACTGCCAACCCCGTACGCTTCTTGCCATAATCTATTGCCAACAACCTTGCCATACATTCTCCTTTTTACAATCATTCACGCCATACATGCAGCACAATTGCATATATTTTGCAAAATTAGACATTTTGGATGAAAAGGTTCCAAAAAGAAGGTAAAAAAAACTGAAAACAGAAAAAGGATTAGGGTGATCCCAAGAACCGGGTCACCCTAATTGACTAAAAATTAACAAAAAATAAGCAAATCACCTCTGTGTTCTGCGCAATAAAAATCCATAGACACCGACAATAATAAAGCATATCATCGGCAATATGAACGACACGTTCACCGCAGGCATGCCCATAATGACACCCTTGTCAATAATGGCACCCTGCAATGGAGGCATAAGCGCACCGCCAACAATGGCCATGACAAGGAATGCAGCTCCCAAAGAGGTATCCTCTGACTTTACATTTTCAAGAGCCAGTCCATAAATGGTAGGAAACATCAGTGACATGAAGAAACTTATAGCCACAAGGCAATAGAGGCCAACCATGCCGTTTATCACGATTGCGCCCAACGACATCAACGTTGCACCCGACGCAAATACGGCAAGCAAAGTACTCGACTTTACATAACGCATGAGGTACGTCGCAATGAAACGGCTGCACAGGAACATCACCATAGCAACTATATTATACTCCTGCGCCGTAGCCTTGTCAATACCGAGATTGTCGGCATACTGTATTATGAAGGTCCACACCATTATCTGGGCAGCCACATAAAAGACCTGCGCAACGACACCGTAACGGTATGGGGCATTGTTCCAAAGCCGTTTGAGAGTAAGCTTATTGCTCACCTTAACGCCGGATGACTGGATATTAGGTATCTTAGTCATACCGAACACGACAAAGACAGCAAGCACGACAAGTCCTATGGCCACATAAGGGTCGCGTATAATGGCAAGGTCATGAAGCATTATCTCACCCTTGGTGGCAGCATCAAGACCATGATAGATAACTTCACCGGCAGCATCGCGCTGGTCGGACAGCAACTGCGGAAGCACAATGAACGAAGCCACAGCCATACCCATGAGCGAGCCCATGGGATTGAACGCCTGGGCTAGATTCAGACGGCGTGTCGATGTCTCTTTTGCACCCAACGAGAGTATGAGCGGATTGGCTGTCGTTTCCAGAAAAGCAAGACCGAAGGTCAATATGTACAGCGAGAGACAGAAAAACGAGAACTCCTGATAATAGGCGGCCGGAATGAACAGGAACGCACCTACAGCATAAAGTCCCAGACCTATCATTATACCCGTCTTGTAACTGTAACGTCTTATGAACAGTGCGGCAGGGACAGCCATAGTCGCATATCCTCCATAAAAAGCGAACTGAACCAAAGCCGCTTCCGATGCAGGCAGTTCCATAAGGGTCTGGAAAGCCGCAACCATCGGATTCGTGATATCATTGGCAAACCCCCAGAGAGCAAACAGTGATGTCACAAGGACAAAAGGCAAAAGAAAACGTCTCTCAATGAGTTTGGGCTTCTGAAATTTATCAATCTCCATTCTCTTTAATCATAAAGGTAAAACATCCTATCCATCATACGCCATTTTTCATCAGAAGAGCTACCGGGAGCAGCCTTCTGGAACTCAGACATATAATCTTCCCACTCCTGCTGGCGCGGCAGAGTCGAGAGGCGCGCCATCGCGCTGTCCCAATCGAAATCGAGGGGAGCCTCGACAATCATGAAAAGACGCGTATCCACAATGTATATCTCCATCTCAAGGATACCTACTTCGCGTATTCCCCAAAGAATCTCGCTCCAAGCCTCGCCTTCGCTATGACGGCGGCGGTACTCCGCAATGAGTTCGGGATTATCCTTAAGATCCAATGTCTGGCAATACCTCTTCACAGGCTGGCCATATTCACGCACTTTATAACCTTCTGTCATTTCTTATGCTGTTAGCCCACCCTGCACCGGTGCAGGGTGGAAAATTTGACATTATTTGTAAGTCGGGCCATATGTGGCACAAGCCCTGTAGTCGGCACCCTCCTTGTCCATTCCGAACGCATTCCATGACGCCGGACGGAAAATTTTCTCCTCATCGACATTATGCATGCACACAGGAATGCGCAGCATTGACGCCAGAGTTATGAGGTCGGCACCTATATGACCGTAGCTGATTGCACCGTGGTTTGCACCCCAATTGTTCATCACCGAATATACATCCTTGAACGGAGCCTTCTCGCACAAACGCGGCACGAACCATGTAGTAGGCCATGTCGGGTCGGTACGCATATTCAGTACATCATGTATTTCCGGGTCAACGTCGGCAGTCCATCCCTCAGCTATCTGAAGCACGGGACCAAGGCCTTTTACCAGATTCAGACGGCTCATGGTCACAGGCATGCCACCCTTTGAAAGGAAATTCGAAGAGAACCCGCCTCCACGGAAATAGTCACGGTCGGCAGGCATCCAGTTCGTGTCCGCAAGACAAGCCTCGGCATCCTTGTCTGTCATCTCCCAGCAAGGCTTCATACAGGGTTCACCGGCCGCATTCACACTCGCACCTGTAGCGTCGAGTGTTGTCGCACCGGAATTTATAAGATGTATCATACCACCTGCGGCAAGACCTGTAAGTTCCTTGCCCGTAACACGCTTCACAGCCTCGGGGCTCCAGTATGTGCGGACGTCGGAGAACATCTGTCCGCAACCGGTCAGTAACTTGCCGAAGAGCATCGCGACGCCGTTGCATGCATCGTTCTCAGTCGCAAGCACATAAGCCTCGCGCAATCCGTTCCAGTCAAAGGTACTGCACAGCAACGCCTCGGTAAAGTCGCCGTTGGGCTTCCAGTCGGTCCACTGACGCTGTCCCTGGAAACCTGCAGCTATGGCGTTGTGACCGATAGCCTCCTCCTTGAATCCCAATTCGCGTAGTTTCGGGTTACCGAGCATAAGGTCGCGCACAATTATTGTCATCTTGACCACGAACTCCCAGTCAGCATCCTTGCTGGCACGGTCTTTCTGTTTTTCGGGGCGGTTCTTGTCCCACCCCTCCTTTACCTTGCAGTATTTCTCGGTCCATGCCATAGCCTTGGCATACTCCTCCTTGTCATAAATGCCCTCTTCCATGCGGCGCAGGATTTCCGTCTCATCGACACTCTCGTTACGCATGCCCAAATACTCCTGGAAGAAGTTCTGGTCAACGATACTGCCGGCTATACCCATACACTGACTACCGATTGAGAGATAGCTCTCTCCGCGCATCTGCGCAACAGCTACAGCCGCACGCGCCCAACGCAATATTTTTTCGGCAACATCGGCCGGGATTGTATTGTCGTCAAGATCCTGGACATCGTGGCCATATATGCCGAACGCGGGTAACCCCTTCTGTGCATGACCGGCAAGAACGGCCGCAAGATATACCGCACCAGGACGCTCCGTTCCGTTGAAGCCCCATACAGCCTTCGGCCAATGGGGGTGCATATCCATTGTCTCGGAACCGTAGCACCAGCATGATGTAACGGAGATTGTAGCACCTACGCCTTCGCGCTCAAACTTTGCGGCACAGGCGGCACTCTCTGCAACACGTCCTATAGTGCCGTCAGCAATGACACACTCCACGGGCTTGCCGTCGGAATAACGCACATTGGCCGAAATAAGTTCAGCCACAGCCTTGGCCAGGTTCATGGTCTTCTCTTCAAGACTCTCTCTCACACCACCCTGACGACCGTCTATTGTAGGGCGGATACCGATTTTGGGATATTTGCTCATATTATAATTGTTGATTACAAGTTTTCAAAGTACAAGTATAAATATATTTTTTCAAAAAATGATAAAATTATGTTTTTTAAACATTCATGAAAGCAATAATAAAATTACCGGAACCTACACATCCGTGTCGATTCCGGTAAATTCATTGTCTAAAAACGGGATTCTTACTTGTTATAGAGCAACCAAGCTTTCTGGAAATCCTTGTTGTCGGGGTGGTCCGCCTTGAACTGAGCACGCGCCTCCGCAGCCTTCTGACGGCTGTCGTAAGAAGCACATACCACACGGTACATACCTGTCTCGGGATTCTGCACTACGATTGCATCGTAACCCTCCTCTATAAGTGATGCACGGAGATTGTCGGCGTTGGGTTTAACTGAGAAACTGCCGCAAACCACGCTGTAAGCCTTCAACTGGCCTTCAGAGCCTTCTGCCACCACAACTTTCTCTGTACGGTAGCTGTCATCGACCTCAACCTCTTCCTTGACCTCATCCTTAACCGTTGACGAAGCTACAGGAACGATGTCAATTGCATCACTCTCCTGACTGCCGTCCAGTTCCGTACGGGCACCGTCATACGCATTCTCAAACTCCGCCTGCTTCGATTTGCAGGAAACAATTGTGAGGGCAGAACATACTGCAAGCACAATAACAAATGATTTCTTCATAACTATCAAGTATTGTATTATTCTTAATATTTTTCACAAAAATAGCAAAAAAACAGCAACCGGACAACTATATGCAATGCAAATTTGGCCGTAAAGGGAAAAACAGCGGCTTTTGTGGCGGAACAAGAAACTTTTAAGCTATCTTTGCATAGAATAAGTGACAACAGAAGCTGTTGTACATAACAAAAAGCAAACAACAATAATATGAAAAAGAGAATCCTGTTCATGGCTTCGGCCGCACTGCTCATATCATGCTCTACCGGCAAGATAGCCACCGGCATGGAGACGGCAGCCACCGATAACGTTTACAACACACTCTTCACAGGCAAGACAATGCGTTTCGACTTCCATCATTCCGGAAACAGTTCGTACGAGGAGTATCATTTCGACAGAGTGATAAGGGAAGGCGACTGGGCCGGCTCAAAGGTTTCCCTGATTAACCCGTTCGACTACGGAGAGCAGCATTTCAGAATAGTTGACTCAGCCACAGGCATCACCATATACAAGAACAACTACTGCACGCTGTTCAACGAATGGCAGACCACCCCCGAGGCAGAACTGACCACAAGGGCATTCCCCGAAGGAGTCATATTCCCTGAGCCGAAGAACGACTTTAGCATAGAGATTTATGCCCGGAACAAGAAGAGCAAGGAGTGGGAAAAGAAATACTCATACCCTGTCGATGTCAGCAGCTACAACATACAGCCCGGAAAGAGCGAATACGAGAGCATTGACATACACATCGGCGGCGACATCGCCCACAGCCTCGACATAGTGCTACTGCCGGACGGATTCACGGCCGAGGAGAAGGAGAAGTTCTTGGAATCGTGCAACATGTGGTGCGATGCACTTTTCAAATACGCCCCGTTCACACAAAACAAGCACCGCATAAACGTGAGGGCCGTATGGGCACCGTCAAAGGAGAAGGGCGTGAGCAAGCCCGGATTCGGAAAGTGGGTAAACAACCTGCTGGGAACAAGATTCTTCACCTTCAACAGCGAACGCTACCAGATGACCGAAGAGTTCCAAAAGGTACGTGACGTAGCCGCCAATGCACCATACGAAAGTATCTATATCCTGACCAACACCGACAAGTACGGCGGCGGCGGAATATACAATTTCTACGGACTCGGTTCTGCCGGCAAGACCGGACGCACCGGCGAGGTATATGTACACGAGTTCGGCCACTCGCTCATGGGCCTGGGCGACGAGTACATTGAGATAGGCAACACGGTAAGCGCGCTCTACCCTGCCGGCAAGGAGCCATGGGAAGCAAACCTCACACGCTTTGAGAAATTCGAAGGCAAATGGGAAGATATGATAGAAGAAGGGACGCCGGTTCCGACAGTTGCCGGAGAGGGCACTACCGAGAAGGAGTGGAAGATAGGAGCATACGAAGGCGGCGGTTACCTGGAGAAAGGAATCTTCCGCGGCTGGCCGGAATGTATGATGAAGGCACTAACCGAGTTCTGCCCGGTGTGCCAGAGAGCAATAGAGAGATATCTCGACTACATGTGCAAATAACAATACAGGAAGAGAGAGCCGGCGGCTCTCTCTTCCTGTATTGTTATTTCTTACATTAATCAACGTATGTAATTTCGGTCTTTCGCCCGGTTGCATCGGTAAAGGATACCGGACAGTCCCGGTCATCAAACTCCCACTCTCCGTAGATATAAGCAGGGTTCCCCTGTTCGTCCTTGCCCAGCATAGAGATAGGAAGATAAGGGCTTGTCGCGCCCAACATACCGAACGCGCCCAACTGGTAAGATGCGTAGTATTGTGAACGGTTGGCATATATTTCCTGCTCTATACCCCAATATCCGAAGTATGCGGAGAGGTCAAAATTTATCCTGTTGCGGAAGTGGGAATAGCCGTACTCTACAGCCCTGTCAAGGACAACGGAATCCTTTTCGAGATTTGTGACAACATAACCCGACACGTCACCGCTCGCATCACGTCTTATAGCATATTCACGTCCGCTGTCGGTGTATGCCGCAGTCAACGACGTGGTCGAATAGACAAAGTCAATCGTCAAGAAAGTGGAAAGAACGCCGACCTTGCTGAACATGCCGCGATCCGTACCGCTCTCACGCGTATTCCATTCGGGATATTCTGGATACTCGCGTTCAATCACATAATCAACCTCAAGCACATCCCCTTTATAGTAATATTTCGCACTTGAAGTGATATTGCAGGCATAATAGCGTACGATGTCGGCAAACTCAACAGCCCTGTGATGGACCATATTGGAGTTAATGTTCTTGATTCTTCCCTGTGCATCATACTCAAACTTGTGTTCCCAAGAATAGTCACGGCCGTCGATAGTGTTGGTTGTTCTGACCGTAGCCACCTTGCGCAATGTCTGTGAAGGCTTGTAGGGAGACTCGGCCGTATCGGCATTGTAATCGTTGCTTTCGCTGCAGGCTGCAAACATGGTACAGGCAGCCACAGCGAACAAATAAAACAGTTTCTTCATCACGGTAATGTCATTTGTTTACGGATGCGAAGATATACTTTTATACGCTACCTGCAAAGAAAAAGGGAGCGTTTAACAGCCGGAGTACTCAACCAGCGCGCTTCGGCGATTGTTATTGCAGTATAAAAAGGGCAATAATATAGCAGTTGACCCAAATATTGTTTGTCATACTGAGCAAAGCGAAGTATCTATTTTAAACGCAGTTTTTAGATCCTTCACATTCGCTCAGGATGACAAGTTCGCGAAGAAAAAAGTCGCGGGTCAACTGCTATATTATTACTATAAAAAGTTCAAGAAATGGCATTCATAGACTATTACAAGGTGCTTGGAGTGAAGAGCGACGCCTCACAGGAAGAGATAAAGAAAGCTTACCGCCGTATGGCGAAACGTTACCACCCCGACACCAACAAGGATGCACCCGATGCAAAGGAGAGATTCCAGGAGATAAACGAAGCCAACGAGGTGCTGAGCGACCCCGAAAAGCGAAGAAAATACGACGAGTATGGCGAGAACTGGAGACATGCCGATGAGTTCGAAGCACAAAGGAACAGATACCGCAACAGCGCGCAGGAGGGCTACAATTTCGGTGGGTTCGGAGGATTCGGTGATTTCAGTGGCCGCAACGCCAACGCCAGCGGTTTCAGCGACTTCTTCGAGGAGCTGTTCGGGCACGGTGCGTTCAGCGGCACACGCGGCCGGCAGAGAGGTGGCGATATTCAGGCTACGCTCCAACTGACATTAAAGGAGGCCGCCACAACACACAGACAGCAGTTCAGCGTTAATGGAGAAGCCATAAGCATCACTGTTCCAGCCGGCATTGCAGACGGACAGAAGATAAGAATAAAGGGCAAAGGAGAAACAGGTACCAACGGAGAACGTGGCGACCTGTATATAACGTTCAGCATAACGCCCGACAGCCGTTTCACTCGCCAGGGCAACGACCTGCACACGACAACCGCTGTTGATATATTTACCCTGCTGCTTGGTGGTGACATCATAGTCCCCACACTCAACGGAGAGATTAAAGCCACAATAAAACCCGGCACGCAGCCCGGCAGCAGACTGCGCCTTCGTGGCAAGGGATTCCCCGTCTATAAACAGGAGGGCACTTTCGGCGACCTCATTGTAACCATAGCTGTCACAATTCCACAACTTAGCGAAAGACAACGCGAAGAGATAGCAAAGATCCTTGAAAGATGAAATTGTTCCTTAGAGTCCATAAAACAAACCGCGAAAAAACTTAAAGTCCCTGGAGACACTAAAGACTCTAGAGACCTTAATTTATCTGCATTTTTGGGAACTAAGGTGTAAACTTAGAGGGCGAGGCGCAAGCCGCCGTTGCCGCTCCTGCTGACGGGATTGTAGTCGCCACGATAAGCTACACGACAGCCCTGCGCATGGTAAGCCCAACCACCCCCACGAAGCACACGAAAAGAGTCCCATCCATTGTTTACTTTAGGATTTGTTTGAGACCTGTTCGTATATGACGCATAACTATCGAAACACCACTCCCATACATTACCACTCATATCGTAAAGGCCGAGTTCATTGGCTTTTTTCAGCTTAACACGATGGGTACTTCCGGTATCCCAATCTTCATCGTACCAGGCCACTTCGGCAAGTGTGTCGCTACCGCTGTACTGGGTTCTACGCGAACGGTTGCCACCACGGGCAGCATATTCCCATTCAGCCTCGGTGGGCAGGCGAAACTTCCTACCTGCGGGCAACTGGCCGGCAAGTAAGTTATTAAGTTTATTCACAAAGGTTTGACAATCGTCCCAACTGACACACTCCACCGGGCGTTGGTCATTACCGGTAAAGTATGACGGATTACTACCCATTACGGCTTGCCAAAGTTCTTGTGTTACCTCGGTCTCACCAATGTAGTAGTCGCTCAAGGTTACATTGTGAACTGGTTTTTCATCGTCTTCACCATCGTTCGAGCCCATTTGGAATTTTCCACCCTTAACGGCTACCATTTTAAACTTGACACCCTTTACGGTAAATTCGCGATTACTGAAAGCATCATTGGCAACAGGGAGTTCATCTTCTAATACCTGTGCTGCAGATGTTGGTGTTTCCTGTTCTTTTTCCGGTGTATCATCCCAAGAGATATTTTCATCACCACTACCACTGAATAGCAGATATCCACCGACTCCAATAATTGCAGAAAGCAACAGAGCTATAATTACCCAAAGAAGATTGCTTTTCCTTTTTTCAGTTTTGACATTTCCGTTTTCAGTTTTCACCTTCGACAGTTCCGTCTCCACTCCGTCACTACGTGACACCTCCCATCTATGAGTGGAGGAGCTATTTATGCTTGTCTCTTCATTGTTGCTATCTGCTTTTGAAAGCTCTCCCACTTTTTCAAAAGGGGGAGTGTCCGAAGGACGAGGGGGATTTATACCCACACGTGTCTCATCATCGTCGAAACTTGCTGTTTTCAGTTTTCCGTTTTCAGTTTTCACCTTTGACAGTTCAGTCTCCCCTCCGTCACTACGTGACACCTCCCCTCCGGGAGTGGAGGAGCTATTTAAAAGAGTTTCATCTTTGCTCTTTGCTCTTTCATCTTTACTCTTTCCTCCGTTCTCTAACAGTTTCAAGAACTCTGCCACACTCTGTGGGCGATGCATCTTGGCAATCTCCATTGCAGCCTCTACAGCTATGCGAGTTGCAAAAGATATATCAGCCGGCAGTGGATCCAGTTCTTCGCCACTGGCACGCAAATGGGCGGCCACAGGAGTAACACCAGTCAATGCCTTGTAGAGTGTTGCTCCGAGCGCGTATATATCGGCCGAGGGATAGAAGCGTACTACTCCATTACCGCTCTGCTCTATTGGGGCATAGCCTGGAGTACAGCCAAGAAGCGTCGAGGTATTCTCACCACCGACCTCATCGTACTGCTTCGACACACCGAAGTCGATGAGCACAGCCTTGCCGCTCTTGTCAATCATTATATTCTGCGGCTTCACATCAAGGTGCAGGCGGTTACAGTTATGGACACAATCAAGTGCATCGGCAACCTGGAATATGTAACCAAGTGCCTCTTTCTCGCACAAACGGCCTTTGTCGGCTATCAACGATGCAAGAGAGCATCCCTCAATATAATCCATCACATAATAGACCGTGCCGTTCTCTTCGAAGATGTCGGTGACACGGACTATGTTCGGGTGATTCATATTAAAGATTGCCTGCGCCTCTTCGATAAATTTCTTGCGAAGACGTTCTATCAGTTCGGCCTTTGATTGCGTTGCCACAGAAATACGATATGTCGAAGCATCACGGTTACAGTAGTCCTTCACGAAGAACTCCTTTATTGCCACTGTTGTGTTGAGCATTGCGTGGCGCGCCTTGTATGTACAGCCGAAGCCACCGCTACCTACGTAGCTGATGATCTCATATTTGCCACCTTGCAGAAGTTTTCCTATCGGTAAATACATTTATTTCAGTGTTTGATGTTCAGTGTGCTAATTTAACACAATTTCACCAAGAACTGAAATTTGCAGACCGTTTTTTATAGAAGCTGTTTAAAATTTATTTCGCAATTGTTTGAGAATTGTTTTTGCCGGCAATCAGTTGTTGAACATCACATATCCGTTTAGATAAGCCGCGAAGAGCAACCATGCCAAATAAGGAATATTGAGATATGCAGCCAGAGGTTTCTGCATATAGCAACCCGACACATACACCAGAAGGAAAAGAATAAGTATTATGAGCGCAGCAAAGCCGAATATCGGTGATTGCAGATAGAAGAAGCAGAAGCTCCAAAGTACATTAAGAGCGAGCTGAAAAAAGAACATTCCTGTAAGAACCCATGAGAAGGTCGTCCGCTCGCTCCAGATAATGCCGGCAGCCGTACCCATAAGAAGATATAGTATGCTCCACGCGACAGAGAACACATACCCCGGAGGTGTCAGCGACGATTTTGCCAGTGTTGGATACCATGTTGCCAGAGAACTGCTCTGCAGTAGCATGGAGAGATAACCGGCAAAACACGAAATCACTATGAATATCAGAACAGGAACAAATTTCTTCATAAGAGCGCGAATGTAAAGTAAAAAACAAGAGACCGGAAGCCTTGACGGCACAGCGGTCTCTTTATTAACATGGGAGGATGAAGTTTGTTCACTCCTCGGTTTTCATTTTCTTCTCTTTTATCACTTCATTTATCTGCGAACCCGAATAGTAGGGAACCTTGCCGGCCGGTACATATTTGCTCGATGAAGAGAGATGTGTATCCTGGTCATCGAAGAAGATATGCGCACCGAACGCCTTCAACAGTTCATCCTTGCGCAACCCGCCAAGGAAATAAGCCTCATCGACATACACGCCCCACTTGCGCAGCGTCTTTATCACGCGGAAATGTGACGGAAGACTACGTGATGTAACAATGGCAAGACGCAACGGAGAGAGTTCTATCGATGTCGGCAGACACTCCTGTATCTGCGACAACTTCTTCAGCAGATTGGCAAACGGGCCCTCCTTGAGAGGTACGTCGGCATTCTCCTTCTCATATTTATAGAAAGCATCGAAGCCCTCGCGCTTGAAGCGGCACTCTGACTCGTCAGAAAAGATTACCGCATCGGCATCGAATGCAATCTTCACGCGGCTGTCTTCGGGGTTGAAATCGGTAGGCGGCGCATAGATGAGCGCGGATGCACAGATTCCCGAGTCCATCACACGCTGGACATCACCCTCGTCCTTGGAAAGGAAGAGGTCAACGGAGAATGCCTTCAGATACTTCGACAGCGACTCACCGCCCGAAAGTGCCACGCGCGTAATGTCGAGACCGTACATGTCGAGCGACTTGAGCATGCGCATGCCGGTCTCGGGGCTGTTGCGCGACATTACGACAACCTCCACGATGGGACGGTTCGCCTGTTTGTTCAACTCCAGCAGGCTCTTCACCAGATAGAATGCCGTACCCTTCTCAAGAGGCTCATCCTCGTGCTCCTCCTGATACTTGCGGTACTTCGCCACACCGTACTTCTCGAATATCTCATTTTCGGTCTCAAGGTCAAAAAGCGCACGTGATGATACACCTATGACCAGACGCCCGTCCAAATTCTCCATTACTTTTAAAAGCTGTTTTAATTTAAAAAACTTTTTCTGCAAAAACTCCGCAAAAATAGCTCATTTGGCAAAACAAGTCAACAAAAAAGAGAAAATTATTCCCTTGCGCACCGAAAGGCGGGAGGGAGTACGGGATTTTTCGTTAACTTCGCGGAGAAAAAACAGACGGACAGAAATGATAAAGGATATAGTATTCGATTTCGGAGGTGTGCTTACCACCATAGATACCGAAAGGGCATTGCAGAAATTCCGCGAACTGGGAGTAGAGAAACCTGAACAATATATAAATTCTTATTGCCAGAAGGGTCCCTTCTTTGAACTGGAGAACGGCGACATCACGGCCGAAGAGTTCTGCGACGCGCTCGGCAGACTGTGCGGCAGGAGAGTCACGTTCGATGAGGCCAAGGACGCATGGCTCGGTTTTCTTGTAGAGATACACACGCACCTGTTGGAGTACCTGCAGACGTTACGAGGCGACTACCGCCTTTCGGTATTGAGCAACACAAACCCTTTTATACAGAGTTGGGCACTGACCGGAGACTTCACACCAAAAGGAAAATCTCTGGCCGACTATTTCGACATGCTGTTTTTCAGCTACCGCATGAACTGCTCAAAGCCAAGCAGCGATATATACCGCAAAATGCTCGAAGAAGGAGGAATGAAAGCCGAAGAGACGCTGTTTGTAGATGACGGGGCAAAGAACATTGAAGCCGCAGAAAAAGAGGGTATAAGAACACTTCTTGTCACTAACGGCGAAGATTGGCGTACTGCACTCGAAAAACGGCTTGCCGAAATTGCCGAGATTGGATAAAAGGAAGTGCAACTTGTTGCGGCATTACGGATTTTTATCATTTATTTTCACTAATTTTGCAGCCGTTTAAGCAACAACAACTTTTATCGCAAAAGGCAAATGAACAAAGACAAGAATTACCTTACGCAAGTCGTAATACTCTTTTTGCTCACGATAGGCATACTGTTTGGACTATCGACAATTGAGTCCACTGATATAAGCTTCACTATCAAAGAGATAGACATGCTCAGCAGCCTGCGCGACCAGCAGTCTGAGGAAGAGTTTTTTGAGGAAGAGCCGGTTACAGTCACAGCACAGGCCAAGGACAGCGTACCATTCCAGCGCAACCTCAATGTCCCACGCAAGGCCGGCGACATCACTCTCATTGAGGACTACACCATGACACAGTCGGGCATGCAGAACCTTGAGAAAGCCATCAAGAATTCCGGCAACATGCAACGCCCCGTGCGTATAGCCATGTTGGGAGACTCATTCATCGAGGCCGACATTCTCACACAGGACATACGTCAACTGTTGCAGGACATGTATGGCGGTTGCGGTGTCGGTTACGTTCCGATGCACAGCGATTTCCCTGGGTTCCGCCACTCGGTATCACACGCATGCAGCGGATGGAAGACACACAACGTGGCATCCAACCCACAATTCGAGTACACATCACTGACGATACAGCTGCACCGTCCGCAAGGTTCGGCCTATACACGCTTCACCGGAGTCAACAAGTTACGCCATATCGATTCATGGGAAGTATCGAAAATAGGCTTCATAGCATCGGCCAACAGCGTGATAACCGTCAAAACAGACTCCGCGCAGCACACCTACAACGTATCGCCCGACGAAAAGGCACAATTTATTGTTGTTCCCGAACCGACACATTCACTTGAGGTAAGATGCGGAAACCCCAACGTTGCATTCTGGGGCGCATGGCTCGACGGCACAAGAGGTATAGCCGTTGACAATTTCGCAATGCGCAGCTACAGCGGCACCAGCTTGACGTCAATACCGGTAGAGCGCATGAAACAGCTCAACGAAGGCATCCCGTACGACCTCATAATGATTCAGTACGGACTCAACCGCATGATAAAGTCAGTCACCGACTACAGCGACTACTCAAAAAAACTTGTTGATATTGTTGCCCACCTGCGTGAGGCATTCCCCAACACGGATATCATGATTGTCGGAATCAGCGACCGCACACAGAATACCAAAGGCACCCAACAGACCATGAAAGCCGTATATGGATTACGCAAGGCACAGCGCGAAGCAGCCATTGAAGCACAGTGCCACTTCTGGGACTGTTGCGAGGCCATGAAGACATTGGGAGGCATGCCGGCATTTGTGGATAAAAGATGGGCCAACAAAGACTACACGCACATAAGCCATGCCGGCGGAAAGCCGTTGGCTGAAGAATTCATCAAAGCATTGAAATACGCCCTTGGAATAGAAGTTCCGACGGCAACACAGACACAAACGGAAACAGACACGGATGAATAGACCTACGACATACATACCAATAGCCTGTGCAATGCTGTTCGCGACAGCATTAGCCACACAGAAGCCCCTCCAAGCAACAGCCCGGGAGAGTATTGCGACACACTGCGCAGTGCCACAGGAGGAGACAATATCGTGTATCAACACCGAGGCTGATACAATAATATTCAACGGTGCAGACTGGTCACCGCTGTTCCGGACGATAGAACAGATACAGGACACAGCGCAGAGAGAACTGAAGATCGTATCCATCATACACCTTGGCGATTCGCATATACAGGCAGGCTTCTTCACCGAAGCCATGCGCATACCTTTGCAGAAGGCATGGGGAAATGCAGGCCGCGGCCTTATCACTCCATTGAAGATAAGCAAGACGAACGAACCGTCCGATTACCGTTTCACGACCCCTGACGAATGGCAGTTCAGCCGTTGCATTCCAGGCAAATTCTTCAGCAGCCGCGTAGGAGCCGGAGGCATACTGATTGAGCCTGTCGGAGAGTCGATAGACCTCACATTCGAGACAATGAGCCGACATGGTGAGGATGTAAAATTCAACAAGCTCAGGCTCCTCCATGCCGACACGGAAAAATTTCCGTTGCTGCAGGTGGAAGACGAGCCCGAAGGACTTACCATTACACCGCCTTTCGAGGGTGAGACATGCTATTCGTGGGACACGCCAGTCAACAAGTTATGTCTGAAGGGCCGTAACGGCCACACACCTTCCGACGCTGCCATATACGGAGCATCGCTCGAGAACGGCAACAGCGGCATCATAATACATACCATAGGCAACAACAGTGCAACATTCGACTGCTACAACCGCATTGATGACTACGGAAAAAAACTGGCGGCACTGACACCTCAGCTCGTAATCATATCACTCGGCACGAACGAATCGGTATCTTCAACAATTTCCACCGAAAAATTGACCGGACAGATAGACCGCCTTGTACAGTCGATAAAGAAAGAGTGCCCCGAAGCCCTTTTCCTGCTGACCACTCCTGCCGACAACAAACTGCGCAAGACAAAAAAGAGAAGGAGAAGAAGACGCGTCACATACTATGTCGAAAACAAGAACCTTGCAGTCGTGGCAGAAGCTATAAAGGAGTATGGAGAAAAGAACAACATCGCTGTGTGGGACTGGTACACCATAGCAGGCGGTAAGGGCTCGTGCGAAAAGTGGATCAAAGAGGAGGGGATGAGAAACGACCATATACACTACACAGCCAAGGGATATTCAATACAAGGCAATCTACTCTACAAAAGTTTAATGAACGCATATGAGCAACATATTCGATAACCTGGACCTTTCAAAGTTGGGCGACCTGCTCTCATACAGCCCTGGAGAACCGTTGATGTTCAACAGCGGACTGTTCCTGTTCCTGTTCTGCAGTTTTCTGCTGATGTACAGAATCGTATCGAACCACACGAAACTGCGCATGACATTTGTAATACTATTCTCGCTATACTTCTACTACAAGTCGAGCGGGATGTATCTGCTGTGCCTGTTGTTTGTCACCCTGTCGGACTTTATCATAGGACGAAGATTGGGTAAAGCCACAAGCACCGGCAAGCGCAAGCTCTATGTTCTGGCAAGTGTCGTAATAAACATTGGAATGTTATGCTACTTCAAATACACGACGCTTATCGTGGAGACCTTCAACACATTCCTGTCACGCCCGATAGAGCTGTGGGACATAGCTCTTCCTGCCGGAATATCGTTCTTCACGTTCCGCTCGCTGAGCTATATAATAGACATCTACCGCAAGAAGATGCAGCCGACAGACAGCCTGTTCGACTATCTCTTCTTCCTCTCTTTCTTCCCACCGTTGATAGCCGGACCTGTCGTCAGAGCATCGGACATGCTGCCGCAAATACGCCGCCGTCCGGTAGTGACGAAGCAGATGTTCGCCATGGGACTTTTCCTTATAATGTGCGGTGTATTCAAAAAGGCTGTAATATCGGATTACATAAGCATAAACTTCGTTGACCGCATCTTCGATGCCCCGTCACTTTATACAGGCTTGGAGAACCTGCTCGGAGTATATGGCTATACATTGCAGATATACTGCGACTTCTCGGGATACTCCGACATGGCAATAGGTGTTGCCATGCTTCTGGGATTCCATTTCCCCATCAACTTCGACTCGCCCTACAAATCAAGTTCAATCACTGAATTCTGGAGACGTTGGCACATCACGCTCTCATTTTGGTTGCGCGACTACCTCTATATCTCAATGGGCGGTAACCGCGTACCGTTGTGGCGCAACTACTTCAACCTGTTCATAACAATGGTGATTGGAGGATTGTGGCACGGAGCATCGTGGCTGTTCATTCTGTGGGGAGCATGGCACGGACTGTTGCTTGTACTTGACAAGATGTACAGGCGCGCGTTCCCGCCAAAGGAACACAAGCCATGGGTATCGCGTCTGTTGCATATCGGCGGCGTACTGCTCACATTCCACCTTGTGGCCATCGGTTGGATATTCTTCCGTGCCGACTCGCTGACAGTCGTAGGTGAGATATATACACAGATTTTCACGATGTTCCACCCCGAGGTTCTTTTACAGTTCATCAGCGGCTATCCGATGGTAACTATCGCAATAGTCGTAGGATTCCTGCTGCACTACTCGTCGCACGATTATGCACTGTCAATTCAGCGCAGACTGGAGGAGATGCCACTCGTGGCAAAGGCATTCATCTTCGCCCTCTTCATCTATTTTGTAATTCAGGCAAGTTCAAGCGAGGTTGTGCCGTTCATATACCTGCAATTCTAAAAAAGGGCTGAGAGCTATTTCCTGCGGTTTCGGTCGATATACAGGAGGCCTGACAGAATCAGTACAGCACCAATCATCGCCAGCCATGTCACGCGTTCGCCCAGGACAATGGTTGACGATGTTATTGCAACTATGGGATTAAGATAAAGAAGATTGGTAGCACGCACTGTGCCGAGACGCTCCATACACCAGTTCCAGCCAAGGAAACAGAGCATGGAAGCCACACATGCCAGAAAGAGCAGATTGCTCCACACCACTACACCGCCGTGCAGAAGAACATCGGTATTGAGTCCCTCGGCACAAAGCAACGGCAGAATAGTAAGAAGTCCATAACCGAACACCTTGCGCGTAATGAGCATATTGCCATAACGCCCCTGCAGACGCTTTATGGCAAGCGAATAGAGTGCCCAGCAGAGGCATGCCGACAAAGCAAGAATATCGCCCAAAGGAGATAATTGCAGAATGAAATTACCGTTGAATACCACAAGTGCCATTCCTGCCAACGCGACGGCAGAACCGAGCATACCCCTCTTGCCTATGCGTTCATCGGGGAAGAACAAGCCCACAATGACCGCAGTCACAAGCGGTGTCAGGCACACTATCAGCGCGACATTGGAACAGTATCCGTATGCCAGAGCATAATTCTCGGTAAGGAAATAGAGGGAGCCGCCTGTCACACCCAGCGACAATGCAGTGAGTTCATCCTTTAGACTTTCCATAAAAAGCCTTTTCCCGGCGAAAGGAATCATTATGAGATATGCCACCACAAAGCGCAGGAAGAATATCTCATCGGGGCGCAGACCGGAATTCATGAGTACCTTTGTCTGCACGAAGGTACACCCCCACACTACCACAATCGCAATTGCAGCCAGATAAACCAAAGATACGGAAATTCTGCCTTTCATGGAAACTGGAGCATACTCTCAAAAAAAGGGTAACCCGTTTTTACTTTCGGGTCCCCTTATGAATCTGTTTTTTATTTTGCATTCAATTGAGCCGACACCTCTCTTGCACGATGCAGAGCCTGATGGATGTCGTTACATACGTTCTCACTGCCTACAAGATCCACGATACCGCCCTTGCGCAGTGACTTTTCAACATTGTCGTGCACGCCGGAAAGAATAACCACCCTTCCCTCTTTCTTGGAAGCGTTCACGAATATCTCAAGGTTATGCAGACCCGTAGCATCTATGAAAGTCACCTTACGCATACGTATCACACGTATCGGCATCGCATCTGTGTTGCGTGTAAGCTCATCGAACTTGTTTGCAATACCGAAGAAGAAAGGACCTTCAATCTCAAAAACCTCGGTCTTTTCGGGAATCAAGAGTACTTCATCCTTCTCACCGTCGTGATGCACCTCCATCTCGTCACGTATGACAGAGATATGCGCGCTCTCCATGGCACGTTTCATGAACAGTACCACAGCCATCACCAGACCCACTTCAATAGCAAGTGTAAGGTCGAAGAAGACAGTGAGCAGCAACGTCACGAACAGCACGCTTGTACCGGACATCGAACTCTTGCACATTGAGAGGATAGTTCTCCAGCCGCTCATATTGTAAGCCACCATCACAAGCACACCGGCAAGACATGGCATAGGAATGAGTGCCACGACATCACCAAGGAGAAGGAGCACCAGCAGAAGCACCAATGCATGCACTATACCTGCGACAGGAGTCTTTCCGCCGTTGTTTATATTGGCCATGGTACGCGCAATTGCACCGGTAGCCGGAATTCCACCGAAGAAGGGAACGATAATATTTGCGATGCCCTGACCCACAAGTTCTGTATTGGAGTTGTGACGGTCGCCTATTACACCATCGGCAACCATTGCCGACAGAAGAGACTCTATCGCACCGAGCATAGCTATAGTGAATGCTACAGGTGCAAGGTTCTGCATCGTGGAGAAGAGAGACGAGCCGTCCGCAATCTCAGGCATAGCGAAAGGCGGCAGACCCGAAGGCAATGTATAGAGATCCCCGATAGTCATTATCGAAGTCACACCTGCAAACTCCTTAAGCAGGTACGCAGCCACGGTCATCACGATTATAGCCAGCAATGAGCCAGGTATCTTCTTTGAGAATTTCGGTGTCAATGCAATGAGCACCACACTCAATATACCCATTCCTGCACTCCAGAAATCAATTCTGGATATATTCTCCACATAGCATATCCATTTGTCAATGAAGTTTGCCGGAACGTCGGTTATACCCATACCGAAGAGGTCGTTTATCTGTGTGGAGAATATCGTGATTGCAATACCGCCTGTAAAACCTATTATAATTGGATAAGGCATAAACTTTATTATTGTACCCATACGGCACAATCCCATTACCACAAGCATGATACCAGCCATAATGGTGGCGATGGCAAGACCACCGAGGCCATATTGCTGTATGACGCCATAGATAATGATAATGAATGCTCCTGTGGGGCCTCCAATCTGCACTTTGGAACCTCCCAAAACAGATATCAGAAAACCAGCAAGTATGGCAGTTACAAGTCCCTCTGCAGGACCTACACCACTTGCGATACCGAATGCTATGGCAAGTGGAATAGCCACGATACCTACAATGATTCCAGCCATTACATCGGCTGTAAATTTCTCACGCGAATAGTTCCTCATTGCATCGAAGAACTTCGGACGGAAATCGATAAAATTCTTAACGTTCATCTATATATATGTAATTTAGTTTACTCATTGAAGGGATTCACCAGCCGGAATAACCATCTTCACAGCAGTTTAATAAACAGAATGCAAAATTACAAAAAATATAGTTTTAACATATTTTACAGATTGTTTATTTTTCATCCGCACGCGATATTTAACACTTGACGTGCATATACAAAAAACAAAGCGCTCCCTGCAGGAGCGCTTTTGTTTTTTATATGCAACGTGTAAATGAGGATTTGAAGACAAGCATAACGCAGGCGATACGCTTTCACATCACCTCTCTAAATGAAAATGAATAAAAAGATGGAGCGCAAGGCTTGCGATGGATTCAAAACCGAAGTTTACTAAGCGTAAATGAGGATTTTGAAGACAAGCATAACGCATGCGATACGCTTTTTAGTCATTTTCACTCCTTTGTCACATTTACAGTCAATGTCTGATAAGGGAAGTTCAACCCCTCCTTCGGGAATGTCTCATACACCTTTCTGTTCAAATCGAAGTGTATTCCCCAATAATCCTGCTGCTTGCACCACAAGCGTACAGTTATGTCGATAGAACTTGCCGCCAACGCGCCCAACTCGACGAACGGAGCCGCAGGCTGGTCAAGAACACGTGAATCCTCGGCAATAAGCTTAAGGAGAACTTTTTTCGCCTTCTCGAAGTCGTCACCGTAGGAGATTGAATATGTAAAATCGACACGACGGACATCTTCGCGTGAATAGTTGTTGATGATACCGGTTGAAACGGGACCGTTAGGCAACAGAATCACCTTGTTGTCGCCGGTGTGAACTACAGTGTTGAAAATCTGTATCTCCTTTACCGTACCTGAAACGCCCTGTGCCTCAATGAAGTCACCGACTTTGAAAGGACGGAAGAGAAGAATCATCACACCACCGGCGAAATTCTGCAATGTACCGCTGAGTGCCATACCGATAGCAACACCGGCTGAGGCGAAGATTGCAATGAACGAAGAGGTATCGACACCAAGAACGCTGATTATCATTATAATGAGGACAATCATCGTCACTACATCGACAAGACTTCCGACGAATGTGCGTATAGATACATTAACATTACGTGCCTCCATCAGTCTCTTGATGAGGTTCACTACGCGGCGTGTAACCCAACGGCCCACAAACCATATCAGAAGTACCTTAACCAGTTTCAAGGCAAACGAAATAGCCACGGTTGTCAACGTGTCTATAATCAACGATGCATCCACATTGGCGATAGAATCGGAGAAAAGTGCAGAAGAGGCAACAGCATCAGAAGCAACGGCTCCGATTGAATTGAAAAGATTAAAAAACATAGTAATAAATTTTATATTAAATATTCAAAAAACATTATTCAAGTATCTGCTTCGCAGCATTCTTGGTATCGACTTTCTGTATGACCCTCTCTACGACACCATCGGGAGATATAATAAATGTCGTGCGCATGATACCCATGTATTTACGGCCGGCCATCTTTTTCTCGCCCCAAGCACCGAATGCCTGTATCGTAACCTTGTCAACATCTGCGACCAAAGGAAAATTCAAGCTCTGCTTTTCCTTGAAACGTCCGTGCGATGCTGCACTGTCAGCACTGATGCCAACGACTGCATAACCGGCAGCCAAAAGTTCCTCCTTACCATCTCGAAGCGAACATGCCTCGGCCGTGCAGCCGGGAGTATTGTCCTTCGGGTAAAAATATACGACAACCCTTTTACCAGGAAAATCACTCAAACGCACCTCATTGCCGTTTTCATCAAGTCCCAGATACTCAGGAGCCTTATCACCTACATTCAACATAAACTCTTTATTTTATAAGTTCAACCTTTATTATCCTCACATCCGTCAACGGGCGGTCATTCCTGTCACACTTGACATTCTGTATTCTGTCAACAACTTCCAGGCCATCCTGAACTTCACCGAACACGGTGTATGAACCGTCCAGGTGAGGAGTTCCGCCAACAGTGGTGTAAACCTTTTCCTGCTCCGGCGTTATGACCATTGGACGTCCCATACGTTTTTCATACGCATCCTTATAGTTTTTCAGTTCCTCGGGAGTAAACACCTTACCCCATACTATGTAGAACTGGCTTGCCGAAGAAGCCATGGCCGGGTTGACATCATCACCCTCGCGTGCGGCAGCAAGCGCACCGCGCATGTGAATATGTTTTTCGGGCATTATCTCCGCTTCGACCCGATACCCGAGGTCTCCTTCACCAAGTATCTCGCCTTTGCGCGCATATTTTGAATCGGGGTCACCGCCCTGAATCATAAAATCCTTTATCACACGGTGAAAAAGCAAGGAATCATAGCACTGCTCCTCGACAAGCCTTATAAAGTTGTCGCGATGCTTGGGCGTATCGTCATACAGAAGTACATCTATACACCCTTCAGTAGTATATATTCTCACCTTCTGCTCCTTCACTGACGAACACGAAGCCATGAGAAAGAGACATGCTACAAAAAACAAGAGTTTCTTCATAGTTCAACAATATCCGTTTTTAAATTTCTGCAAAATTAGCAAATTTCGCAGAATGCCCAAACAACCTTAATGAGAGAAAACATCAAGTCACAAAAACAAGAACGAGAGTGACCCATTTAATTTTTGAGCCACCCTCTCATTGTCCGAAAAGTTAAATAAAATCGGCCTCGTCCGAATATGCCATACAAAACAAGGTATTGCTATATTGCAGCTGCACCGCGCTCCTCAAGATGCACCCTCCTTCCGTTGCCTGCACCAGTTCCCTTCAGATTATAGAACATAAAACCGTTTCCGCGCGGTGTCATGGCAACCTCATCGGCATCAAGAAGTTCATCCATCATCTCAGCAAGTCCCATATAAGATTCCGTGTTCAAAGCATTATGCCCGGCCTTCCTTGCCAAAGAGAATGCCGTAGCAATCTCTACCGGATACGCTCCGCCATACTGCTCCATGAAATTCCTGACATTATCGGCAGTAAAGAGTTCACGGCCATCATTCAGCGGCTTTACGCTGTTATACGAGAGTTGGTCAATGCAATGCCTTACAATGTCATATGTGGAATATCCACGAAGCATCATCTCCTCGTCACGGTATGCAATTATATAGGTCGGGAACTGGTTGACCTCGTAACTGCGACTGTGCCCTTTATCAATCTTCATAAGTTCATCCACCTCAATGCTTTGGTAAAGTTCCTTGAAACGGGCAGGCTCAAAGCCCACCACAGCCGACATGTCGGCAAGAGTATCCACATCGTTCGTAACCAGCGCATCCACTGCCGTAACCTCCTGGATACGGCGGAGATAGTACAGCGGAACGACATCGGGAATGGAGCCCTTGCTCTTTCTTGCATAAAGAGAAGCAGTAACGAACGCACGGTTCTGCGGCAACGTTGATTTGCGCTCCGCCGAGAAAAGGCGGAATCCCGACTCGCAAACCGGCATACCGTGTACGACCGAGGCCTCAAGCCATGCCTTGTGAATATTCCTGTTCGAGAGAGCAATATCGCCTCCAATCCCGGCCCTGCGGTCATTGAAAGTCGTTATATCCTCTATCATCACACCCATCACATAGCTTATCTCAAGCTGTTCGCCATACCTGTATTTCAATGCCCTTATTACCGGCACACTACCCCAGCACCAGGTGCAGACAGGGTCTGCAAATACTGTAATCTTAATTTTTTCCATAATCAAACATGTTTTATAGAAAAAACAGATATAAAGCCAGAATGTTCCGCAAATGGAACAATCATTAAACACCGGAGCTGAACTTTCTCCTTTCAGGCTTTTCGTCCTATTCGCTTTTTTGCCCTTTTACGAAATTCCAATTTACAAAAAGGGGGTCGCGCTGTGCGCGACCCCCTTGAAGATGCAAATATATCTGTCAATCAGTCTCTTAAACGAAAGCCCAATGCCTGAGCAACTATTTTCGCCTCCCTGCGCCTTACAAGTGTAAAGGCAACGGCATTGAATGCCAAGCCAACAAAGGGGAAGAGAATTGGGATTTCCATATCCACTGCAGCCTCACCAGGTGTCGTAAGTGAATATATCAATACCATTATATAATATCCGGCAAGCACAAGCATAGAGAAGATTGTACATCTCTTCAGGAGCTCAAAGTTGCTGAACATAGAGACCAACAACGCGAACAGATTCGTTATGGCAACCACAATAAGCAGCACTCCAAGCACTACCACAGCACTCGACGATGAGCCATCTTCTGCCGTCATTGAAAAATTAGTGACAGCAATGACTTCACCGCTGGGCTCTATGTAGTTCATTATTGGCTTAAAAAGCGCAACTACAGAAAGAACCAGTGTTGCCAAATAAAAAAGCTGATATAAACGGAATTTCATACCGGGCGGTTTATAGGCAGCAATTAAATGTCATCCTCTTCGGTCTCCTTTGAAGGATCGCGGAAATAGATTTTGTCATCGAGAAATTCCTGCGCTGCTATGAGTGTAGGCTTCGGCAATCTCTCATAATAGCGTGAAATCTCAATCTGCTCGTGGTTCTCGAACTGTTCCTCAAGATTGTCTGTTGACGAAGAGAATTCGTTGAGTTTCTTCAACAATTCGTCCTTCATCTCTGCTGCAATCTGGTTAGAACGTTTTCCGATGATAGCAACCGATTCATAAACATTGCCTGTTTCATTTACAAAATCTGCCATGTTGCGTGTGACAGTGTTTGTAGGAGCATTTGTCTTTTTGTAGTCCATCTTATATATATACAATTAATATTTTTCAATCCTTTACCATTTTCTCGGCCTCCTTGAAATACTTGTCGGCCTCCTTCATGTATTCGCTGTCGGGGAATTCCGTCTTGAAGGCATAGTATTCGTCTATTGTGTCACGATAACGTTCAAGTTTCTTCTCCTCTACACTATTGTGAGCCATCTTGTATTTTGCTCTCAGTATGAGTATCGACAGTTCCTCCTTGTGTTTAGTATAAGGGTAATCCTTCAAAGCATTCTGAGCTGTCACTATGCAGGCCTGATAGTTGTTGCCCATATAAGCCATATAATCTCCGAGGTCATAATAGAGCTTTGCCGACAGGTATTCTTTCTTCACGATAATGTCGTGCATTTCAAGAATCATGTCCTGTGCCTCGTTGCAGCGGCTGCTGGTAGGATAATACTCCATGAAGAGCTGAAGCTCGCTTATGGCGATGAATGTTCCCGACTGGTCGAGCTCTGGTTCCGTAATACCCATATAGAGAGCTTTTCCGGAGTGGAAACGGGCCAATTCGGCATACTCACCGCGCGGATAGTTCGAATAATAGACCTTAAAATACTGCGAAGCCGTTTCATAATCCTCCGACTCGTAGTAGCACATAGCAAGCATTATTAGCGATTCCTCGGCCTTGTCGCCACCCTTGAGCATAGTTATCATGCCCTCGAGCAAATCCGAAGCCTTAACATAATCGCCTCTTAAATAATACTCCTTTGCAACCTCGTACCTATAGTCATAATTATTAGATTTAAGGACCTTATTGTACGAGTCGCAGGAGGCAAGAGCCACAACCACGGTCAGAAGTATCAATGCTATTCTTTTCATTATCGCAATATTAAATGCCTAGCGGATGCCACAAGGACAAATCTGTCAAGAAGCACCGTCACCGCCAAAACGGCACAGATGCCCATTCACAACAATTCAGTTTGCAAAATTAGTGCATTCCTGTGAAAAATACAAACCCTTTCTTTTTAATATTGACAAGAAAAAAGGAAAAAATGCTTAAAAATGCAAAAAGCACAAGAATTACACAAAACGGCAGGCGACCATGAGACCGCCTGCCGTTTTGTGTAATTCTTTTATGATTCAACGTAAAAATATCATCTTTTCTCCGACCACATAAACACCTTGAGGGAGTTCGAAGCGATATTCATCACGTACCAAAGCCTTTGCAACGCAACGCCCTGCGGCATCATATACAGCAACATTGACAGGTTTCTGAGAGAAGACAACCACACCACCATCTACAGGCCTTACCTCGAGTTGAGACACCTCATTCACTGCAGTCACACCTACTGTTCCGTCCGTATTCTTCATACCTTTCTTCTGATATACTCGTACCCAGTCGAAACGTGTCTCGTAAGTGTGGTTTACGTCGGCTTCGGCAGCCCATGCATTGTTACCCACACTCTGGTTAAGGATGAGGTGGAAATGCTTGTCGAACGGCCACTGGCCCTGGCTCAGTTGTGTAGCATTCACCGACTTCGCATAACGCCCGACCTCCTTACCATCAACATACCATATCAAAGTCTTTGCATCCCACTCAAGACCATATGTATGGTAACGGTCGTGCGATGTAGCTACATTGAAACTTGATTTCGGGTTATTTGTATTTCCAAGGTCGTATGTCCAGTTACTGTGCACAGTGTGCCAA
This sequence comes from Bacteroidaceae bacterium, assembly GCA_045646845.1. Classification (GTDB taxonomy): domain Bacteria; phylum Bacteroidota; class Bacteroidia; order Bacteroidales; family Bacteroidaceae; genus HGM04593. The sequence continues at coordinate 32,366 of JAZRLO010000002.1, forward strand.
GAGCGCTCCTGTGAGTCTATAGTCTCCCAGATGTCAATCTCGCCACAGTCGGGCCAACCGGCGCTCTGGTCCTCGGGCATCATCCAGAAAGCCGGGAAGTTACCTGTCCACGGGTTGGATTTGATGCGTGCCTCTACATAACCGTATGTAAAGCCGAAGCGGTTGTTGCTCTTTATACCGCCGGTAATCATCGGAACAGGGTCACTCTCCTGGTCGGGGTTAGGTATTGCGCGGGCCACAAGGTCGCCACCCTGCAGGTATATTACCTCCTTGCTATCGCTGAGCCAACGGTTCCATGTCGCGCCGTAACGCTGGCAACGCATCCACTTCTCGTCAACAGGCTGCGACATATCAGCGGCATTGAACTCGTCACTAAAAACAAGCTGCCACTCGTTGCCCTCCTCGGGCTCAAACTCGGCAAACAAAGCCACATCACCATCGAGACACCACGCAGGCACAAGATGTTCCTTAGCATTGACATTGACTTTTTCCTCTACCTCGCGCCACTGAAGATTGCCGTTCACATACTGCTCGCCATCAAGATTATATCCATGACGCACAATAACCTTATCACACTTATATCCCGGAGCACCGCGCAATACATATGTAATCATTTCATCATATTCAATCATCATAGGCAATGCTGTATTATCCACACCGTCTATACTTCCATCAACTGTGTGAAGTGTCAGTTTCCTCTTATCGCCTACTATATTTATAAGATAATCTATGATAAGACCATTTTCGGCTACAAAGTTCTCGGAACCGCCAGGATTTATATTATCCGTATCCAATTTCAGACGCATACGATACACACCCGCAGGTATTGCATCATCAAGAACAACGGTAGGAAGGGTTGCCACCGTTCCCTTTTGAGCAGGATTTCCTTCGCTGTCTATACCATTATGACAAGAGAATGCGACGAGTTCACTCGACATTGCCGGCAAACCATCCTCATTAAGCAGAGCCACGAATTTACCGTCGTTGTTGAGGTCGATATACATATAAACATTCTTGATGTCCTCACCAGCAAAATTTTCTATTATTACATCTATTTCCCGAGTCCCTTCAAGCGCATAAGAACCAGTTTGGTCCTCATCGGTAGCAACGCGGTATGCATCTCTATAAGTATCCGGGCCACTGGGAGAATTATCCATATTATTAAACAACACTAAATATCTGTGTTCTCCGGGAACTTGCGCATCCTTGTCGAACGACAGCGCATAACCATCGCCACCGACACCACCTGCCGCATTGGCAAAGATAGCGGTTATCACCACATCGCCATCGATATATTCAGCAGGGATTGTCACCTTGCCATCCTTTACAAACGTTCCGGGAATAATCTCCTCGCTGTACTGCTTTACACCATGCAGTTTCTCCGGTCCATTGAAATTGTGGCCGTGAAGCACCTTGACAGCATCGAGCACATAACCATCATTGGGGACAACTGCAAACACAAGAGGCTCACCGAATGGCACAGCTGCGGGCAACGCCTCGCCTACAGCCGAGAGGAGCGCACCGCCTGTAGCCTCAACCGCAAGCGCACACTGTCCATTGTGTACATTCAGTACAACATCGCATACTGCACCACCGTTCTGCAATATACCGTTGCCGTCCTCACTGCGGCCTGCCGGGTCAATCGAAGCCCAATCGACCTTATAGCGCATGCGGTAGAAACCGGGAGCCATGTCTGCAGGAACTGTAAATGCAGGAGGGTTGAGCACATTGGTATTTGAAACCCTCTCGCCCTTGCTGTTATAGCCAGTGCCTGAGCCCAAAGAGGGCTCGGCGTATGAGAATGCCATTATATCGCTACCGGCAGGGATTGAGCCGTCGGCATTCAACTTTGCCTCAAAAGCGCCATCCTGGCCACGGTCGAGATATACGAAACCGTTCATCCATGTACCAGCAAAACCGAAAGTCGGTGTCACTGTCTCGCCGGCCTTTGCGTGGAAAGCAGGGTTGTCAATTTTGCTGTAAACCTTCAAAGGAGTTGGCAACTGCAATGTCTGGTTGCCAAGCGAAACGCTGTTCAGACGACGGCTGCCGTGAGTGTAGCCCTGGTTCTTGTCAAAGATGACAGGATAATCCTCGGTTACAACAGGGGCATTCTTGTTCACGACTTCCATCTTGTCGATGTCACCCATATAACCGCTCTCGTTGAAAAGGCGCACTACATTCTCGCCCTTTTCAAGCACAACATCAAACTCGGCCACACCGACAGTACCCCAACCACCGGAGTTGCCGGTATATGTCATTGGAGTGCCGCCATTAACGCTCAGTTTCATTGTACGGTTGTCACCTGTAACAAAATATACGCGAAGAGTGTATTCGCCACCATCCTTGCTATAGACATTACGCCACTGAAGGTCGTTGCTGTCACGGTTGCCGAGCCAGCCCACAGCCACACCGCCCGAGCAACCGTTCTTCTCGGCATAGATTGCTGTGCCATATACCTCGTGGTTCTTTATCTCCTGGTAATCGGTGAGCCATGCTGTCTCGGCCTCATACACCTTGCGTTCAAGACGCTCATCGGCCTCGAGCTTGTATATACGTGTACCATGCGCAGGAACAGTCACCGAATAGGAACCCTCATATACACCTTTGTCCTTTTTCTCAAACAGGTCGCGCACCTTGACATCACCGGCAAGGTCGAGCTGTGAGAAACTGATGCTCATCTCAATAGCGGAGTTTGTAGGATTGTAGAAAGCCACCGCACGCTTGGTGCCGTACTTCTCCTCTACATCCTTCACAAGCACATAGCCGCCGTTCTCACGCTTCACGACGTATGCCTGCAAACCAAGAGTGTTCTGGTTGAGTGCAATGAGTTCCTTGTTCTGCATCAGCTCAAGCGCGTTGCCCTTTATGTCGTTCATATCGCAACCGATGAGCAGCGGCGAACTCATTATACACCACATACCGAAGTGTGTCTTGTCCTCCTCCTCGGTCAATCCACGACCCACCTCAAGCATATCCATGTCATTGTAACGGCCATAGCTTGTATAAGCCGACAGATATAGGCTCTGGTTGATAATGCTCTTTACAGACTCCCAACCAAGATAGATATCCTCGGTTGTGCGCCACGAATCGGCAATCTCGCATGCCCATGTACCGGGAAATGCCCAACGGCATATGTTCCAGGTGATGTCGTCACGACCTACCGCCTTTATTGCCGCCGCAATCTCCTTATAGCGCTGCTCCACGTCAAGGTCAAGACCCTCGTCGTTGTTGCCGGCATCGGCACCGCAATAGTCAATCTTTATAAAATCGAAATTGAGTTTGTCAGGGTTAAAATAGAGGTCGAAATCGGCAGCATCATGGCCATAAAGACCAACGCCACGGCCAATTTCATCCTTTGGTTTGCCCCAATAAGAGGCACAGGTGTTACGGCCTGCGTCACTGTATATACCGGCTTTCAATCCCTTTGCATGAATATAATCCACAAGACCGCGCAAACCATTGGGGAAACGTTCGGGGTGAATAAGCAGATTACCCTCGGCATCACGTCCGCCAAAGAAACCGTCATCTATATTTATGTGGTCGTAACCACACTCCTTGAATCCAAGCTCAACCATGGCATCTGCCTGTGCCTGAATTACAGAATCGTTGATTTGGAAACCATAGGTATTCCACGAACTCCAGCCCATGAGGGGCGGATTGTCGGCCGCTGCACAAAGAGGCAAAGACAGCACAAAAGCGTAAAACAATCTTTTCATATTATGGTTATTTTAAACAATTTCCGCACTCTATTAAATAAATTTATCAAAGATATATATATTAACGGAAATATGCAAATTGAGCCTCTTTTTAATTAGTGCCACAAATGTCGCCCGGCTTGTGCAATCACAACAAGCAGACTATCGAGACACTTGCTTATCTCTGTTTTTCTTGCTATATTTGCGGTTCAACTTTTTTTACAGGACACAGAATATGAAATTCCAGCTTGTATCAGATTATGCCCCCATGGGCGACCAGCCCGAAGCCATTGCACAGCTTGTAGAGGGCGTAAAGAACGGAATCCCGGCACAGACACTGCTTGGTGTCACCGGCTCGGGCAAGACCTTTACTATGGCAAACGTCATAAAGGAAATCAACCGCCCCACCCTCATTTTGAGCCACAACAAGACTTTGGCAGCACAGCTCTACAATGAGTTCAAGGGATTCTTCCCCAACAACGCTGTGGAGTATTACGTTTCGTACTATGACTACTACCAACCCGAGGCATACATTCCCTCGAGCGATACTTACATTGAGAAAGACCTTGCCATCAACGATGAGATTGACAAACTGAGGCTTGCCGCAACATCGGCGCTACTGTCGGGCCGCAAGGATGTCGTTGTCATCTCCTCCGTATCGTGCATCTACGGCATGGGCAACCCCAGTGACTTCTACAATAATGTGATTGAGATACGTGTGGGGCAGAAGATAGACCGCAACGTCTTTCTGCGCAAGCTTGTGGGCAGCCTCTACACCAGAAACGACATGGACCTGTCGCGCGGTAACTTCCGTGTAAAAGGCGACACGGTAGAGGTAAGCCTTGCATACAGCGACCACGTGCTGAGAATTACATTTTGGGACGATGACATAGACAGCATAGAAGAGATAGACAGCGTCACTAGAGTACGCATTGCCACCTTTGACGACTACAGGATATACCCGGCAAACCTGTTCATGACAACAAAGGAGAGCACCGAACGTGCCATAACCGAAATTGAGAAGGACCTTGCCGACCGCGAGGAATATTTCCGCGAGATAGGCAAGCCATTGGAAGCCAAACGTCTGCACGAACGCGTGACATATGACATTGAGATGCTTCGCGAACTGGGACACTGCTCGGGCATAGAGAACTACTCACGCTACTTCGACGGCCGCGAAGCCGGTACACGCCCCTACTGCCTGCTCGACTTCTTCCCCGACGACTTCTTGCTCATAATAGACGAAAGCCATGTAAGTGTGCCACAGATACATGCCATGTACGGCGGTGACCGCGCCCGCAAGACAAACCTTGTGGAGTTCGGGTTCCGCCTGCCGGCGGCATTCGACAACCGCCCGTTGAAATTCGAGGAGTTCGAGAAACTGACCCCACAAACGATATATGTAAGCGCAACCCCGGCCGACTACGAACTGGACAGAAGCGAAGGAATAATCGTTGAACAGGTAATACGCCCTACCGGACTGCTCGACCCCATAATTGAGGTACGTCCCATAGCCAACCAGGTCGATGACCTTATGGAGGAGATACAGTTGCGCGTGGAAAGGGAGGAGCGCGTTCTCGTGACGACACTGACAAAGCGCATGGCCGAGGAGCTCACCGAGTACCTGCTGAAGAACGGTGTACGCTGCAACTACATTCACAGCGACGTTGACACCCTCGACCGCATACAGATAATGACCGACCTCCGCGAGGGACTTTATGACGTGCTCATTGGTGTAAACCTGCTTCGCGAAGGTCTTGACCTGCCCGAAGTTTCACTCGTAGCCATACTCGATGCCGACAAGGAGGGATTCCTGCGCAACCACCGCTCGCTGACACAGACAGCCGGACGTGCAGCACGAAACGTCAACGGACTTGTGATATTCTATGCCGACAAGATAACGGACAGCATGAAACGCACCATGGACGAGACCAGACGCCGCCGCGAGAAACAGATGCGTTACAACGAAGAGAACGGCATAACGCCGACACAGATAAAGAAGGAGATAACCAATGCGCTTGCACTGGAGAAACGCGAAGGCGACGGCAGGGGCAGAAAGATGTACAGCGAGGAGACCGTTGCACAACCTATCGCCTGCGACCCTATTGTGGAGTACATGAGTGCCGAGCAGCTTGAAAAGAGCATAGAACGCACGCGCCGCCTGATGGAGAAGGCTGCCGAGAAGATGGAGTTCATCGAAGCCGCACAATACCGCGACGAGATGTTCAAGCTACAGGAGATACTGAAGATGAAAGATGAAAGATGAAAGATGAAAGAGCAAAGAGCCCGTCAGGGCAACTGAATAGCCTTTTAGCCCTTATAGCTATTTCAGCCATTTCGGGCTTTTAAGAGAAGCACCAAACCAACCGGCAGCAGGAAGGAAAATGCTGTTGCCATTGGGACCGGTTACCTTGTAACCATTTACGCCTTTATAGGTGGTCCAGTTCCAAGTGCAACGTTCTATAAGTTCTTCAAATTCTTCCTTTGTAGGCAAACGCCAACTGCCACCCCACTGAGCGCGAGCTACATCATAGGTGGAGTTCCCTCTATACTGCCAATAGACTTACCGTCTGTAGAACAGTTTTCTTCTGTGAAACTTGTTTTGGTTGTGGTTTCTCCCCACGCGTAATAATTGCCGTATTCCTAAGCTCGATTACTCACATACAGCGCGTATTACAATACCATAGTGACGATGATAACCATCCATAATCTTACCCTTCTTACTTATGTACATAAGAATAGCTATATCAGAATTTCCCCTACTGCATTCATTAATCCAATACACTCCACTTTTATTTTTCATTTGAGATGATATCTTGTCAAAATAGCCACTGCTTGTAACTGGCAGGAAAATACTGTTACCATTAGGACCTGTCACCATATATCCAGGTATTCCGTTAACCTCAGTCCATTTCCATATACACTTGTCGAAGAGTTCCCGTACCTCTTTACTTGTAGGCATGCGCCAACCCCCACCCCAATTCACATGGGCGGCATCATCTTCGGGGTCAATAATATTCTTTTTATCAACTTTGGATGAATACTTGGTAATTTTATATTTATCGCCATTCTTGCAATATTTATAATTGCTCCAGCCATATCTACTCTTTTCCTCGGTTTCGGCCCAAGCAAAAAGAGTTCCATTTTCTTCGGGACTGTCAGCACCGATATTGCAGCTTGCCCAATAAACACTGAGTCCCAAATCTACAGCCCTTTTATCGGTCACCGCATTTTTTTTGGCTACAGGCAAATCCTTATCAGGAGTATCGTTACCCACTTCAGATTCAACACATAATGCCATTAGGACAATATCTTCTGTAACTGTAAAAATATACATCATATCTTTACTTACAAGTTGGTTTGAACCTTCACGGAACCATCCTACAAACTCCGAACCTTCGGCAGGAGATACAACTGCAGCAATTTCCCTACCTTTTTCCAACACTTCGGTTACACGGGAGTTGTCATCTACCTCCAAATAGTTTCCTCCTTCTACGTAAACTGAACCATTTCCTTTGCAATAAAGCGTAACACTATATTCAGAGCACCCTGTTTCAACCTCCTTAAACACAGCTACAAGATAACAGTTCTTATCCACTGCGAAAGTGTAAGAAGCATTGCGGCTTACAACCTCATCGGTTCCTCGTACATACCAACCAACGAACTCAGAACCTTCAGTTCCTTTGGCAACGACTGTAATATTCTCACCCGTTGCAACCTTAACAGTTTTGCCCGATTCACCTACAATAGAAACAGAACCATTGCCTTTAGCAGAAACTGCAATCTTGTATTTTTTTTCTGCAGCTTTACCGCCTTTGCCCGCCACATTACACACCGGGCGTATCTGTAAACCGTTAGAACGTTCATGACATGTAAAGCCAACATCATAATAGTTAACTCCTAAACAATAGGCAAAAGCATCACCGTAGTTAACATCGTCCAAAGAAGCCAACCAATAGTAACCGAATCCTTCATCGAGCTTCTCAGAACCGACAAAAGCTCCGCCTGCAGGCAAGAAGATACTGTTACCGTTGGAGCCCGTCACCTTACATCCAGGAACACTGTCCACCACGACCCATTCCCAAGAACAGTTGTCTTTCAGTTCCTGCATATCGTCTCGTGTCGGCATACGCCAATTACCGCCACAATTGTATCGTACCGCATCATCATCGCTATCGAGAGTCATCTTGTTGTCAACAACGCCCATTTCGCTGTCCGTACAATACTTGGTGAATTTATTTCCGTCCCACCATTTGTAATTATCCAAACTATAATTCTCTTTTGAAGCCACCTCTCCCCAAGCATAATATCCACCTATTTCTTCAGGTTTTGTTGCGCCTAAGTTACTGGTTGCCCACTTTGTTCCGCTGGGAAGAGCCAAATCAACGAATTCATGTGTTTCAAGGCTGTTGCCATCACTACCGGCACTACAGGGAAGCTGAAGCACCATACCTAATAATGCAAAAAAGAGTTTCTTCATAGTATTTATTTTACTCTGTTATCTATTCTCTGTTATCTGTACTCTTTATTTGTACAGCAGAAAAATACACGGAATCTTTGACAAATCGGGCACATTCCCCTTCCACTCCTTTACGGTGCGTGTCTTGGCATACTCACCATCGCAGGTAAGGTTCGCAGCAATGCACAACTTTGTCTGTGAACGGCAGGTTGCAAGTATATCCTCTAACATCTTGCCGTTGCGGTATGGAGTTTCAATGAACAGCTGTGTCTGGTCCTCGTTATATATGCGCTGTTCCAGTTTACGCAGAGCCTTTATGCGCTCATCGGGCTTTACAGGCAGGTAGCCGTTGAAAGCAAAGCTCTGGCCGTTGAAGCCCGATGCCATCACAGAAAGGATTATGCTCGATGGCCCTACAAGCGGAACAACCTTTAACCCTTTGCGCTGAGCAATGGCAACGACATCGGCACCGGGGTCGGCAACGGCCGGGCAGCCTGCCTCGGAAATAACTCCCATCGGCTTGCCCTCCTGCAATGGTTTGAGATAGCCGGCAACATCCTGTGGCGAGGTATGCTTGTTCAGTTCAAAAAACTGAGAACCGTCGATATCGAACTGTGGGTCAACCTTACGCAGAAAACGGCGGGCTGAACGAACGTCCTCGACTATGAAATGACGTATGCCTGAAATTATCCCGCTATTATACTGCGGCAGGACGTTACCTAATGGTGTGTCGCCTAATGTTACAGGTATAAGATATAATGCAGTTTCCATTGTTCTATTTTTCCAGTTGTGAATATGTTTTTCTTCCAAGCAGATAGTAACGCCAAAGTATCGAAAAGGATGAACGTCCGAATACCTTGCCTGACTTTGCCGCGAAGTTTTCCTCACGTACAGCCGCATAGCTGCCTCGCATCTTCCTGTAGTCGCGCCTTGCACGCAGAACAGCCTTGAAATCTCCCCAATGGAACGTTGCAAGGAACTTGAACGCCGCCACATAGTCAAGCAGTGCTCGCATGCGCATCACCGGGCGCAGCTCATCGGCCGGGAGATTCTTGTATAGCATGAGCAGATTGTTGCGGAAATTCAGGTATGTCTTGCGTGGGTTACTCTTGTTTAGCGTTGCACCACCCACATGATATACTCGGCTCTGCGGCACGACATATAATCCGCCACCGCGCGCCTGCATACGCCAGCAGAGGTCAATTTCCTCCATATGTGCAAAGAAACGGCCGTCCAGTCCTCCGGCAGCCCTGTATGCATCACTGCGAACCATCATTGCCGCGCCGGTTGTCCAGAAGATGCGGCATACATCGTCGTACTGCCCCTTATCCTCCTCGACGTTGTCAAAAAGACGTCCGCGGCAGTAGGGATAACCGTACCGGTCAATGAAGCCGCCCGATGCCCCGGCATATTCGAACGTCGATTTATTCTTGTAAGAGAGCACTTTCGGCTGACAGGCGACAGCATCCTTATCGGAATCCATGAATTCGACCAACGGGGCAAGCCAACAGGCTGTCACCTCCACATCCGAATTCAGGAGCAGCCAATATTCGGCATCGACCTGTTGGAGTGCTTTGTTGTACCCCTCGGCGAAACCATAGTTACGGTCGAGAAGAACAAGGCGGACCTGAGGGAATCCATTCCGTATGACCTCTACGGAATTGTCGGTTGAAGCATTGTCGGCAACGACAATTGCCGCTCCCTGCGAGTGCTCAATCACTCCCGGAAGAAAAGTGCGCAACATCTCCGCACCATTGTAGTTCAATATGACAACCGCAACCTTTTCCATTCAATCAATCGGCAAAGCCTATTATTTCATCGGCTACCAGAGCTGATTTATCTTCGTTGAAACCGCCCAGACGCACGCGCACCAAGCGATTTATCATCTCCTTGTCCTGCGGCGTCTCCACCCTTATATAGTTAGCCGTAAAACCGCCCATAGGCATTCCCGAACGGGGCTTCTCGAACAGGACAACAGCCTCGCGGCCAATATGACGCTCATAAAAGGCCAGACGTTTCTGCTCGCTCAGTTCAATAAGCAACTGGCTGCGACGGTGTTTCTCTGCCGGAGAAACCGCCCCCTCAATCTTCAGAGCCTGCGTGCCCGGACGCTCCGAATAGCTGAATACATGCAACTGCGAAATATCGAGTCCTTTAATAAAATCATACGCTTTTTCAAAGAGTTCTTCGCTCTCGCCGCGCGTACCCACAATAACGTCAACGCCAATGAAGGCATCAGGCATTACCTCGCGAACCTTCGCTATCTTGTGTGCGAAAAGAGCTGTGTCGTAACGGCGGTGCATCAATTTGAGAACTTCGTCACTGCCAGCCTGCAACGGTATATGAAAATGGGGCATGAAAGCACGTGACCCTGCCACGTAATCGATTATCTCGTCGGTAAGAAGGTTCGGTTCAATGGATGATATGCGATAACGGGATACTCCCTCCACCCCATCGAGAGCCTTAACAAGTGATACGAAACTCTCTCCGGTGGATTTTCCGAAGTCACCGATGTTCACTCCTGTTATCACGACCTCCTTGCCACCCTCTCCGGCAGCCATCCGTGCCTGTGCGACAAGCTCTTCAATTCTGGGATTGCGGCTGCGTCCGCGTGCAAAAGGTATTGTACAGTAGGTACAGAAGTAGTCACAGCCATCCTGCACCTTAAGGAAATAACGTGTACGGTCTCCGCGCGAACATGAATGCACGAAATTGCGGACATCCTTTGTCGGTTGCGCGAACCACTCGCCGCCGTTCTCATGCTTGGTAAGATTTCCGAGATGCTCAAGCACATCACCCTTACGGTCGATGCCAAGCACCACATCGACTCCCAGTTCCTTGGAAAGTTTCTCGGCAGAGAGCTGGGCATAACAGCCCGTCACAACCACGTATGCCCCGGGATTCTGACGCACGAGTTTGTGTATTGCCTGACGGCATTTCTTCTCGGCCTCCTGCGTGACGGCACAACTGTTCACGATACATATATCGGCCACCTCACCACGCTTGGCGGTACGTATTCCGGCCTCCTGCAACTGACGTTCTATTGTTGCAGTCTCCGAGAAATTGAGTTTACACCCCAAGGTGTAATATATAGCCTTCTTGTCCTTGAATATACTCTTGTCTATCATATGCCTGTTTTACTTCGCGAAGATAACATCTTTTTCCGAAAGAATAAACAGAAGTAGGCAGCTCTTTGCATATGTGCCTGGCACAGGCATATTTCTTCCGGAATTTAATCCTGACAGACTATAATACCGCACCAAATCCAAATATTAACGTTTCCGAATTGTAGATAAGAAAATTTATGAGTAAATTCGCAACAATTTTGCATATAGGGTACAAAAAACTCATATTTATACAGAAAACACAAACCAAAACATTAAAATATGAAAAGAAAAATTGCAATTATGGCAGCAATGGCAATTACAGGCATAGCTACAGCCCAGGCCGATGTCAATGCTCCGGACAAGGAACCGGCAATCATCGGCAAATCCGAAATAAAGATAGAGGGCAAGCTCATGACACCCGAAGCACTCTGGGCAATGGGACGCATAGGCGAGGTATCGGTATCACCCGATGCCAAAAGCATCGTATATGGTGTAAGCTACTACAGCGTGGAGCAGAACAAGAGCCACCACACACTGCATATCATGGCGGCAGACGGCACAGGCAAGAGACTGCTCACGACAACTGCAGCCAACGAGACCAGTGCCGCATGGATAAAGGAGGGAAGCAAGATAGCCTTCCTGTCGAACGAGAGCGGAAGTACCCAGGTATGGGAGATGAACCCCGACGGAACAGGACGCAGACAGCTCACCAATGATGCGAGCGACATAGAGGGATTCCTCTTCTCGCCCGACGAGAGCAAGGTAGTGCTCGTGAAGCGCATAAAGACAAAGCCCACGACGGCAGACGTTCACCCGGACCTTCCTCTGGCAAAAGGTTTCGTTGTGGATGACCTCATGTACAAGCACTGGGACGAGTGGCTGACAGATGCACCGCACCCCTTCATCGCCGACTTTGACGGCAATTCCATAAATGAAGGCAAGGACCTGCTCGAAGGCACTGCATACGACTGCCCCAATCGCCCGTTCGGAGGTGTGGAACAACTTGCATGGAGCAACGACAGCAAGAAACTCGCATATGCCTGCAACAAGAAGACGGGAGCTGAATATACCGTAAGCACCGACACGGACATATATCTATACGACATAGAGAAGGGTACAACAGAGAACCTCTGCAAACTTGATGAGGTCCGTTCGAGCTACGGATACGACACCGCACCGCAGTTCTCGCCCGACGGAAAGAAAATCGCATGGCTGAGCATGGAGCACGACGGCTATGAGAGCGACCTGAACCGCCTGAGCATCATGGACCTCGCTACCGGCGAACGCAAATACATAACCGAATATCCCAATGGTGAAGAAAAGGCTGTGTTCGACAGCAACGTTGACAGCTACTGCTGGGCACCGGACAGCAAGAGTCTCTACTTCACAGGAACATGGCACGGTACTACACAGGTATATAATATTGACCTGAAAGGCAAGCTCACAAAGATGACCGAAGGTGACCACGACTACAACTCCGTGGCCATGCTCGGCAAGAAGAACCTGATAATGACGCGAGTTTCAATGAGCGCACCGGCCGATATATATACGATGAAAGCCAAGGCCGGAGCCGAAGTAAAACAGCTTACGGAGGAGAACAAGCACATATTCGACCAGATAGAGACTGGAAAGGTGGAAGCACGCTGGTGCAAGACCGTTGACGGTAAGGAGTTGCATTCGTGGGTCATCTTCCCTCCGAACTTCGACCCCACAAAGAAGTACCCCACTCTTCTGTTCTGCGAAGGCGGACCGCAATCACCCGTAAGCCAGTTCTGGAGCTATCGTTGGAATTTCCAGATTATGGCAGCCAACGGATATATAATCATCGCCCCCAACCGACGCGGACTGCCGGGATTCGGCCACGCATGGAACTGGGAGATAAGCACCAATTACGGTGGCAACTGCATGAGTGACCTGCTCAGCGCGATAGACGACATTTCAAAAGAGCCCTATGTCGATACAGAGCGTCTCGGCTGTGTGGGTGCAAGCTTTGGCGGCTACTCGGCAATGTGGTTGGCAGGACATCACGAGAAGCGTTTCAAGGCATTCATTGCCCACGACGGTTTCTTCAACATGGAACAGCAGTACTATGAGACCGAAGAGAGTTGGTTCCCCAACTGGGACCTCGGTGGCGCGCCGTACAACCAGACAGAGGAGGCAAAACGTTCATACGCGAATTCTCCGCACAAGTTCGTTGACAAGTGGGACACCCCCATCCTTCTCATCCACGGCGACCGCGACTACCGCATCCTCTCGTCACAGTCAATGGCAGCATTCAACGCGGCACGCCTCAAGGGCATACCGGCACAGTTGCTTCTATTCCCCGATGAGAACCACTGGGTACTGAAGCCCCAGAACGGCATACTGTGGCAGCGCACATTCTTTGCGTGGCTCGATAAATGGCTGAAAAAGTGAATAAAACAACAGAACGAATCAATAAATTACTATGACAACAACACAGAAAATCCAAAGGAAATTGAGCGATTCAAAGAAGTTGCGCTGGACAGTGCTGCTTATAGTATCGTTCACGACCATGTGGGGATACTTCCTCACTGACGCCATGTCACCGCTCATGACGATGCTCGAGGAGCAGATGCACTGGTCGAGCGGCGACTTCGGCTCATTCAACTGGGCATACTGCTGGCTCAACGTGTTCCTCTTCATGCTGATATTCAGCGGTATCATACTCGACAAGTTCGGTGTAAGAATAACCGGAATCGGAGCCTGCCTGCTGATGATACTCGGCGCGGGCATAAAGTTCTATGCCGTGGAGTTCATCTCACCAGAGGCTGAGGCCGGAACAATACTGGGATTCAGGACACAGGTATTTGTCGCATGCGTGGGATATGCAATCTTCGCGGTAGGTACCGAGACTTGCGGCATCACCGTGACGAAGGTCATTGCCCGATGGTTCAAAGGCAAAGAGCTTGCACTTGCCATGGGTATCCAGGTTGCAGTGGCACGTCTGGGAACTGCACTTGCCATGATCGTGTGCCCCATCATCGTTGCAAACTTCTCAATGTCAACACCCTTGCTCTTCTCGCTCGTACTCCTTGTGATTGGTTTCCTCGCCTACATGGTATTCTGCGTAATTGACAAGAAGCGCGATGCCGAAGGAGAGGTGGAGGAAGAAGCAGAGGAGCAGTTCAAACTTTCGGACATCAAGTTCATCGTATGCAACAAAGGTTTCTGGCTCATAGCCCTGCTCTGTCTCATGTTCTATTCGGCGGTGTTCCCGTTCATGAAGTATGCGACATCACTTATGGAGAACAAATACCTTGTTGACCAGAGCCTTGCAGGACTCATCCCGAGCCTCATCCCGCTTGGCAACCTTATAATGACACCTATTTTCGGCGGCATTTACGGACGCATCGGAAAGGGAGCGACACTTATGATTATAGGTTCTGTACTGCTCACACTGGTACACCTCCTGTTCGCTCTTCCGCTGATGAACTATTGGTGGTTCGCCGTAATCATAATGATAATGCTGGGAATCGCATTCTCACTCGTACCGTCGGCTCTTTGGCCTTCTGTCCCCAAAATTATCCCCGAAAAGCAGTTGGGTTCGGCCTATGCAATCATTTTCTGGGTACAGAACATCGGACTCGGCTTTGTTCCCTTGATTATCGGAAAGGTTCTCGAAAAGTTCTGCGTAACAGGTACACGAATCGCCGAGAACGGAAGCGCATCTACCGTATATGACTATACAATACCGATGCTGATTTTTGCAGCATTCGGCCTTGTAGCTATTCTTCTTTCATACCTGCTCAAGAAAGAGGATGCCAAGAAAGGTTACGGTCTTGAATAACAAACAGACTGACATCAATAAAAAAATACAGCCCGAAAGGCTGTATTTTTTTATTGATGTCAATTCAAAACAAGTTCTCTCATATCCCCTTCAACACCCTTCTGGACTTTGAAATTGCGTGCAAAGTTCTTCAAAAACGCCAAAGATGTGGCTGAAGGCTTAGGATATTTTCCCTTTTTAAGGGCCTGTTCGAGAAGAGAACCGGAAATTTCAAGTTTTGGAGTAGAATTCTTATCCATAGGCATTCTTTTTTCCTTGTTACATATTAATAACGAAACGGAAAGAGAAAAAGTATATGCCGGAGAAATATTTTTTCCGGCATATACTTTTTCTCTTTCAGGAATGTATTCCCGTTCACTCCATCACAAGCGAAACACGCTTCTCGGCCGCGATACGACGCATATTCAAGACAGCATATCTCATACGTCCCAAAGCCGTGTTTATGCTCACACCGGTAATGTCCGCAATCTCCTTGAAGGAGAGGTCCTGATAATAGCGCATGAACACGACCTCGCGCTGGCAGTCGGGCAGTTCATCGATAAGTGCGCGAACATCCTTCAGCACCTGTTCGTTTACCATACGGTTCTCCACATTACCCTCGACAAGTTTGGCATTGTTGAAAAGGTCAATCTCGCTTTCATCGTTAGAAACGAGATTCTCGTTCCTTTCAGTGCGGAACTGGTCTATGACAAGATTGTGCGCGATACGTGTTATCCAGGCAGAGAATTTGCCGTCGTTGGTATAACGACCCTGCTGCAAAGTCACGATGGCCTTGACAAAAGTCTCTTGAAAGATATCCTCTGCCAACTCCTTTGAACGTACTATAAAATAGATGTAGTTGAATAACCTGTCCTGATGACGGTTCAACAATATGTCGAACGCTGAATTATTGCCCTGCAAATAAAGTGAGACCAACATATCATCGGTCATCTGCTTCATACTCTCCATTATTTCTTCATTTATGATTGAAGTAGAGATTTATCTATAGGCAACTGGTTTTAGGTTAATAATGATTTTGTTCGGGGCAAAGTAAAGAAATAAATCCATTATTTCCAAACGTTTTCAAAAAAAAGTTACATACAGCACAATATAACGGGGCGAAAAGACGTTAGTGCAAAACAAAAAAAGGTGAGGCCTTTTTGGTCATCCTCACCCTGTCATTCTGCACGTCAGAATCACTTCATATTCATGCCATCTATTGAAAAGCCGCGCAAAAGGTCGGCAACAGGCATGCGTTTCTTTCCGGCAAGCTGCACCTCAAGAAGCGAGATGTAACCGCCGTCAACGGCAACCTTAACGTAAGTCTTGCTGTCGGTAACTACCGTTCCCGGTTCCTTGGAATGCTGGCAGAGTTCCTTTTCGGCCTCATATACCTTGAGAGCAACCTCTTTGCCGTCTGCACCGACAAGTTCGCACCATGCTGCCGGGTACGGCGACATTCCGCGCACAAAATCATAGACCTGTTCCACGCTCTTTGTCCAGTCAATCCTGCACGTATCACGGAATATCTTTGGGGCCGGGCGCAGCTCGCTCTCGGAGAGATACATGGTATCCTGAGCCATGGCTGTAGCCTTTCCGTTCACGATGGCATCCACTGTACGCACGACCGTATCCCCGCCCTGCAGCATGAGTTTGTCGTGGAGTGTTCCGGCATTGTCCTTTTCGTCAATGGCAACAACATCGCGGAAAATGACATCGCCGGTATCTATCTCGTGCTTGAGGAAGAAGGTAGTGACACCAGTTTCCTTATCACCATTGATTATAGCCCAGTTGATTGGAGCCGCACCTCGGTACTGAGGGAGCAAAGAAGCGTGAAGGTTGAATGTTCCCAGACGCGGCATGTTCCAGACGCTTTCGGGAAGCATTCTGAAAGCCACCACAATCTGCAGGTCGGCACGCCAGTCGCGCAAGGCGGACTGAAAAGCCTCATCCTTGAGCGATTCGGGCTGCAGGACAGGCAGGTTCTCTGCAACTGCGTATTGCTTTACCGGGCTCATAAGAAGCTGCGAACCGCGTTTGTTTATCACCTTGTCGGGCATCGTGACCACGCCCACAATCTCGTAGCCGCAATCCTCGCAAGAACGTTGTCTCTCAAGCAGACGGCGCAGAGGCTCCACCGCAAAATCCGGAGTGCCCAAATATACTATTCTTAATTTTTCCATAATCAGTCTGATGTAAATTCAAGCAAAGTCTTGCGGTACGCAGTGAATATCGCCGACTTTGAGATGAAACCGATATACTCTCCTGTCACACCCTCGACGGGAAGATTCCATGCGCCGGTCTCCTCGAACTTGCGCATTACGGCCTCCATCGGTTCCTCTATGCTGAGACGTTCGGGAACACTGCGCATGAGAGTCGCAACATTGTAGCGATGATAGAGTTCCTGACGGAACATTATGTGCCTTATATCATCGAGATATACGATACCTACCAATGAATTTGCAGAGTTCACTACCGGGAATATATTACGTTTTCCCTTGGCCACGATGCCAGTGAGTTCTCCGAGATCCATTTCGGGACTTACCTTAAGGAAGTTCTTCTCAATAACATCCTCGACTTTGAGGATTGTCAGGACAGCCTGGTCCTTATGGTGGGTTATGAGCTCACCTCGCTGTGCCAGACGCACAGCATATATATTGTTCTTGTCAAAAACCTTCACTGTGAGATATGAACAGACCGACACTATCATAAGAGGCAGGAATAGTTCATATCCGCCGGTAAGTTCTGCAATGAGGAATACTCCTGTAAGCGGCGCATGGAAGACACCCGACATAAGGGCAGCCATTCCGAAAAGCGCGAAATTCTGGTCGGAGACAGGGACGCCTATCCCCAACCTGTTGCAAACACTTGCGAAGAGGAAACCTGTCACACAGCCCAGGAACAGGCTGGGAGCGAATATACCTCCGCAACCGCCGCCGCAATTGGTAACGGTAGAGGCGACAGCCTTGAACAGAATGATGAACAGCATGTACAGCATTATGAACCTGGCGTGCCCGTAGAAAAGCGAATTATCGAGTATTATATTCTGCGAAGAGCCGTTTATAAGTTCAGTAATGGTATCATAACCTTCACCATAAAGCGGAGGGAACAAAAATATCAGACAACTCAACACACAGCCACCTATCAAGAGTTTATAATAGGGGTTTGATAATTTCTTGAACAGCTTTTCTATAGCAGTGGTAACATGAGTGAAATAAAGTGAAACGAAACCACAAGCAACACCAAGCATCATCACATGAGGCACACGAGCCAGAATAAAAGGTTCTGTCGATGATAACTCAAACATTGGGCTGGTGCCTATCAGAAGATACGACAATGTAGCAGCAGTGACACTTGATATGAGCAATGGCAAGAGCGATGACATCGTAAGGTCGAGCATCAGCACCTCCAGTGTAAACACAAGACCGGCAATGGGTGCCTTGAAGATTCCCGACACTGCACCTGCGGCACCGCAACCGATAAGAAGCATCATGACCTTCTTCTCCATCTTGAACAAACTTCCGAGGTTGGAGCCTATTGCAGAGCCTGTCATGACAATAGGAGACTCGGCACCGACAGAACCGCCGAAGCCGATTGTTATACCGCTGGCAATGAGCGATGACCATGAGTTGTGACGGCGTATCCTGCCCTGACGGCACGATATTGCATACAGTACCTTGGTGACTCCGTGGCTTATGTCGTCGCGCACTATCTTGCGTATGAAAAGCCCGGTAATGAAGATACCTATGACCGGATATACCAGATAGAGCCAGTTGAAGGTGTGCGCATCGAAATCACCGGTAAGCAGATGCTGTATGAAGTGGATAAGATGTTTGAGCGCGAATGCCGCAATGGCGGAAAGGACACCCACGACAAGACTCAGTATCAGTATGAACTGGTTCTGTGAGATATGCTTTTCCCTCCACTCTATGAAGCGGTCGAGCATGCCTTTCTCTTTCTTCTCTGCCATCATTCCCTTATTATGGTTACAGTTCCGTTGGATGTCAGTTTAATTATGCTTGACGACTTGGCACTACCCTTCTCATGCTGCTTGTAGTTTACCACATAATCCACAGCCTCGATAATCTCGGGGCTTATCTCGCCGAAGTTACCCGGCGTAGGTTCACCGCTCACGTTCGCCGAGGTTGACACTATCGCCTTCTGGAAACGGTAGCACAACTCCTTTGAAAAGAGTTCCGATGTCACGCGTATCCCCACACTTCCGTCCTCGGCAACCAGAGCAGGAGCTACATTTCGCGCCCCGTCATATATTATCGTCAACGGTTTTGTGGTAAGTTCTATGAGATCCCAGGCTACGGCCGGAACATTCCCAACATAACGCGCAAGGCGGTCAGCACTATCAACCAACAGGAGCATCGCCTTGCTGTCGCAACGTTGCTTTATCTCATAAACGCGCTTTACCGCATCGGAATTGGAGGCATCGCATCCCAAACCCCATACCGTATCTGTGGGATAGAGGATAACTCCACCCTTACGCATAACCTCAACGCACTTTTTCGCTTCATCTGCAATAGTACCCATAGCCGTATCTTTTTAGAATTCACTTGTAAAATGGAAACGGATTGATTTGAAGTCGTTCTGGGCCATCTGCAACACATAATTGCTGTCGGCCAGGAAGACGTCGCGTCCCTCTATGTCCTTTGCCATATACTGGTATTTGCGTTTCTTGAATGCCTCGAGTTCCGCCTCATCGTCACTCTCTATCCAGCATGCCTTGTACAGATTGACAGGTTCCCATCGGCATTTCGCATTGTACTCGTTTTCGAGACGGTACTGAATGACCTCGAACTGCAGCTGACCGACCGTTCCGATAAGCTTTCGGCCGTTATGCTGGTTTACGAACAACTGTGCCACACCCTCGCCCATAAGTTGGTCGATGCCCTTGGCAAGCTGTTTTGTCTTCATTGGGTCGGCATTCTCGATATACTTGAACATTTCGGGTGAGAAACTCGGCAACCCCTTGAAGTGCAGTTCCTCGCCTTCGGTCAACGTGTCGCCGATTTTGAAGTTGCCGGTGTCGGGCAGACCGATTATATCACCGGGATACGCCTCTTCGATAGTGCTCTTGCGCTGAGCCATGAACTGAGTCGGTGAAGAGAAGCGCATATCCTTGCCGAGACGGATATGACGGTAAGGAGTATTGCGCACGAATTTTCCTGAGCATATCTTACAGAAAGCCACACAAGAACGGTGATTGGGGTCAATATTGGCCGTAATCTTGAATATGAAGCCTGTAAATTTGGAGTCCTCGGGATTTACAGTCCGCTCCACAGCCTGCACCGGACGCGGACTCGGAGCTATCTTGACAAAGCAGTTCAGAAGTTCCTCGACACCGAAATTATTCAATGCCGAACCGAAGAAGACCGGTGCCACGCGTGCGTCCAGATAATCCTGTACATTGAATTCGGGATAAACACCCTCGACCAGTTCCAAGTCGGAACGGAGCTTGAATGCCAGTTCCTCACCGATATTGCTGTCGAGTTCGTTACTGTTGATGTCAATAGCCACCTTTTCCGTCACACGCTGCTTGTTGGGCGTAAAAAGGTCGAGTTTCCCCTCGTATATGTTATACACTCCCTTGAAACGTGCGCCCTGGTCTATCGGCCAGCTCAACGGACGGACAGAAATCTGCAGTTCGCTCTCCAGTTCGTCCAACAGTTCGAACGGGTCGCGGCCCTCGCGGTCCATCTTGTTCACATAAATTATTACAGGAGTGTTGCGCATGCGGCATACGGACATGAGCTTGCGTGTTTGGGTTTCTACACCTTTTGCGCTATCGACAACGATGATTACGCTATCGACAGCCGTGAGCGTACGGAACGTGTCCTCAGCAAAATCCTGGTGACCCGGAGTGTCGAGAATGTTTATCTTATAGCCTTCATAGTCAAACTCCATCACCGATGTGGTCACGGAGATTCCGCGCTGTTTCTCAATCTCCATCCAGTCCGACGTAGCTGTCTTCTTTATCTTGTTTGACTTTACTGCGCCGGCAACCTGTATCTGACCGCCGAAAAGCAACAACTTTTCCGTAAGCGTCGTCTTTCCGGCATCCGGGTGCGATATAATCGCAAAAGTTCTTCTGCGTTCTATTTCGTTCTGTATGCTCATTTTAATATATTTTATTCAGTGTTCAATGTATCATGCCTCGCCGTCAAGATCGAGCCGTCCCTCTTCCTCCTCCTTGAAGTAGAGAGAGAGCATTGAGATGAAGCGGCTTATCTCGTTTGTAGCGTTGAGTGTCTCGGAGTTGATCTCCTTTTTCTGCAGTTTGAGAAGCCACACCATATATAGCGCGTCAAAACAGTTCTCAAGTTCATTCTTCTCCCTCCCGTTGCTTTTTGTACGAAACTCCACAATAAACGGAAGTGCCTTATAGTATGCGGCAGAATAGTACGGAACCTTGGGAGACTTCAGAAGACGGAGATGAAGATCCGTAAGATTTATTATGACATTCCTGTTTATCTGCAGGTGTCCGCTCTCCTTTACCCCTTCGTGCCTCATCATATCAATGAGGTTGGAGTACCACTGCAACAGCTCCTCTGCCTGACCGGACGGCAATGCGTACGGTTCGACCAGAAGAGCCTTTATCTTGTCCAACGAAAATTCATTGGCACGAAGCAGGTCTTCGACCTGCCACATATACAGCAGATATTCTGCTATGTTCCTTTTACGAAGTTCTCTAGATATTAGCAAAACAAGAGATTTTTAATTATTCTGAAATGTAACGGTTTCCCTATGCGGACCTTTGCACCGGAAGAGTGCAGAATCCCGGGCAACGCACAAGAGATGCTGCATCTTCTAATGCAGCGACACGACGCCCGTGGCTATAAGTATTGCACCTGCAAAGGAGCCTATCATGACTGCTGCACCGATTACCTTATTTATAATGCATATTCCGCGTACGTCAAAACGGCACCTGAGTTTGTTCACGATATATGTTATGAAAGCCCACCACAGCATTGCACCGCAGAATATTGACATGTATCCCAAGAACTGATACATGAGGCCATGTTCGGGCAACATGAAATTGAACGGTGTGAACAAGCCCATAAAAAGCAGTATTATCATCGGATTCGACAATGTGATGAAGAAACCGGTGACACAATTGCGCAAAAGACTGCTCTTGTTGCGGCTCACATTGCGTGCGTTCTGCATGGGATTGCTGCGGTATGTATGTACACCGAAGACAAACATGATCATCGCGCCGAGAAGCTGCATCCAATACGCGGCAGTACCGTTATGTACGAAATCATAAAGGAATGAAAGACCATAACCGGTCAGAAGCGCATACAGGATATCGCTCATGGCAGCCCCGAGCCCTGTAATGAGTCCATAAGCACGTCCCTTGTTCAGCGTACGCTGTACACACAGGACACCTACGGGTCCCATAGGTGCGGATGCTACGATGCCGATGATGAGTCCCTTGATTATCATTTCAAGGGAAGTGACCTGGCCAAGCATTTCATTTATACCATCCATACTGCAAAGTTGTCATTTTTTTATGAAATATTAGCTATTAAAAAGCATTTTTTTTATTTTAAAAGACAAATATTCTGTTCAAAAATACAAATCACGGAAAAACATGCGTCTTTCCGTGACATACCGGGCTATCATTTCTTTACGATGTCACCGCCCTTGACCTCTACCGCCTTGGTAGCCTTTCCTACTTTCAGAGAGATAAAAAGGTCAGAAACACCGGCAAAAAAAGCAGATATGCCGAACACTATAGATGTGGTTGATGAAACGTCGAACGGATTGGTCATTATTATTATGCCGGCAACTACAAGCAGAAGAGGAACTGCCAACAGATACATGGAAACCACCGCATATTTCTGGGCAGAAACTATCATAACCACCTGGAACAGCGCGAAAAGAATCAATATTACACCAAGAAGTATTGTGAAGAGATTCTCAAAGTTCATAGGGTCGGCTATGAGCCATACGCCGAACGCCATGCTGCCTACATCAATGACGGAAATAAGCACTTTGGGAATGACGGAGCTCTCCTTGTTCGAAACGTAAAGGGTTATTATTGAAACCAACGCCGGCAAAAAGAAGGCAGCTCCGGAAATACGGATGATTATAGACATGCTGCTTTCGCTTACGAAAATCATCAACAATCCTATGAGCATTGTAGCCATACTGCGTATGACATTGTTCGCCATAGAAGTTGTATTAAAACCAAATTTCATATGAGCACTATTTAAAAAACTGTTCAATGCGACAAATATAATAAAAAAGGCAAACAAACCAAACACACGGGGAGACTATTCGTCCTAAAACCCCAGACAGACGGAACGGGATACAGAATCACTCCTCCACCCCGTCACCGGCCTTCGGCAGTGTAGCCTTTATCTTCACAATACGGTGTTTTTCCTTATTCATGACCTCAAACTCCACTCCATTGCATTCCAGTACCTCGTGAAGCATCGGGAACTCCCCCTTGACCTCGAGCAACAGACCGGCAAGCGTATCGGCCTCACCCGAAAACTGTTCAAACTCCTCACCGTCGAGAGAGGTTATCTTGTAGAAATCGGACAGCATCGTACGGCCGTCGAAAAGATATACGTTCTCATCGACCTTCTCATACGAAGTCTCAGGCTCGTCGAACTCATCATTTATCTCACCTACAATCTCTTCAATGATATCCTCAAGCGTTATAAGCCCCGAAACACCGCCGAACTCATCGACGACCACGGCCATGTGGACCTTGACAGTCTGGAAATCACACAGCAAATCATCAATTTTCTTGGTTTCGGGAACAAAAAAGGGCTGGCGTATGAGCGACTGCCATCTGAACCCCTCGCCACGGTTCAGGTGCGGAATAAGGTCCTTTATGTACAAAATGCCACGTATATCGTCCTGCGTCTTGCCATAAACAGGAATTCGGGAATAGGCATTCTCCTCGGCACACTTGAGCACAGCCGAATATGGAGCACGCATGTCCAGCATCACCATATCGAGACGGGATGTCATAATATTCTTGACAGTCTCGTCACCGAAACGAATTATACCCTCGAGCATGTTCTGCTGCTCTCCGATTTCCTTTTTGTCGGTAAGCTCCAAAGCCTGTTCAAGTTCATCAACCGAGATATGATGTTTTTTCTTGCTGACAATACGCTGTGTGAACACTGTTGAACGTACGAGCAGCGATGAAAAAGGAGAAAGGATACGTGTAAGGAAAGTAAAACCGCCCGATGCCATACGGGCAAACTTCAACGAATAACTCTTGCTGTATATTTTGGGCATTACCTCGCCGAAAAGAAGCAGGAGGAATGTCAGTATAACCGTCATCACCAAGAACTCCAAGAGAACCGCATCCGCTCCGAACTCAAGAACATCCATAAAGAAAAAGTCCATGAGCATGACCACGCCCACATTAACGAAATCATTGACAATCAATATCGTAGCCAGCAGACGTTCCGGATCACCTATAAGAGCAAGAATACGTTTGTCCTTTGCAGACTTGCTCTCTGAGAGCATATCCAAATCACTGCGTGACAACGAAAAGAAGGCCATCTCCGAACCCGATGCAAAAGCGGATGCCATCAGGAACAATATGGCAAGGAAAAGAGCAACCAACGCACCGGCCGAGGGATAATGGACCTCTACGGACGGCAAGGAAAAGGCAAAATAACCAAAAAACTGAGATAAGAATATTTCCAAAACAATATTTTTTAGTGAAAAACTTTAAGCACCGGAAACGCGCCCTCACGGCCTCTCCGAACTGAACAGCCGGACAATACTGTCACACCGGCCTGTTTATCAGTAAGATGGCGCAGCGTCGGACGAAGGCTGCACACCGGTCCCTCTGGATGAAAGCATATCCATAGTCTCTGCAAGGATTTCTGTCCTGTAGCGGCGGATACCGTTCTGATCCTCATAATTGTTTGTCCTTATCTTTCCTTCTATATATATTCTGTCACCTTTGTGAACATACTTTTCGGCAACCTCAGCCAAACCGCCCCAAAGCACGACATTGTGCCATTCGGTACGCTCGGGCACCTGGGTTCCATTTTGCAACGTATATGCGCGTTCAGTCGTTGCCAGAACAAGATTTGCTACAACCACATTGCGGTCAAGGTGCTTCACATCCGGTTCCTTGCCTACATTACCTATAAGAATAACTTTATTTACTGACATATTTATAATATATTTCCTACCATTATACAATTAAACAGCGCCGGCGCATGTTACAAACACAACAGAGCGCATATTCCGTACAAAGATACGAAATAAGAAGAGCCCAGTCAAATATTTAAGATAAATTATTCGAATACTTTGGACAGACATACCTTACAATTGTTTTACCGAAGAGATTAAGAGAACACCCGAACAAGGCCAAAACCGCTGATATAAAGACTTTTTTTCCAAAAAAGGGCGCATAAATTTCTGTATAAGCAAAAAAAGCTATATATTTGTGGTCCGAAAAACATACACACAAATATAACATTAAATCTTAGAGAGATGACAAAGGCAGAGATTGTAAATGAGATTGCAAAAAAGACGGGAATTGAAAAATCTGTTGTGTTGACGACCGTTGAATCATTCATGGAGGTTGTAAAGAATTCACTGGCAGAGCAGGAACCGGTTTATCTGAGAGGATTCGGAAGCTTCATCATCAAGCACAGAGCAGAGAAGACTGCGCGTGATATCCACAAGGAGAAGACCATCACAATTCCCGCGCACAACATACCGGCATTCAAGCCTGCAAAGACATTTTTGAACGAAGTAAAAAAATAAGAGTGATTAATCAATAAATTTTTTAACTATGCCTAGCGGAAAGAAAAAGAAAAGACATAAGATGTCAACGCACAAGCGTAAAAAAAGACTGAGAAAAAACAGACACAAGAACAAGTAATCGAAGTCTGAACAACAGAAAAACAAACTTGCAAGGAGAGTTAAAAGAACTTCAAGTTTGTTTTTTGTTTTAATTTAAAAGGTAAAGGGTCTTGCCTGCAAGTAAAGAAGACCCACAAAAAGAAGAAAGAGAATTGTGACAAGTGAACTAATTGTTGATGTCCACTCACAAGAAGTCTCCATTGCCATTACCGAAGAAAAGCAATTGGTGGAGTTCCAGAGAGAACAGCAAACAGAAACATTTTCAGTGGGCAACATATACCACGGGCGTGTAAAGAAAATCATGCCCGGACTCAATGCCTGTTTTGTAGATGTCGGTTCCGAGAAAGAAGCATTCCTTCACTACTCCGATTTAGGTCCGCAATTTTACTCTTTCCAGAAGTATCTAAAACAGATAACAAGTGACCGCAAGAAGAGTTTCCCGATAGCCAAGGCATCCATAATGCCAGAAAAGAAGAAAGAGGGAAACATCTCCGAAGCGCTGCAGACGGGACAGGAAATACTGGTACAGATCACGAAAGAGCCCATAAACACCAAAGGCCCAAGACTTACCTGCGAATTGTCCTTTGCAGGACGTTTCCTCATCCTGATTCCGTTTGAAGACAAAGTATCGGTATCATCAAAAATCAAATCCCCCGAGGAGCGCACACGACTCAAGCAGCTTCTGCAGAGCATAAAGCCGAAGAATTTCGGAATAATCGTAAGGACTGTCGCAGAAGGCAAGAAGGTAGCGGAGCTCGACAGTGAACTGCGCACACTCGTAAACAATTGGGAGTCACTCGTGGGGAAGGTGCAGAAGAGCACCAAGCCGCCAACGATCGTGCACGAGGAATCGGACAGGACACTCGCACTTCTGCGCGACCTGTTCAACCCCTCTTACGAGAGCATCCACGTCAACGACATCGAGGTGTACAAAAGAATAAGGGACTATGTATCCGTCATCGCACCGGAGAGCGTGAACATAATAAAGCTCTACCGGGGAGAACTGCCGATATTCGACCACTTCGGGATAACAAAACAGATAAAATCCTCTTTCGGAAGAATCGTATCCTTCAAAGGCGGAGCATATCTTGTCATCGAACACACCGAGGCACTGCACGTCGTAGATGTGAACAGCGGCAACAGAGCACGCAACAATGCCAGCAACCAGGAAGAGAATGCCCTTGAAGTCAATTTAGGAGCGGCAGATGAACTTGCACGCCAGCTTCGTCTGCGTGACATGGGCGGCATAATCGTTGTTGATTTCATCGACATGGAGAAGAGCGAACATCGCCAGAAACTCTATGAAAGAATGACCGAGAACATGAGCCGCGACAGGGCAAAGCACAATATACTTCCCCTGAGCAAGTTCGGCCTGATGCAGATTACACGCCAGAGAGTACGCCCCGCAACAAACATGGAGGTTGAAGAGAGTTGCCCGGTATGTCATGGCAAAGGCAAGGTTCAGCCATCGGTACTGTTTACAGAAACACTGGAAAGCAAGATTGAGACCTTGACTAAAGTCACAGGAATAAAGAACTTCAGACTGCACGTACACCCATACGTCGCCGCTTACATAAAGATGGGATTCTTTTCCCTGTACAGGAAGTGGCAAATGAGATACGGAATGGGCCTGCGCGTAATACCCGACCAGAAAATGGCCTACCTTGAATATCATTTCTATGACAAGAAAGGCAATGAGTTGGACATGAAGGAGGAAACAGACATCAAGTGACCCGGCAAGCGGAAAACAACCGCACTGCCGACAATAAAAAAAATCGATGACTGCTGTCATCGATTTTTTTATTGCCCTATGGTTGTCCAATCAGATTCCCATAGCCTTCTTCATGGCCTCGATAGTCTCATCAGCCTTTGCACATGCATCAGCATAGCAGTTGCGGCATCCCATCTTACCCTTAGCCTCCATGTAGAATTTAATTTTGGGCTCAGTACCCGAAGGACGTACAGAAACCTTATTGCCGCTCTCGGTAAAGTACTGTAGCACGTTTGAAGGCTCCGGCATGTCAATATCTGTAACATTACCCTCGCCGTCAACCTGCTTCATTGCCTTGAAGTCCTTATAGCAAACCACCTTCTCGCCGGCCATCTCCTTGAGAGGATTTGCGCGGAAGTTCTCCATCATCTGGCGTATCTCGTCCGCACCGCTCTTACCGGGCTTAACCACATTGACTGTCACCTCTTTTGAAAAACCATACTCAACGTATATATCCATAAGAAGTTCATACAGATTCTTGCCGTTGTCCTTTGCCCATGCAGCGACCTCAGCGATAAGGCTACATGCAGAGACAGAATCCTTGTCACGGCAGAAATCCTCGGCAAGGAAGCCGAAGCTCTCTTCACCACCACCGATGTACTTCGCAACGCCTTCATTGTCGCGGATAACCTTGGCAATCCACTTGAAGCCTGTGTAGCAGTCATACATCTTTATGTTGTTCTTTTCCGCGATATTCTTGATGACTTCGGTAGTAACGATAGTCTTTACAACGAACTCCTTGCCTGTCATCTTGCCCAACTTGGTATATTGGGTTATGATATAGTAGAGGAACATCATGCAAGTCTGGTTACCGTTGATAATCACCCACTCTCCGTCACTGTTCTTGCAGGCAATTGCAAGACGGTCAGCATCGGGGTCAGAAGCCAACACCAAGTCAGCATCGATTTCCTTTGCAAGGTTCACGGCCATCGTCATTGCCTCGGGATTCTCGGGGTTAGGAGAAACCACTGTCGGGAAGTTGCCGTCCTTGACCATCTGCTCCTCTACGCAATGTATGTTCTCAAAGCCCCATTTGCGGAGCGATGCGGGAATAAGCACACGGCCACAACCATGAATAGGAGTATATACGATTTTGAGATCCTTATGACGCTCAATCACTTCGGGATCAATAGAGAGGGTCTTTACTGCATCGAGGAATACAGCATCCACCTCTTCGCCTATAATTTCTATAAGAGCCGGATTTCCCTGGAACTTAATATCCTCAACCTTAACGCTCTCGACATGCTTGATAGTGTTAACATCGTGCGGAGAGAGCATCTGTGCACCGTCATCCCAATAAGCCTTGTATCCGTTATACTCCTTGGGATTATGGCTGGCAGTGATATTCACACCGCTCTGGCACCCCAAATGACGGATAGCGAAAGAGATTTCCGGAGTAGGACGCAAATCCTCGAACAGATACACCTTGATTCCGTTCGCAGAGAAGATGTTTGCAGAAATCTCGGCAAACAGGCGGCTGTTGTTGCGGCAGTCATGTCCTACCACGACAGATATCTGCTCCAAGTCCTTAAAACACTCGTTGAGATAGTTGGCAAGCCCCTGAGTAGCCTTACCCACAGTGTAGATGTTCATACGGTTGCTTCCAGCCCCCATTATACCGCGCAGGCCACCGGTTCCGAACTCGAGCTCACGATAGAAAGCATCTATGAGAGGAGTCTTGTCCTCATTGTCAAGCATTGCCTGCACCTCTTTGCGTGTCTCTTCGTCATAAGCTGGAGAAAGCCACTCTGTAGCCTTTTCCGTCACCATTTTAATCAATTCCTGATCCATATTATTGCTATTTGTTGATTATGTCCTTTAATAATAAACTTCGGTTTCATGGAAACATCATGCAAATATAATTAATTCCACGAATAAACAACAATTATCAGTTTATTTTGATGCAGGCATAAGATATTTGTCACCAGTCTGTTCTACGACAGCCTTCCAATACTCGTTAGAATATCCGGGACGCACGATTCTTCCGCCGTTGCCGGTCGTGCCACGATCCAGTTTGCCGTTCTTCTCGCTCTTGACAACAAAATCGTTGTATTTTACGATAATCTTCTCACCGAATCTCTTCCACTCGGACAGCGCGGTCTCGGCACTGCTGCATGTAAAATCGGTAAGAATCTTCTTGGCGAACTTGGGAGAAGTAGAGATTACTGCAAGAGCCTCCTGCTCCACCTCCCTGCTCTGGCTGTAGATTCCATTCTCCAATGCACCCTGCACGTTTCTCATGTCATCTATGACCATCGAATATTTGGGATAAATCATATTTGCCACCCAGTTGAACACCCAGAACGAAGATTTCCACGAAAACTCCACAGGGTCGGCATAACACTCCTTGTAGCAGTCGGGCACCTCAGTCGCACAGCAATAAACAGGAGTAAAGACAACCATATTGGCATCATCGGTACCGAACCACATAACGCCTCCCACAGCATCGGGAAGCCATGAACGCAACTGAGCCACGAAAGTGAAGGCTGTCTGGAATGTCGAAATAGGACGTTCATTGAAATACTCCTTGCCATCGACCTTGAAGCTGAGAGGCGAGGGGCGGTAAGGCATATTGTATGGACCTGCACCCAAATCACCGGTCACATCGAAGGGAGTGCCCTCATAATGGTCACGCATTCCGCGCTGCATGTCCTGCAAAGAAACAGGAGCCTTTGGTTTCATATACAAAGGCATAGGCTCTGCCGTAGGATCACCCGAAGCCCAGGCCAGATATTTTGTCATATCCTCCTCACCGAACATATTGAAGAAGCTCCAAACGCGTGCATCACAATAACGCAGACCGCCGAAGTCTGCCGGACAATATGCCGCGGCAAAATCAAAATCGGCATCCTTGCCGTCGAAGTAACCCATCTTGCGCGCAAACTTCACGACATCCTTGGAATAGAGCACATTATCCTTGTCCTTCATGTCAAACTTGCGGATGCGCGCCTGGTTCGCATGAGCAGAGATGCAATCATCCGGAATGCGTACGGCAACCCAAACGGCACCTTTTTCCTTGCCGCCCTTGCCCACCATTTCAAGAATCCAGGCCTCGTTCTTGTCGGCAATAGAGAAGCTCTCTCCGCTGCTGCAGTAACCGTATTCCGCCACAAGAGAGGTCATAACGTCTATCGCCTCGCGAGCCGTACGGGAACGCTGCAGAGCAATATATATCATGCTACCGTAATCAAGGACGCCCGTAGTATCGATAAGTTCCTCACGTCCTCCGAAAGTGGTTTCGGCAATGGCAACCTGATGCTCGTTGATATTTCCGAGAACATTATATGTCACTCGTGCTTCAGGAATTTGTCCAAGATACCTGCCCGAATCCCATTCGTATATGTCGCGCATCGTACCCTCGGGATACACAGCAGCCGGGAAATGAGCCACAAATCCACTCATGCCGTAACTGTCGGCACTGTACGAAATGAAAACCGAGCCGTCGGCCGAAGCCTTTTTTCCTACCAGGAAATTGGTGCAGGAGATACCTGCATGAACTGACAGCACCAAAGCCGCCACAAAGAAAAAGAGTCTTTTCATAGTAT
The DNA here is from genome assembly GCA_045646845.1 of Bacteroidaceae bacterium. Classification (GTDB taxonomy): domain Bacteria; phylum Bacteroidota; class Bacteroidia; order Bacteroidales; family Bacteroidaceae; genus HGM04593. Next base: position 63,596 of record JAZRLO010000002.1, read on the forward strand.
AATCAATAAGTTATTTCCTTTTCAAAAACAGTTTCGTTCCCGAGTACATCCTTCGCCACGACCCTGAGTTTATGTTTGCCGCGGCTGACATTCTCGGCCTTGAGGTCAAGCGTAAGCAAAGATTCCTTACTGCTGTACCTGAAGAGCACGAATCTGCCGTCCAACGTACCCTTGAAAGAGCCTATTGCCGTTTCACTGTCGGACAGTCCAAGTTCAATACGGCCACGTTTCATCCACTGCCTGTCGTTCTTTGCGACAAGGCGCGGACCGACGGTATCGGCAAAGACCTCATATTCACCGAAGCTTCTTATCTTGGCATTCATCCAGCCGTTGCTGTATTTTCCGCCCACATATAAGACTTTCCCAGATGAACGCCTCCCCACATACAGTTTGGAAGTATCTACACTGCAACTGCCGTTCACTTTTATAGAAAGGTCTGCACCATGCCAAAACGGAACCGTCTCTTCGCCTATGCTGTACCTGCCCGATATATTGCCTGTCCCTTTCACATCCACTCTGACCACACAGTCATTGAACAATTCTTTTGCAGGAACAAGAAGGTTCATTCCTTCTCGATTTATGACATTCACCCTGGCCCAATACAGTTTCTCTTCCCAAGCCGGAAGAGACATTATGGCAGAGACCTTTCCACGCAGCACACATCCATACACAGACCTGTTCCCGTGGTAATCCTCCAAATGAACCTTTATATCATAGTACCTCTCCTCGCTCACTGTGAGCAATCCCTTGTCGTCGCCACAGTTCAACGCCCTCAAGGGCATGTTGTCATCGAGGAAAAGTTTCTGGAAACGGTCACCCTTGCGAACAAGCCGGGCATAATCGACCCAGGAGTTTATGAGCCTGTTCTCACCATAATCGAACTTGTCAAGAACGCTTTCGAAGATTTTCTTTCCATCGACATACAGGCGCATTATACGCACACCGTATTTATTGTTGGTACCGTCCATATAATCAAAAGCCTTCACGCCGATACCGACCTTGCCCCAGACCTCTATGGTATCGTTGAACCTGTCACTCTCCGCATCAATATACAACGGTGTACCCTCGCCTTCGACTACACCTCTTTTATATTTTGGATAAACCGACAAAGCCAACGCTTTAGGCGGCTTCTTGTCCTTTATTCTGCTCTTGAAGAACTGCATAGGATCGTAGAGTTCATTCCCGGAACTGTCACGCACCTCAAAGTGCAGGTGAGGCCCGAACGAATATCCGGTATTCCCTGCATATGCGATGATCTCCCCGGTCTTTACCCTGTACTCGTCCGGTGCAAAGTTCAAATCGACAGTAAAGGTCTCATTGGCATATTGATAATCCCTTACCCGCTTTGAGACTGCATTCGTAAACCTGTCGAGATGACCATATACGGTCATATACCCGTTGTCGTGCATCACATATATCGCCTGTCCGTACCCACCGGTCTCGACCTTGGCGCGGCAGATATAACCGTCTGCCACACATTTTATCGGCTTTCCCACAACACCCTGAGTCTTGAAATCGAGACCTGAATGAAAATGGTTGGAACGCAGTTCACCGAAATTTCCGCTCAGATATATCGGAAAATCGAACATCACCGAGAATTGCGGCTTGTTTTGGGCACAGACATGAGACACCGCTGCGAACTGTGTCATGAACAACAGGATATATTTCACAAGACGGAACATTTTATCTTTTTTTGAATACACGCCGATACAACTTATAAAGCATATTCCCATGAGATGACAACATATACATTGACATCAGTACAGAGCATGCCACGCAGCCGAAACTCAAAAGCACACGGTTGAATTTGCCACCTACCATGAATACTGCGTATGCGGCAATGCCATAAATCACAAACTGTATAAGAAAATACTTTATGACACGCCGTGAAAATCTGAAAGAATATTTGTTGTGCGCTATGAGGTATGCCGAAACAAGATCCACCACACGCGTTGCCGCCATAGCGACTCCGACACCGGTAAGTCCGTGCCAACTGTACCCCATGACTATGAAAACCACGAACGAGATGTTGTATATCGATTCCTGAACAAGGAAGGTGAACGAATCGCCCTTTGAGAGCGGCATGAATGACAACGGGTAGGTCACCGTATTGAGAAGCAGAGCAAACATGGCTATCTGCGTCATTCTCAGTGCAGGTTCAAAGTCACTGCTGTACAGCAAAGGTATCAACTGAGGTAGAAGCATAATCACACCGAGAATAAGCGGGGCCTGTATCAGGACATGCACTTCAATCTGCCCGTTGACAATATCGTTGCGCTCCTTATGACGGCTGAACACTCCCGAAAGACGCGGATAGTAATCGGAGTCCAACGCAGCAAAAAGGATGCTCGGCAACATGCATATTATAGCGAATCCAGCCGAGAAGAGGCCGGTAGAGGCGCCGTCGCCCATCTGCGACAAAGCTTTGCATACAAGCCATATCGACAACGATGTCAGCACAGAAGAGTATATATACCCGGCACCCATCTTTATCATATCCACCCCATCGCGCATAAGCGACAACGAGAAGGGAGAGACCCTGTAACGGTATAATTTCAATGTAAAGTAAAGTGCACCGGACATCTGGAAGAACGCGATGCAGAATATGGACGGGAATATACCTCCGAGCCCCATCACGAAATAGAGTGGGACGGAAACTGTGACAGCACTCAAGGCAGTCCAAACAGAGTAGAGTGCCAGGCTGTTGAGCCTTCTCACACCGCGCATGATGGCCACTTCTCCACCCGATACCGCCATGAAGAGCACCACAGGCGAAAGCATGAGAAAACGCGAAACATAATAGGAATGGCTTCCGAATATCCAGTTCGAAATGAACGGAGAGGCAAGCATGAAGAGCAACATTCCCACAAGACCTGTCAGAAGCGCGATGCTGCGGATTATCTTCACACAGTACTCTGCCGACTGCGCATCCTCGGTTTCATACACGCTCGCAAGTTTGCGCACCGCACTGAACGAGAGGCTAAGGTTCGTGCATTCGCTGAACATCTGGATTGTCCTGTTATAAAGCGCGATAAAACCCAAACCGCGGGTTCCGAGAAGGATTGAAGCGAACTTGTTGCGTACCATATTCAGCAGCATCGACAACCCCTGCGCACCGCCAAACATACCGAGATATTTGATGGTGCGGCGATAATTGCTGTTCGTGGAGGCTGTCTCCTGTCCGCTGTTTCCGCTCATACAATACAGATTAATTCTTACCGGTTGCGCCAAAGCGCACGCCCGCAATAAAACCAAACGCGAAGATAATAAAAAAAAGCGAAGCGACCAACCTTCGGAACAGTATTTGGCCCCACATGCACAAAAAGCACGCGCAAAATAAAAAAGAGGCGTTTTATCGGATTTTATCCGTTTATTTATTATCTTTGCCATAAATATGCACAACCGGCAAAAACCGCCGGAACGCACCGAACATCAGCCCCGACGCGATTAATGAAACTAAGCATAATAGTACCCGTATATAAAGTAAGACGTTATCTGCAGCGATGCATAGAGAGCATTCTGCAGCAGACATACACCGATTACGAGCTCATACTCGTGGATGACGGTTCCCCCGACAGCTGCGGAGCCATATGCGACCGGTATGCGCACGAATGCGACAAGGTAAAGGTCATACACAAGAAGAACGGGGGACTCTCATCGGCGCGTAATGCAGGTATAGCAGCGGCACGTGGAGAATACATAACGTTCGTTGACGGCGACGACACCGTAGCGTCCGGCACGTACTACCACAACATGAGGATACTGACATCAAACCCGGACATCGACATTCTGGAGTACCCAATCATAGAACATTACGAGTCACCAAGAAGCAACATCATCTCTTTCGCGCCCGAAAAGATAAGCGGCAACGAAAACATATTCCCCGACTGGATAAGGCGCAAGGGATACGAACACTGCTTCGCGTGCAACAAGATATACCGCGCCGACATGTTCATGTTCGTGCGCTACCCCGAAGGGGAAGTCTTCGAGGACACATTTGTAACCCCAATGCTCCTGGGAAGCTGCGAGAACATATACTACTCCGACTGCGGATTCTATTACTATTACGACAACGACGACAGTATAAGCAACACATACTCGTTCAAGTCGCAATACTTCCTTTACAGAAACCTGGCATCACTCTACAAGAGGGTGCGCGATGAATACAAGATGCCATCCGAAGCGAACAACATACTGTTGAAGAGCATTGACAACCTAACCGACCTTTTCCGTTGCAGCGGCGGGGAAAAAGAAGAATACAAGAAGGCCGCAGACCTACTGAAGGGCTGCAAACTGGACATAAAGGAGCTGTACAATATGGACATACCCGTCAAGAGCAAACTCAAATACACCCTTTTCTCATTGTCCGGAGCCTACATACACAGCCGCATCATATCCCTTATGCACAAGAAACTCTGCTGATACATGTTCCTCTCGATAGTAATACCGCATTACAACCTGGAAAGAAGACTTCTGGAGCGATGCATCACAAGCATCACCACACAGGAGATTGCCGACGGCGATTATGAGATAATCGTAGTTGACGACGGCTCGGCACAACCGCCCTTATGGTTGGAGACAGAGCGCAGCACTGAGAGGGTAAGGTTCATACAGGCTGTTCACGGAGGACCCGGTGCGGCACGCAACCGAGGCATCGAAGAGGCGCGCGGCAAATACATAATGTTCGTTGACGCCGACGACTATCTTATCGACAACGGAGAGACAGACAAATGCATCGACGTCCTGAAACGCGAAAAGCCGCAGATCCTGAGATACAGATACCACGTAGCCACCAGCCCCGAAGAGAGACTCCCGAATGCCAAAGAGAACATAAAGTTCAGCAACACCATAAGCGGAGCCACATTCATGGCAAACCACAACCTTCCCGGCAGCCCGTGCCTTTACTTCTTCAGCAGAGAACTTGCGGTACGCAAGGGCATCAGGTTTCCCGAGGGGTGCTACCACGAAGACGAGGAGTTCAACACCATACTCCACTTCCACACCCAAAGCCTCATAACGAGCGACGCGTGCCTATACTGCTATTGCAGACGCGAAGGTTCCACCACCGCAAACACCGACAGGAAGTTCGAGGAGAGACGCATGGCCGACATGTTCAAGGTCATAGAAAGAATCACCAACTTCCGCGGATGCTTCCAGAACCAATGCAACAGCATACAGAAGCAGGCCATAGACCGCAAGCTGAACATGCTCGCGGTTGACGCGATACTCAACATGCTTCACAGCGGTGCAAGCACAGGAGAGATAAGAAAAAGATGCCTTTCGGAACTGGCCCCACTATCACTATACCCGATACCGGCAGCCGGTTATTCACTCAAATACAGGATATTCCGCATTCTGGCCAACAGCAATTCCGGAATCAGACTGCTACACCTGTTCACCCCCGGAAAAAACCCGAAGAAAAAATGAAGATTCTGCTCATAGGTGAATACAGCAATGTCCATTGGACCCTTGCCGAAGGACTGCGTTCTTTGGGGCACACCGTATGCGTCATAAGCAACGGCGACTTCTGGAAAGACTACAAGAGAGACATATCGCTCGTACGCAAATACACCAGAATAGGAGGAATAAAATATCTGTTGAAAACATATGCCCTGTTGCCACGGCTTCGGGGGTACGACATCGTACAGATCATAAACCCCATGTTCCTTGAACTGAAGGCCGAAAAGATAGCCCCCATATACCGTTACCTGAAGAAACACAACGGCAAAATCTTCCTCGGAGCCTTCGGAATGGACGCATATTGGGTCAAAGCCTGCACGCGCACACCGCGCACGTTCCGCTACTCCGACTTCAACATAGGAGACAAAGCCATAGACAACGCATACACACGGGAACAGGCAGCCGACTGGCAGGAGACCGCAAAGGCACGGTTAAACCACGAAATTGCCCACAGCTGCAACGGCATAATAGCCGGAATGTACGAATACTACACGGCATATGCCGGGGAGCATGCCGAAAAACTGACATACATCCCCTTCCCCATCGACCCCGAGCAGGTAAAAGCAGAGCAGTTCTATTCAACCGACAGAAAGCTAAGGTTCTTCATCGGAGTACAGAAAGAACGCAATATATATAAAGGTACAGACATAATGCTCCGCGCACTCGAACGCATAGCTAAGAACCATGCCGACAAATGCGAAATACTTAAAGCAGAGAGCGTACCGTTCGAAGAATACCGGAAAATGATAGACGAATGCGACGTCCTGCTCGACCAGCTATACGGGTTCTCACCGGGAATGAACGCACTTTTGGCCATGTCAAAAGGCAAAATCGTAGTCGGAGGAGCCGAAGAGGAATGTTATACAATAAACAACGAAAAGGAACTGCGCCCTATGGTGAACGTCACACCCGACGAAGAGGACGTTTACAAAAAATTGGAATGGCTGGTCAGAAACCCGGATATTATTGAAAAAATGCAGCGCGACAGCTTGGAATACATAACCAGACACCACCACAGCCACAAGGTTGCCGAAGAATACCTCAAATTCTGGAACAGCAAATAAAAAAAGAACAGCAGAAACTGTTCTTTGTAGCGCCTACGGGAATCGAACCCGTGTTCCATGCGTGAGAGGCATGTGTCCTAGCCACTAGACGAAAGCGCCATAAGGCATCAAATGTTGTATTTGCAATATTTTGCAGCGCCTACGGGACCATTGCGAAGGAGCAATGTTTGCGACGACTGAAGCTTTAGCTTCACAAAGGAGTATTCCCGTCATCCCCGTATTTGCAATACTTTGTAGCGCCTACGGGAATCGAACCCGTGTTCCATGCGTGAGAGGCATGTGTCCTAGCCACTAGACGAAAGCGCCGGTTGCAAAAATAAGCGGAAGCTGGGGGATTCGAACCCCCGGTACGGTAACCCGTACGGCAGTTTAGCAAACTGCTGGTTTCAGCCACTCACCCAAACTTCCGTTTGTCATGGCATCCGCCCTTATTTTGCGATGCAAAGGTAGAACTAATAATTGAGCCTTGCAAGAGAAATGAGAAATATTTTTAAAAAAAGTGATTGAAAAGTTCTCAGTCCGTAAAAACAACCAAAACGGAAGGAGAGCGTTGGCCGACGCTCTCCTCCCTGAATCTAAAAAGTTACAAGTATGAATCCGGTTGGAATATTCATCTTTTACATAAAACTCAATTTGCGATAAGTGCTATCAAAGCCGCTATGCCTACAACCGCTGCCGCTGCACCGATAAAAGAATCGTCATCATCCTCATATACAGGGGGAGGAGGAGGAACCGGGCGGTCTATAACCACTACCTGCTCTGGTCTGACGGGTTTATACTTCGGCTTATATCCCGGTTTATAATTAGGTTTGCCGGGGTTATTATCAGGTTTGAAACCGGGTTTATTATCGGGTTTGCCGGGCTTGTTATCAGGCTTGTAACCGGGCTTACTATCGGGCTTGCCGGGCTTGTCGTCAGGTTTGTAACCGGGCTTATTATCGGGCTTACCGGGCTTGTCGTCAGGCTTGTAACCGGGTTTATTATCGGGCTTGCCGGGCTTGTCGTCAGGTTTGTAACCAGGCTTCTCCTGTTTATTGCCCACTGCTACAGGACGATACTCTGCCCTCTCATTCTCCTCAGCCCTACCTTCTCTTGAAATTCTTATCTCATTATTTTCCCTTTTATTAACTCTCGGAGCCTTATCCTCTCTGTTGTCCGCCACCATCTCTGCAGGTATAAGCATTCCGCCTATCATCGCTGCAATCATAATCATCTTTTTCATAGTCGTAATGTTTTAAAAGTTAAACCTGTTTACAATATCGTTTCCGTTTCTTCTACCGCAAAGATATCTACGGTATAACATCTACAAAAAGTTTATTCCCTAAGTATCAATGGAAGTTCTCCTAAATGCATTAGGATAATCCCCCGACCACCCACTAATATGCAGCCTTATACTTTTTTCGCTTTATACTTTATACTTTATTAAGTATAAATTTGTTCTTTACGATTATTTTTTCTTTATTTGTAAGATTTAGCAATACTATTGAAACGCATACACAAAAAATATCAATAAAACTCAACTATTGAATTATGGAAAAGATAACAGGCCTCATCGACGCCCCTTTTACGCCATTCTACGAGAACGGCGAAGTTAATTACGAACCAATCCCCGCGTACGCACAGATGCTTGCCAAGAACGGCATGAAGGGAGTATTCATAAACGGTTCCTCCGGCGAAGGCTACATGCTCACCGAAGAAGAGCGCATCAAGCTCACCGAAGCATGGGTCGCAGCAGCTCCCGAAGGCTTCAAGATAATAGTACACGTAGGAAGCACCTGTGTAAAGTCGAGCCGCCGCATGGCCGAGCACGCGCAGAAGATGGGCGTATTCGGCATCGGAGCCATGGCACCCCCCTTCCCCAAAGTAGGCCGCGTGGAGGAACTGGTGAAATATTGCGAGGAGATTGCATCGGCTGCACCGGAGCTGCCCTTCTATTTCTACCACATACCGGCATTCAACGGAGCATACCTGCCTATGGTGAAGTTCCTCGAAGCCGTTGACGGACGCATACCCAACTTCGCCGGAATAAAATACACTTTCGAGAGCCTGTACGAATACAACCAGTGCCGCCTATACAAGAACGGCAAGTTCGACATGCTCCACGGACAGGACGAGACCATACTCCCCTGCCTTGCAATGGGCGGTGCACAGGGCGGTATAGGCGGCACGACCAACTACAACGGTTGCAACCTCGCCGGCATAATAGACGCATGGAACGCCGGAGACATAGAAAAGGCGCGCGAACTGCAGAACTTCTCACAGGAGGTCATCAACGTCATCTGCCACTACCGCGGCAACATCGTAGGCGGCAAGCGCATCATGAAGCTCATAGGACTCGACCTTGGCAAGAACCGCACCCCCTTCCAGAACATGACTGACGAGGAGGAGAGCGCAATGCGCAAGGAGCTTGAAGCAATCAACTTCTTCGAACGCTGTAACAAATTATAAAACAAATTTTTATTCAATAACAATTTCAAAGAGGATGAATAAATAGATGAAGTTCAAGGCTTAGGCAAACGAGTGAAACGCAAAGCTCGCTTTAGCGTTTTACAACGAGCACTGCCAAGTTTCGAACATCAAATTCGCTTTTTAGTCATTCTCTTACATACTATAATACTATGAATTGGAACGAATACTTGAACGACTGGTCGCAGAAATACCGCGACGACCTTGTAAACGACATAATGCCCTTCTGGCTCAAGAACGGACTCGACCGCGTGAACGGCGGCGTATATACCTGTGTTGACCGCGACGGTTCACTCATCGACAGCACCAAATCCGTGTGGTTCCAGGGCCGTTTTGCCTTCGTGTGCAGTTTCGCATACAACACAATAGAAAAGAACCCCGAATGGCTTGCAGCCGCAAAGAGCACGATAGATTTCATAGAAGCCCACTGTTTCGACAGCGACGGCCGCATGTACTTCGAGGTGATGGCCGACGGCACACCGTTGCGCAAGCGCCGCTACGTCTTTTCGGAGAGCTTCGCGGCTATAGCCATGGCCGAGTACGCCAAGGCATCGGGCAACATGGAGTATGCCGAAAAGGCCCTTAAAATATTCAAGGATATACGCAAATTCGTAGCCACACCGGGCTACATGGAACCCAAATACCTCCCTGCACTGCAGGCCAAGGGACACTCGCTCGTGATGATTCTCATCAACACCGCGTCCCGCATACGCAACGTAATAAGCGACCCCGTGCTCGACCAGCAGATAGACGAGTCCATAGCATCGCTCAAGGATTTCATGAAACCAGAGTTCGCGGCACTGCTTGAGACAGTGGGCCCCAATGGCGAGTTCATCGATACCATCAACGGCCGCCTAATAAACCCCGGTCACTGCATCGAGACAGCATGGTTCCTGCTCGAGGAGGCAAAGCACCGCGGTTGGGACAAGGAGCTGACAGCACAGGCACTGCAGATTCTCGACTGGTCATGGGAATGGGGCTGGGACAAGCAGTACGGAGGCATAATCAACTTCCGCGACTGCCGCAACCTGCCTCCGCAGGACTACTCGCAGGACATGAAGTTCTGGTGGCCGCAGACCGAAGCCATTATCGCCACCCTCTATGCCTACGAGGCTACAGGTGACGACAAGTACCTCATATGGCACAAGCAGATAAGCGAGTGGACATACGCCCACTTCCCCGACAGCCAGTGCGGAGAATGGTACGGTTACCTGCACCGTGACGGAACCGTGGCGCAGCCGGCCAAAGGCAACATCTTCAAAGGCCCATTCCACATACCGCGCATGATGGTAAAATCGTACGAATTGTGCAACATACTGACAAAAAGAAAATAAAGCCCATTCACGTATTATGAAAAAACTGCTTTTCATACCCCTTCTCCTCTGCAGCATACTCTGTATGGCGCAGAACCGAATTACCGTATCACCTTCGGCACCTATGGACAAAGCCGTTTCCGGCCATTACGCAGGTTGGATAAAGGACGAATTGGCAACCTACGGAGGATGCGACTTCCCCGACGTGCCATGCGCCGATGGCGGACAGAAGGTATTCTATCCGCGTGCCTATGGAGCAAGCGTACATGTGCCCGGCGGCGTTGTATATCTTGGCGGAATGGACGCATCCTCATCGCTCAGCGAGTGCATATTCATCAATGCCAAGGACAGTACCTCCGTTCCTGTTGCTCCCCTTCCCAAAGCACTGGACAACTTCGCCGCAACCTACTATAACGGCACCATATGGGTAGCCGGAGGACAGACCGACGGCACACCCAACAAAGACGTATATGCCCTGTCCTTCCCCGGCGAAGGAAATAGGTGGAGGGTCGTCGGAACATTGCCCGACGCTTGCCGTCTGCAGCCATGCATGGCAGTGCAGAACACGGCCGCTGGGCATCACCTGTTCATCTTCGGCGGATACCAGCCAAAAAGCCAAGAGACGGAAGCTGCCGTACACCCCGACGGCGTGTATATCCCCGTTGCAGGGCTGGAGAATGGAAATGTCACTTCCGAGCAGTGGAAGCGCACCTCTACGGCCTTGGCATGGGTCGAGGACACCGGTGACGGCAAACGCGGACAATTGTTGCAGGCAATAGTAGGCAGCACATGCAGCACTGTGGGCTACAGCCATATACTCTTCTTCGGCGGAGTCGATCACGACATATTCCTCAGTGCCATTGAAGGAAAGCAGGACAGCCAATATCTGCGTCACGCCCCCGACTGGTACCGTTTCCGTAAAGACGTACTGATTTACCACACCATAACCGACTCTTGGGGTCTCCTTCCCGGCAACAGCCAGTTGGCCCGCGCCGGCGCCTGCCTGACCCCCGAAACAGGCGGTCAAGGATGGAGCTACAGCGGAGGCGAACTGAAGCCCGGTGTACGTAGCGCAGACGTGACACACGTTGAGGTAACGAACGAAAAGGACTTCGGTTGGCTCAACTGGAGCATCCTTGTACTCTACCTGGCAGCCATGCTGGGCATGGGTTTCTATTTCATGCGCAAGGAGAACAGTGCCGATGACTTCTTCAAGGGCGGCGGGCGCATCCCCTGGTGGGCTGCCGGCATAAGCATATACGCCACAATGCTTTCCGCCATCACATATATGACCATCCCGGCCAAAGCCTATGCCACCGACTGGACATACTACCCCATGCTTTGGATGATTCTGATTGTAAGTTTCCCGGTCATAAAATATTACCTCCCCTACTTCCGCAAACTCAATGTCACCAGTGCATATGAGATATTGGAGGTACGCTTCAACTTGTTTACCCGCATGCTGGCCTCAACATTCTTCTGCATATTCATGATTGTGCGAATGGCTATCGTGCTTTACCTCCCCTCATTGGCACTCACGGCTGTTACCGGTATCGACATATACCTGTGCATCGTGCTCATGGGCCTGGTTACCATTGCCTACTGCACAATGGGTGGTGTAGAGGCCGTCATCTGGGGCGACGTGATACAGGGCCTCATACTTGTATTCGGAGCCATATTTGCTGTCATATACCTGGCAATGGGCACCGAAGGCGGAATAAGCGGTTACATAGAGATAGCACTTGAGAATGACAAGTTGCAACTCTTCGACTTGAGCAATTCCTGGTCACAGGCCACCTGGTGGGTCATCATCCTCGGAGGCCTGGCCAACAACCTTATTTCATATACGTCTGACCAGACCGTCATCCAACGCTACCTGACCACTCCCGACGAAAAATCGGCCGGACGCGGTATTCTTGTAAACGGATTTATGAGCGTGTTCGTGTCTGTTGCCTTCTACATGATAGGTACAGGCCTATACACCTTCTACAAAACCCATCCTGCCGAACTTGATGTCACGATGGGACAGTCCGATGCAATTTTCCCATTCTTCATGATGAGCCAGATGCCGGCAGGTGTGGCAGGAGCACTCATTGCAGCCATATTCGCAGCCACCATGAGTACCATATCAAGCAACATCAACAGTGTTGCCACGGCATTCTCCATTGACTTCTGGAAACGTTTCCGCAGCTCCACCAGCGACTCACAGCTCGTATCGGTTGCACGATGGGCATCGGTAGCCAGCGGAATGATAGGCCTGCTGCTTGCCCTGCTTATGGCAACTTGGGACATACAGTCGTTCCTCGATTTCTTCAACGAAATACTGGGATTGCTTACCAGCGGATTGGGCGGTCTGTTCTTCATTGCCGTATTCATGAAGCGCGTTAAGGGATACGCCGCACTTGCCGGCTTTGTTGCAGGCGAAGTGGTGGTGTTCTGCATGAGCGAATACACCGATGCCAACTTCCTGCTCTTTGGAGCCATAGGTATGGTAGTGAGCATTGTTGTGGCTTGGATACTCTCGCTCGGTTCATACCTCAAGAGCTGCAAGTAACGTCAGGAAAACAAAATCTATAGAACACAACGAGGGCGATTCCTTCGTTGTGTTAATTTTCCTAAAAAACACACCTTTCATTGAAATTTTTGCCTTTTGTTTCTATATTATGCAAAAAACACAGTAATTCAGTAATAAAAAGTCCTCTTACACCGCCTCATACGCTACTTTGATGCCAGGGATAAGAGCATTTAATAAATGTGATAATCTTAGAACAGTTTATCTCAATAGATGATAAAGCGCGACATGGCATTCAGCAGCAGCGAGGAGCAGATTCGCGAGATACTCGCAGTAGAAATCGCCGACAACATAAAGAAAGGTTGGGAAGAGGTGTAAAGTTCTTTTTTGAAATTCAAACGCAAACAAAATTCAAACTTATGGCAAAATATGAAATTAAGGACGGTGTGGGAATTATCCCTGCCGGAGTGAAAGAAATTGAGAACGAGGCTTTCAAGGGGTGTACAGAGCTCACCAACATCACCTTTCCCAAAGGTGTAAAGAAGATTGGCGAGGAGGCTTTTGCGGGTTGCACCGGGCTTGTGAGT
>JAZRLO010000003.1:0-114010 GCA_045646845.1 Bacteroidaceae bacterium
TTATCATCGGCCTCCCAGTTGAAGACAAGGCTACCGCTGCCATTGGGGTCTGCCCATACGGCACGGGTAGAAGGCTCGTCAGCACTGCTGAAGGTGAGCTGCTCATATTTGCTCACGCTCGGCTGCTCAGGGGTGTCGGGCACAATGTCGTCGTTGTTGCAAGCAACAAAAACGGAAAACGGAAAAGTGAAAACTGAAAGTTTCACCAAGTTCCATATTCTATTTTTTATATTGTATATCATATCAATTGTTGTTTGTTTTTTACTCTTGACCTCCCCACAGGTCGCCCCACTTACTCTCTTTCTGGGCTGGTGCTCCAAATTCGGAATCATCACTGTCGGGAGTGGTGCCACTCATGGCAAGCATCATACTCTCTGTCTCAATCTCAATCACCGACATTGCCGGTGGTGTGTAAAGCCGTTCTTTCTTTTCTGTTGTTTTCATTAGATATAATTAGTTTCGATTAATTTTATACTCTTTCCTCTTTGACGACGCCGTCTATCCGCAACCCAAGCGATGCCACAAGCGCGGCATTGCGCTTGACAAGATGCTGCCGGCGTTGTCTAAACTTCGTTTTCATCTTTGCTCTTTGCTCTGTTCTCTTTGCTCTTTGCTCTTTGCTCTGTTCTCTTTCATCTAAAAAACATGCTACCACACGGCAGGGTGAATGCCGCACGATAGCACGTTATATGTTATCTATAAAACTTGTATCTAAATTTAGGTGGGGAGTAAAGCATTGAGCAACAATCGGTTGCAACAACTCCACCATAACCCGTCAAGAGGTATGGCTGTGTGTAGTTGCCGTATGTAACTCTGCTTGCGCTCATAGGTTTTCTCAGTTCTTTTTTTTAAGGGCAGGCCACCCCAGCCCCTACGTCTGTTCTTTGTTTTAACGTTTGCGAAAATAATCAAATATTTTTTTAATTAATCGCTGTTAACCCCTTTTTTGCAACAAAGTGTAAGCTGTTATTTATTTTTAACTAAAAACGTTTAATATTACGCCCCTCCCCCGAGCAGCCTGTATAAATATGGTAGCTCGGGGGAGGGGGGTTATATCAGTTTGGCAATTCTGATTACATGTGTCTCTTTCCCTTCAGCACAACCGTTTTTATTACAGGTGTCTGGTGGGCGTATGGCAGGAATGCCAGCGACGGCAAGGGCTTGGTGATGTAAAAATTGGCCTTTTTACCGCGTGTTATTGAACCGAAATCCTTGCTTTCGCCCATGGCGCAAGCACTGTTGAGAGTGGCTGCGTTGAGGGCTTCGGCAGGGGTCATCTTCATCTTTATGCTTGCCAATGATGCCACAAACCTCATGTTGCCCGATGGGGCTGTGCCGGGGTTGTAGTCCGAGGCGAGGGCTACGGCAAGTCCGGCGTCTATCATCTTGCGGGCCGGGGGGTAACCAATGCCCAGGAAGAAGGCGCAGCCCGGGAGCATGGTGGGCATTGTGTTGCTGCCGCGCAGGGCCTCTATCTGCTCGTCGCCCATTGATTCAAGATGGTCAACCGATAGTGCGTCGTGCTGCACGCCCACTTCTACGCCGCCCGATACGGCAAGTTCATTCGCGTGTATCTTGGCGCGCAGGCCATAACGTGTGCCGGTTTCAATGATTTTTGCCGTCTCTTCGGGGGTGAAGAAGCCGCGGTCGCAGAATACATCTACATAATCGGCAAGCCCTTCGGCCGCAACGGCGGGTATCATGTCGTTGCACACGTGCTCCACATATTCGCTTTGGCGGCCTTTGTAGGCACGGCCTACTGCGTGTGCTCCAAGGAAGGTGGCGCGCACATCAAGCGGCGCGGTCTCCTTTATGCGGCGTATGACGCGCAGTATTTTCAGCTCGTCCTCGAGGGTAAGCCCGTAACCCGATTTTATCTCCACAAGTCCTGTGCCCATTGCCACTATCTCACCTATGCGTTCCATTGCCTGGCGGTAGAGCTCCTCTTCACTGGTGTTGTGCAGGCGGTCGGCCGAATTGAGTATGCCGCCGCCGCGTTTGGCAATCTCCTCATAGGTGAGGCCGTTGATTTTGTCGAGGAACTCCTGTTCGCGGCTGCCGGCATAGACAATGTGCGTGTGGGAGTCGCAGAACGAGGGGAAGAGCCATCCGCCCTGTGCATCAATGACTTCACAGCCACATCCGCACGGTACGCTCTCCATTGTGCCATAATCCTTAATGCGTTCGCCGTCGGTGAGCAGCCAGGCGTTCTCAAGGGTTGCTACCTTGTCCATCTCCTTGCCGGCCACGCGCAGGCGTCCGCTTTCGTCAATGCCGGCTATGCAGCCTATGTTCTTAACAAGCAGGTTCATTTTCTTGCAGGAATTTTACCGATGAGGCTATATGGGGGAACATCACGGTGTCATTATCAACAAACGGAACAACCTTACGGTAGGCGGCGAACATCTCCTCGATGGGCTTTGACGATAGCAACGGGCGGCGGAACTCCAATGCCTGTGCCGCGTTCATGAGCTCTATGGCAAGCACGCGCTCGCTGTTCTGTACAACCTTCCATAGCTTGGTAGCGGCGTTGGAGCCCATGCTCACATGATCCTCCTGCCCCTGTGACGAGGGGATGGAGTCGCACGATGCGGGCCAGCAGAGTCCCTTAGACTGGCTCACGATAGATGCTGCGGTATATTGCGGAATCATGAAGCCGCTGTTCACGCCCGGTGTGGCAACAAGGAAGTTCGGCAGGTTTCTTGCGCCTGATATGATTTTGTATATGCGTCGCTCCGAAATGTTGGCCAGCTCGGCAACGGCGATGGCAAGGAAGTCCATGGCAAGGGCGATGGGCTGTCCGTGGAAGTTGCCGGCCGAGATTACCTCGTCGCTGTCGGGGAACACCGTGGGGTTGTCGGTTGCCGAGTTTATCTCGGTCTCAAGCACGCTTGCCACATAGGCGATGGTGTCTTTCGATGCTCCGTGTACCTGCGGTATGCAGCGGAAGGAGTAGGGGTCCTGAACATGCTTCTTGGGCTGCTTGACAATTTCGCTGCCTTCGAGCAATGTGCGTATGTTGCGCGCTGTCTCAATCTGTCCGTTGTGTGGGCGTATGGCATGCACATTGTGCTCGAACGGCTCCAGGCGGCCGTCAAAGGCATCGAGTGACATTGCTCCTATGCAGTCGGCCCAGCGGCTAAGTCTTTGTGCGTTGATGAGCGAATAGACACCGTAGGCCGACATGAACTGTGTACCATTGAGCAGTGCAAGCCCCTCCTTTGAACAGAGGGTTATAGGCTCCCAACCCATTTTCTGCATCAGTTCTTCGCCGCTGATTATCGTGCCGTCAATCTCAACCTCGCCGAGGCCGAGCAATGGCAGGCACATGTGGGCGAGGGGCGAGAGGTCGCCCGATGCTCCCAGGGAACCCTGCTCATACACCACGGGGATGATGTTGTTGTTGAACATGTCAACAAGCCTTTCAACTGTGACCAGCTGCACGCCCGAATGGCCGTAGGAGAGCGACTGCACCTTGAACAGTAGCATAAGGCGTGCAATTTCTGCTGGAACGCGCTGTCCCGTGCCGCAGGCGTGTGACATCACAAGGTTCTTCTGCAGCTGCGAAAGGTGCTCCTTGCTTATCGATATGTTGCACAGCGAGCCGAAGCCCGTTGTCACTCCGTAGATGGGGTGTCCCACATCTTCCATCTTCTTGTCGAGATACTCGCGGCAATGGTTTATGCGCTGCTTGGCATCGTCGCTCAGTGCAAGTGTATAGCCTTTTGTCAAAATCTCCTCAACCCTTGCAATGGTGAGGCGCTCGGCTGTTATATAATGTACCATAGTGTTTGTTTGAACGGGTGAATATTCTTGTGTATTTTTTGAGATTCCTCCTTTCGGTTAGTTCACTACGCAGGTTGTCATCCTGAACGTAGTGAAGGATCTCCTTTATGTCTGTTTATCTGTTTTCGTTGAATACCTTCTCTATCAGCTCCTTGTCGGCAAGGTTGGGCATTGTCACCTTTAGCAGCGGAGTGCGCTCCATCTGTCGTTTGATGGCGAACATTGCTCCTTCGTTGCGTGCCCAACTGCGGCGTGCGATACCGTTGTTCACATCCCACAGCAGCATCTCCTCTATGTGGCGTGCCGAGTCGTCGCTTCCGTCAATTACCATGCCGAAACCGCCGTTCATTACCTCGCCCCAGCCTACACCGCCGCCATTGTGGATGGAAACCCATGTGGCGCCGCGGAACGAGTCGCCGATGACGTTGTGCACGGCCATGTCGGCACAGAACTGTGAACCGTCATAGATGTTCGATGTCTCGCGGTAGGGCGAGTCGGTGCCCGAAACATCGTGATGGTCGCGGCCCAGCACTACAGGTGCCGAAATTTCTCCGCGCTGAATTGCCTCATTGAATGCAAGTGCAATTCGTGTACGTCCCTCCGAGTCGGCATAGAGTATGCGTGCCTGCGAACCCACTACAAGCTTGTTCTGCTTTGCTTCGCGAATCCAATGCAGGTTGTCGGCAAGCTGTCCGCTTATTTCGGTTGGTGCTTCAGCGAGCATTTTCTCAAGAACATCTGCTGCAATGCGGTCGGTGACTTCAAGGTCCTTCTCGTTTCCCGATGTACATACCCAACGGAATGGTCCGAATCCGTAGTCAAAGAACATGGGTCCCATAATGTCCTGAACATAAGATGGATATCGGAATTTGCCGTCAGTAGCCATTATGTCAGCACCGGCACGTGACGATTCAAGAAGGAAGGCGTTGCCATAGTCAAAGAAGTACATTCCGCGTGCAGTGAGACGGTTTATTGCAGCCACATGACGGCGCAACGACTCCTGAACGCACTCGCGGAAACGCTCAGGTTCTTCTGCCATCATGCGGTTCGACTCCTCGTAGCTGTAGCCCACTGGGTAGTAACCTCCGGCCCACGGGTTGTGTAGCGATGTCTGGTCGCTGCCCAGGTCAACGGCAATCTCCTCGTCGGCAAGTCGTTCCCATAGGTCAACAACATTGCCCACATAGGCGAATGATATAATTTCCTTGTTTTCAACGGCACTCCTTACACGTGGAATGAGCTCATCGAGCGAGGTGTGCAGTTCATCTACCCAGCCCTGGTTATATCGTTTCTCAGCTGCTGCGATGTTTATTTCTGCCGTTATGCTCACTACGCCCGAGATATTTCCGGCTTTGGGTTGTGCACCCGACATTCCGCCGAGGCCTGCTGTAACGAAAAGCATGCCTTTCAGGTCCTTTTGGCCGGGTTTCATGCGCTTACGTGCTGCATTCATCACCGTGATGGTGGTTCCGTGAACAATACCCTGAGGACCTATGTACATATAGGAACCGGCAGTCATCTGTCCGTACTGCGATACGCCCATTGCATTGAAACGTTCCCAGTCGTCTTGTGACGAGTGGTTAGGGATAACCATTCCGTTGGTGACAATCACGCGTGGGGCGTCCTTGTGCGAGGGGAATAGCCCGAGTGGGTGTCCCGAGTACATCACCAGTGTCTGTTCATCGGTCATCTCGGCAAGGTATTTCATTGCAAGGCGGTACTGTGCCCAGTTCTGGAACACCGCACCGTTGCCACCATATGTGATAAGCTCGTGGGGATGCTGTGCGACAGCCTTGTCGAGGTTGTTCTGTATCATTAGCATTATGGCTGCAGCCTGGCGGCTACGTGCAGGATACTCGTCGATGGGGCGGGCGTGCATCTCATAGTCTGGGCGCAAACGATACATGTATATGCGGCCATATCTCTTCAGTTCCTCAAGGAACTCGGGGGCCAGTTCGGCATGATGCTTCACCGGGAAATAACGCAATGCATTGGCAAGTGCCAATTTTTTCTCTTCATCGGTGAGTATATCCTTGCGCTTGGGCGCATGGTTAGCCGTCGTGTCGTATTCTCTTTTTGCCGGCAGTATGTCGGGAATTCCTGCCAATATATCTTTCTGAAAATCGGTCATGGCTTATAAAGGTGAAATGTGAAAGGTTAAAGGTGAAAACTTGTGCAAGCGAGTTAAAACCAAGCTTAGCTTGGGTTTTCAGTTTTTATCCGTTTATCTTGTTCTCTACAATAGCGAGGATTTCTCTCTCGGCCTGCTGTGCAAGAGCCTGTATCTCCATAGCCTCGTTCACAAGCCTTTCAGCAGTAGCCCTGTCTTTGAGACCAACAGCATTTATCCTTACATTAAGGCATGCGCCCATCACAGCCGAACGTGCAGCCAGAGCACCTACACCTGCGTCGGAAACGGAGTTCGGGTTTCCCTCCTCGGCCATTGCACGTACGACATCGAAAGCCTTGTATGCAGCCTTCATGGTACGAAGCGGTACTTGTGTGGCGTATAGCGTTGCAACCTCCATGGCCTCAGCGCGTGCAGCCTTTTCCTCGGGTGTACCTTTGGGCATTCCGAATACGTCCATTATCTTGTTGAATGCAACAGTGTCCTCATCGACAAGCGCAATAAGTTCGTTCATCACATTCATGCCCTTTTCTGCCCAATCCGAGAAATACTCCCAACGCTCGTCCCAACCGGCCTTGTGCGAAGAGAGGTTTGCAACCATTGTGCCGAGCGCAGCTGCAAGTGCACCCATATATGCTGAAATTGAGCCACCGCCCGGTGCCGGAGATTCGCTCGCTGTCTCCTCGGCAAAGCCTGCGCAGGTCATATCCACCAGTTTCTTTACATTCTTCTGTTCCTCGGCTTCAAGGATATACTCGACAACCTTTTCCTCGGGTTTGAACTCTTTGAGGTTTGAGAGTCCCATGCTCTCAATGGCAATGCGTACAAGCTCGCGCTCGGGCACACCTGTTGAGCGGTGCTGTTTGCGCAGGAAGTGACGGCCGGCATCTACAAGTGCCTTCTTGGGTATGAGGCCTACAATCTCGGTGCCGGTAACGCGCACGCCGCGTGCATCGGCTGCACGGCACACTTCGTCGAATGCCATGTGTAACGGTGTGACGGCGAGGTTTGTCATGTTCATTGAAACCTGGGCTATGCCGTACTCCTCTATAAACCAACCTATAGCCTTGCAGGCCTTCAAAGTGCCGGGAATCATTACGGTTTCGCCGTTCTCGTCTTTCACAATCTTGCCAACGATTGGGTTGCCTTCGCGCATGGGACGTCCCTTCTCGCGTACATCGAATGCGATGGCATTGGCACGGCGTGTCGATGTTGTGTTCAGGTTGTAATTTACAGCAACGAGGAAATCGCGCGCTCCGACAGCTGTTGCACCTGTACGGGCAATACCCTCGTCATAGGGGCGTGCTCCAAAATCGGGCTGTTTATCTGTATTTGCCATTTTCTCGGGCAAACCTTCATATTCTCCTTCGCGGCATACGGCAAGGTTGCGTCTTTCGGGTTTGAATGCCGCGGCTTCGTAGCAATATGTCGGAACTGCAAGTTCGCAAGAGATACGTTCGGCAAGTGAACGTGCCATTTCGGCGCACTCCTCCATTGTAATTCCCGATACCGGGATTAGTGGGCATACGTCACAGGCTCCCATTCTGGGATGAGCTCCTTTGTGCTGGCGCATGTCAATGAGCTCGGTCGCGCGTTTGATGGCCGCTACGGCTGCATCGCAAACGGCCTCGGGACTGCCTACAAATGTAACTACAGTGCGGTTGGTGGCCTCTCCCGGGTCAACATCCAATAGTTTTACACCCTTTATGGCCTCAATGGCATCCGTAATCTGCTTGATAATCTCCATGTTGCGCCCTTCAGAGAAATTGGGCACGCATTCAATGATTCTTCTCATATTGTTATGGTTGTTGTGTTTTTTTCTGTTTATGAGTTTTCCTATAATGAAATTCCTTTGTTCCAGAGCATGCGGTATATGCTGTATGCACATACCTCACCTACAAATATAACCATATTTTTTATTCCAAATACAAGTGCGGCAGTTAAATGAGATAAACAAAAAAAGATTTACTTTTACGAAACTTTGTCTTGAATCTGTTTCCTCCCTTTTTATCGGGGCTTTTGAGGAGGAACACCCTCCGGTGTCAGTGTCCGGCGTGTTGCCAGTGGTATCTTGTCTTGTCCCGGATATCGCCTGTCTGCAATTTTTGCTTCGGTTTTTATTATATATGGTTTTAACTATATTTTAGTATTTTTGTACTTGAAGGATATTGCTTTTATATATATTTGCAACGATTAACTTTTTATTTGAGACAAAACTTACAACTATGAGAAAAAATCTGTTGTTGATGCTACTTGCTGTTGTCGGCACTGTTGCTGTAACAGCCCAGCAAAAGACCACGCTTAGTGCCTGTGTTTATGGTTATAGGGGAGAAAAAGTTTATTTCGACTGTATCCAGACTCCGCTCATAGCTCAGGAATTCTATACGAACCCTGGCGAGGAGCATATTTATAGTTTTGAATGCGACAACCTTGTCTGTCTTACTATTAATGGCCGCACCAACGTGCTATTGCAGCCGGGTGACAGTCTGCACGTGGAGATGAACTACGACGGCAAGAATGTGAAGGTGGAGTACAGCGGTTCTGAGCGTGCCATAAACAATAATCGTCTAATGAAGGGTGTTGAGAATATAAAACGCAGCCTGCGTTACAAGAATCAGCTTCTTGGTTGTGCAGCCCTTGACATAAAGCCCAAAGACCGTATAAATGATTCACGTACCCTTCTCGATAAGGTAACTGCATTAATAGGCAGGAGTAAAGCAAGTGATGAGGCAAAAAAATATGTTATGGCAATGGTTGATTACGATGTCTATATGTCGTTCATCGAATATCCTGTGATGTATGAGAGTGTCAGAGGAGTAAAGATAGCCGAGCAGGGTATCGGTGACTATTGGCATATAATGGACGGTTATGCTACCCGCAGTGATGCCGAGTCGTTGAAATGCCCGGAGTATGCAAGTCTTCTTATGCGCTATTGTTTCTATATGAAAGAAAAGATGTCAATGGAGAAGGGTGTGAAGTATAATATGCCTAAGGTCCTGGAAGATATGTACAAGGAGATTGCTGAGTTCTATGAGGGTGAACAGCGTGACTTCCTTCTTTATACTCTACTCCGCAATTTCATAATGAATGGCCAGGAAATAGAGCGTGCAGATGTTCTGTACAAGGATTATCTTGAAAAGTATAATTGCAATCCATTCCATAAGAACCTTTTGGAGATGCTTTTGCAGTAACGGTAATATAAACTATAAATGATTATGAGAAGAACTCTTTATTGTTTCCAGTTGCTTTGCCGGGTATCGGTAGTTGCCCTTCTTTTGATGTTCAGCGCGACTTCCCTAAAGGCACAGGATGCTGCCAGTTGGAAGGAAAAGCCTGTGACATTGAGGGTCAGCAACCAACCTTTGGGTAAGGTGCTGGAGATGGTAGCGGAAGCAGTAAACGCAAAGATAGTTTTGCAGGATGTTTCGCTCTGGAATATAAACGAGCCTATAAGTCTTGCTGTAAAGGATAAACCGCTTGACAAAGTGTTGGGTGACTTGATAGGTGACCAGAATGTAAAGATAAGGTACGAAGGCTTCAACCAGATAATTGTTGAACCGGATGTAAAGGAAGACGAGTCAAAGGAACAACTAAGTATTTCGGGTCAAGTCTTCGACAAAGATACAGGAGAGCCGCTTGTTGGTGCCACTGTACTCATAACGGACGGTACAGGCGATAACAAGGGCGCAAGAGGATGCCAGACAGACTTTGACGGAAAATTCAGTCTCCGTCTGAAAAAAAAGGAGTCTATAAGAATATCATATATCGGATATGAGACCGTGTCGAAACAGATTGTAAAGAGTGAGAACAATCTTGTGTTTGAGCTGAAACCGAGTGTCGAACTTGGCGAGGTTGTCGTTACCGGTATAAGCCGTCGCAGTAAGGACAGCTTTACTGGAAATTACGTCGAAGTAAAGGGTGACGACCTGCGTAGGATGAGTCCGACCAATCTGCTCAAGGGTCTGCAGTTCTTTGATCCCAGTTTCAAGATTATTGAGAACAACAACACAGGTTCCGACCCTAATGCCGAACCCAATTTCCAGATTCGTGGTGACCAGTCGTTGGGCACTAAATCAATGAACAGCATGGATCTTATGCTCGACAATGTATCGAGTCGTCCCAATACTCCGTTATTTGTACTCGATGGCTTTACGGTACCTATGAGCCGTATCCTTGACCTTGACCCGGAACGAGTTGAGAGTATTACTATCCTAAAGGATGCTGCGGCAACATCGGTATATGGTTCCCGTGCGGCAAACGGTGTGGTTGTTGTGGAAACCAAGGTAGCCCCTGACGGCGCATTGTCCGTCTCTTATAACGGAACAGTTACTGTGCAGACTCCCGATCTTACCGATTACAACATGATGGATGCTGCTACAAAACTCGAAACGGAGTGGCGTGCCGGTTTGTACGATCCCAACAACGCAGCCCACATGAACCTTTATAATAAGTATAGGCGTAATGTACTTGGCGGAGTCAATACCTATTGGTTATCAAAGCCATTGCGTACGGCAATACAGCACCGTCATTCGGCAAGCGTTGCCGGCGGTACCGATGTGTTCCGTTATAGTCTTGACCTGAATGCCTCTATGCAGCCGGGTGTGATGAAGGGGTCTGATAACCAAACGGTTGGCGTGAACTTCAATATGACATACGTGAAGGAGAAGTTTACCATGCGTGCAAACATTAGCTTGTCGGAATCGAACAGCGGAAACTCCCCCTATGGCTCTTTTTCACAATATACAAGGCTGAATCCCTATTATATACCCGAGGATGCCAACGGCCATCAGCAGAAAGTTCTCGACAACAATACAGTAAGCGGACAGAGTACGATAATTACCAATCCGCTCTATGATGCAACGGTAGGAATAAAGGACCTTTCCAATAGCCTGAACGTAACTACAAGTCTCAGCCTTGAATATATGATATTGAAGAATCTCCGTATTACGGAGCAGTTCTCTTATTCAAGGGGAATGGCCGGGACGGACAAGTTCCTGCCTGCAGACCATACAAGTTTCGAACTCGAGGATGACCTTACACGTAAGGGAAGCTATTTCAAGAGCACCGGTAACATGTCATCGTGGTCGAGTAACCTTGGAATCAACTACAACCTTGTGTTGGATAGGCATCTTTTCAGCATTTTCGGAAACTGGACTATAAGTGAGGACAGGAATAATTATGTAAACCTCTCGGCGACAGGCTATCCCGACCCGCACATGGATGACTTCATCTTCGGAAACAAGATGGAGACAAATATGAGCAATATCGGTAGTGAGAATATTTCGCGTTCTATCGGTCTCATAGGACAGTTCTCCTACAGCTACGATAATCGCTATTCTTTCGACTTCAACTTGAGCGGCGAGGCATCTTCACGTTATGCAAAGCACGACCTTGTTCCCTTCTGGTCGGTCGGTGGACGTTGGAACGCGCACAACGAGAAATGGCTGAGGGGATATGTATCCAACCTTGTGTTCCGTGCAAGCTATGGTATCACTGGTGAACAGAATTTCAGTCCTTCCGATGCCATTGAGTATTATAGCTTCTCAAGCACGATGCGTCCCTACAATTCTTTTCCGGTTCTTGGTGCTCTTCTTAGCGGTCTTAATAATACGGAACTGGGATGGGCAAAGACACATAACACCAGTCTGGCAGTTGATTTCGGTTTCTGGAAAAACCGTGTAAACGTTTCGCTCAACTATTACAACAACATAACAAAGGAGTTGTTGACTAACTATGACTTGGCTCCATCTACAGGTTTCCCAACGATGGTGATGAATGCCGGAGAGTTACAGAATAGGGGCTTTGACCTTTCGCTGAATGTCATTGCAGTCCAGAACCTGCGCAAACAGTTCTTCTGGACCATCAATGCCAATGCGAACCATAACCAGAACAAAATACGTAAGTTGTCCGATTATCTCAAGAAGGTCAACGAGGAGCAGATGAAGTCGGCTACGGCACCATTGCCACAGTATCGCGAGGGTGAATCGACAACAACGCTTTATGTAGTTCGCTCGCTGGGTGTTGATCCGGTAACAGGTAAGGAGGTCTATCTGAAACGTGACGGCACAAAGACTTTTGTATGGAACGCGAACGACAAGGTGCCTGTAGGTGATACGAATCCAGTGATAAGCGGTACGGTATCTACAAGTATTAACTGGAAGGACCTGTCGTGTACACTGGGTTTCACATACAAGTATGGTGGAGTCGTATATAATCAGACTCTTGTCGATAAGATAGAGAACCAGAATGTCGCATACAATCTTGATAACCGCGCAGGTCAGGGCCGCTGGGAGAAAGCCGGTGACGTGACACCATATGTGGGGTTCAGCCCAACCGGTGCAAATACTCCCGCAAGTACGCGCTTCATTATGGATGACAATGAAATAAGGTTTGCGACATTGAATATCGGATATAGGTTTACAGGAGAGGCTTTCAAGTTCTTGCGTCATGCCAATATCGATGTTCTTGCTTTGAACTTTACAACAAACGACATTGCACGTATTTCGCCAATAAGAATGGAGCGCGGACTCGATTATCCGTTTGCACGTTCTTATACCTTGTCAATGTCAATAATGTTCCGATAATATAAAATAAGAGAAATGAAAAAGACAAAATATATAATCCTTGCCAGTCTTGTAGGTATGCTTTCTCTTGCTTCCTGTTCTGATTGGCTTGATGTGACCCCGAATACCGATGTGCCGGCAAAGGAACTGTTTACTACAGAGAACGGCTACGAAAGCGCTCTTGCAGGCTTGTATATAACTATGACTGATGAGAATACTTACGGCAAGAATCTCAGTTTTGGCCTGGTGGAGCAGCTTGCGCAGATGTACGATAAACTGCCCGACGGAACTACAAACCGTAACAGCGTATATATATATGACCGGGAGACAAGCGGTGCCTATAATACTAAGGGTGTGCTTGCCAACGTTTGGCAGTCACAATACAATATCATAGCCAATGCGAATAACCTGCTCAAATGGTGGGAGTATAATGGTGATGTTGTTCTGGTGGATACTGTAATGCGTAGAATGATACGTGGTGAGGCTCTTGCCTTGCGTGCATTCCTGCACTTCGATCTGTTGCGCGGTTGGGGCCCTATGGACTATGCCGGCAGCGATGCTGCTATGGAAATGAAATGTATTCCATACCGTACGGTTGCCGACCATTCCAAACAACCGTTACTGCCGGCAAAGGTGGTTCTGGATTGCATAATCAAGGATCTCAAGGAAGCCAGCGAGTATATGAGCTATGAAAAGGATGTTGACTTGAGCGACAAAATGAATGGAAGACATTTTCGCATGAACTATCATGCTATAAATGCACTTCTGGCGCGTGTCTATAGCTATGCAGGTGAGAAAGATAGTGCAGCGATGTATGCCAGAATGGTTATTGATGAGTGCGGTCTTGAACTACAGAGCGGTAACGACAATGACCCTGTATTGTCAAAAGAACTGATATTCGGGTTGAATATGCATGAGTTGGAGGATAATATGTCTGATTATTTCTCATTGGGAGATAAGATAAACACCAAATACTATCTTGATATCTCCACTCTCAACTCAATATATGAGACAGTAGGTAATGAGAGTGAAGATATGCGTGCCAAGGGTACTGCATTTTACAGGAACAACGAATTGCAGTATGCTATCTCTTTGAAGTATATCGAGAATGACAATGAGGTTATTCCTCTGATACGTCTTCCCGAAATGTACTACATCGCGTGTGAGGCTTCTGATGGCGATGAAGCAGCCATGTATATAAACAGTGTACGTAACAAGCGAGGTATTTCCAAGGCAAAGGATGTGCAGTGCGATACCGAGGAGATGCGTATAACTGCCCTAAACAAGGAGTATCGCAAGGAGTTTTATGCCGAAGGACAATATTTCTGGTTCCTGAAGACCCACGGCATCACGGGAACATTGGCGCATAGTCCCGAGGTAACGCTCGTGGAAGAGAATTTCGTATTCCCATTGCCTGATGCAGAAGTTGAATATGGCTGGACGCAGGACGGTGAGGAAGAATAAGATAAAATGGAGTATTATATAATATGCGTTCAAACAAGATACAAAAAGATATGAAAAACAGGATTCATTATATACTTTGGCTTCTCGGTCTTCCATTGCTGTTTACAGCCTGTGAAGAAAATGAACCAGAGCTTTTCGACAAGGATGCCAATGGAGCATATTTCGACTATGAATATTCGACCGATTTTGAAAAAACTCTGAATTTTGGTGAACATATTGTGGGTAATCCCGATACTGTTACAGTTTTATTGAGAGTAAAGTTGCTCGGTTATCTTATGGATGAGACCCGCACACTTTCGGTGAAGACCAAAGAGGTTGAGGGCTACGAGCCAGCCGATGTTACAATCGATGAGGTAGTGTTTTCCGGCAGGGAGTATGAGAAGGATATAGAAATAAAGGTAAGACGTCCCGAAATTGAGGATTCTGTCTATGCTATATGTATATACCTGGACGGTAGTGGTGATATAGGTTCCGGAATAGAAGGAAAGAATGAAGTAAATCTCTATGTTACAGAGTCCTATGAAAAGCCAGAAGTGTGGTATAGCCATATGGATACATATCTCGGTGAGTGGACAAAGGAAAAACATATATTCCTGGCCAATCATACCGGCGACAATCATTTCTATTCTGCTCTTTTTGACAGCAATTCTGGAATGCATATTTTCGATTCGATTCTTGCACTTAATGTCAGTGCTGTGAATGCTCTGCTTGCAGAGAGCCCGGAAGAACCGTTGAGCGTTGCTCTCCCGATACTCAAGGAGACAGACTATCCGGCATACACCGAACCATATTTCTGGAAAGAGTATGAGCACCTTCTTGGAATGTTTAGAGCGAACAAGTTCTGTCGTTTCACTACAATGCTCGGAGGTTCAACAACAAAGGATATTGCAGCAATGTATGCCGGCGATGCGGCAACGCAGAGCATGGAGGATGTGTCCGACGATTTCCATAAGGATGATGTCCTATATATGCTGAACGAGTATTATAATTATGCTTTGTCGGGCCTGCCCATTTCGGAGTACAAGAATTTGTGTTGGGTAGAGATAAAGAACAGCGTGAACTACAGGGTAAGGATTCCGTTCTGGTGGGAAGATTCCAAGGCTCTGGGAACAGCCGCTATTGTGAAGAAATATTTCGGCGAGTACAAGGACGACAAGTATCAGTTCATGCTTAAGACTATGCTGAAGGAAGACGGTGCAGAGAACTTCATAGCAGAGTCCATCTTCCCATTTGTATATAACACGGTGAGCGGTACATATGAGTGGGACAACTCTTCATTCGGAACCAAACAACTCGCGGGTGAAGAACGACTGAAAGAGTGCTACCGTATCATAAAGGCTGCGAACGACAAGCGTCCTTTGTCAAGAAGGTTTGACATTCCCGAGGTTGAACTTGACTGAATATAAGAGACAGTAACAACAATTATTGAATTGAGAGTATTATGAAAAAGATATCATCACTTCTATTGTCAGTGCTCATGTTGACTGCATGCTACGAGGACTTGGGCAACTACGATTATAAGTTGGACTTGATGAACGAGATAACATCTGTGACATTTACACCCTCCATAGTGATGTCTGCCAGTGGCAATGTCATTGAAGTGCAACAAGCATTGGACGAAAATGACAGACTGCGTCGTATTGATGCTGTCGTGGAGCAGACACTTGCCAAGGACCTCGAGGAACTCGACTTCTATTGGTGCAGGTCATATACAGATGAGGCTGGTAAAGGTGTCAAGGATACCATCATGTCAAAAGGTTTCCTCGAGTTCGACCTCCCTGTCGGGAAGGCCATGACATACAATATTTTCCTGAGAATTCACGACAGGACCACCGATTTGTCGCACTATTCTTCGTTCAAGATAAGTACGCGACCGGTGTTCAAGAACAGTCTCTTTGTAATGCATGGTAGCGAGGGTAATCGCAAGATAGGCAATATCGAAGTCATCGGCAACGAGACAAAAATATATACCGATGTGAAAACCGTAACCAAGGACAACAATCATTATGAGAATTCCACAGGTTTTGGTTATACCACTTATATGGACGTGCCCGAGAACCTTGCGAACATCGCTGTAACATCGTCACTGACTCTCTATAGCAGTAATGGCGAGACAAAAGCATATGATCCTCATGGCATGAGAGTTAAATATACCTCTCCGCAGATATTCAAACCCGAGAGTGAGAACTTTTCATACCGTAGGACTATGCAGACCGGTGACCCTAGCAATTATACACAATACAAAGTTGTTCTCACCGATAACGGCGAGGTGTATGTTGGCAATTATGTGCATGCCCTTTACAAGCCGGGCTTTGGTTGTGAGGAAAATCCCGACCTTTCTCACCAGGCCGATTACGAGATTACAGCAGCAACAATCACACACAACCGTTTCCTCTTCTGGGACGCAAAGAACAGCCGTTTCCTCTATTCGTCAAAGGAGGACAAGGGATTTGCCATTGACGAAGCAAGGTCTATCAGAAACAGCTACATCTCTATGAATCCGTTGCTCGATGCCAATGTGCGTTTCGACGGGTTGCAGAACTCGCCGGTGGGTATGACGGCTGTAATGGGTTATATCAACTACCGTGATAGCTACGACCAACAGAATGCCTACTTTATCTTTAAGAACGAGGCAAACGGCAACTATTACCGTTACGAGCTCCAGAAACAGGAGATTGGTGATGGCAGTAAGGTTGGTGCAGCACGTGGTGCCGATGCGCATCAGGATACGGATGAGCGTTCGGCTTATAGGATTATCAGTGAAAAGCGTCTTGATAATCTTACAACCGACAACATGTCAACCATAACATACAACTCCTGGTTCACGACAACAAACCTCTTCTTTGCCGAGGGTAATACTGTCTATCGTTACAATGTCTCCAACGGCGACAAGTTTGTTGTTTACAAGGCACCTGAGGGTTACGATGTCACCATGATAAAATTCAGGACCGAGGAGTCTTCTGTTTTCAGTGACGATCTTGGCTTGTATATGAACATAGTTATGTTCAACGGAACAAACGGTGCCATAGGCGAGATAAAGTTCACAACCTCGGCCGACCTTGACAATGACTACGAACCATTGTTCTACGACAGGGACAATGAGGGTAATCTATGGGGCGAAATAAAGGATATACAGTTCGTGAACGACTATGTTTACAAGATGGTTTACTAAGAATTTCAAAAGTATGAAAAAAGGAGTAATATTAACACTGCTCGTTGTCCTCTGTGCAACGGTTTCGTTCGCACAGAGCAATATGGTAACTGTGAAAGGAAAGATAGAGGGAATAAAGAAAGGTCGTCTCTATATGCTTACACGTTCATCTGAGGACAAAACCGATACATTGGGCTTCTGCGATTTCAAGAGAGGGAAATTTGAATTGAATGCAGCACTCAATGAACCGATGGTTACTCAGCTTGTAGTAGAGGGATTTTCGGGCGGTTTCATGTTGCTTGCAGAACCCGGTATAGAATATAACGCTTTGTTGAGCGATAACGATAGCTTTTTTATAAAGGGTGGTTCCTTGAATGAGGATTATGCTGCCCATATGAGGGTATCCGATTCATTGAATGTTGTTATTGCCGGCCTCAAGGAACGTTATGACTCATTGCGCGCCGGGAGAAAATTCCGTAGCGCAAGTCTTGTCAACGACACCCTCCGTGTCGCCCAAGAGTCTCTCCGACAGCTTACCACAGCATTTCTTGGCAACAACGATAACCTGATATCGGCATATACTGTATATTCAAATATCGCTATGCGTGATATGGGCCTGGGGGAAACAAGAAAGATGTATAATTCTTTGGGCCCGGGTGCTAAAGTAACACAGTATGGCCGAATGATAAAGGAACGTATCGATCGTCTGGCGCGTACAGCAGGAGGTGCAAAGGCTCCCGATTTTACACTTTACGATGTTAATGGGAACTCTGTTACAATGAGTTCTGTAAAAGGGAAAATAAAGATTGTCGATTTCTGGGCAAGTTGGTGTGGCCCTTGCCGCCTTAATAATCCGGCATTGAGGAAATTGTACGATGAGTTCCATGAGAAAGGCCTGGAAATAATAGGCGTTTCGCTCGATACCGACAAGGTTGCTTGGGAGAAGGCTATAAAGAAAGACGGCCTTGTGTGGGTAAATATATCGTCGCTCAAGGGATGGGAGTGTGATGTAGTGCGCCTTTATAATATAACAGGTGTTCCATCGCTCTTTATTCTCGACGAATATAATAATATTATGGCAACAGGTCTCCGTGATGAACAGTTGAGAACATTCCTCGAAGAGAACCTGGAATAATCAGAAAATCAATACATTTATATAATGAGAAAGTTTTTTGTAATGGCATTACTTGCTGTAGCGGCATTCGCAACAGCGCAGGATAAGAAGTTTGTCATAAAAGGCGAGATGAGCAGTCCTGTCTTGTGTTACAGCAGCGAGACTGTCAAGGAGGTAAAACTCGAGTCTGAGGTAGATGGGCAGAAGAGTGTCATAGCCACTGCGCCGGTTATTGACAATAAGTTTACCATTGAAGGTGTTGCTCCCGATTTGACAGGTCTCTACTACATAACAGGCTTCGATAATGGTGCAATAACAGTCTTCCTCGAAGAGGGTGAGATAACAGTAGGCCCATTTGATGCAGCCTACCCCGTTGCTGCGAAGATTGGCGGTACTCCGTGTAACGATACCTATCAGGCATATCTTGACTTGCATAACAAATGTATTCAGGAAAGCAAGTTGCGTATGAAAGATGCACAGGCGAATATCCCCGATGAGATAAAAGGCAATATGGAGGCTGAATTGGCATTTACATCGCCTACGTTCTATGTGAACAATATGCATTTCAAGGTGGCAATCATGGATTTCATATATGAGCATATCGACTCGCCTGTAGTGCTGTATGTAATAAAGTACGCACTGGTACCTACATTCAAAATGGATGTCATCAAGGAGTTTATGGAGGCTGTGCCGCAGGAACTGCACAAACAGCCAATGTATAAGGAGCTTATTAACGAAATTCGTTCTGCAAATCTCAAGGAAGGCTCAGAGGCGCCGGATCTCAGCGGCAAGACTACCGATGGCAAAGAACTCTCGCTCTCTGACTTTAGGGGCAAGTATGTATTTATCGACTTTTGGGCAAGCTGGTGTGCTCCCTGCCGCCGTGAGATACCATATCTCAAGGAGGCTCTTGAATATTCCGGGAACAGTGACAATCTGGTAGTACTGAGCTACTCGCTCGACAACGAAAGGGATGCATGGTTGGGCTGCATTGAAAAGAGTGCTCTCAAGCACAGGAATTGGGTGCATATCTCCACACTCAAAGGATGGAACAGCGAGGGTGTAAAGTTGTTCAACGTGAAAGGTGTTCCACACACTGTGCTTGTTGCCCCCGACGGTAATGTCGTTGCATTCGGCTTGAGAGGCGAAGAGATGGTAAAGAAATTGAAAAGCATTGTAGATGGTACAATGAATTTAAAATAATACGATTATGTTACATAGATTCTTATCAACAATAATTTTTGTTTTTGCCTGCATGGCAGCCGTTGCACAAGGGACTTGCGTAATTAATGGTACAATTGACAAGGAGTGTCTTTGTGACGGTAAGAAGATTAAGAGCGTTACCTTGACACGCACAGATGAACGTGGACATGAGACTGTGGTCGCAACGGCCAAAGTGAAGAAGAACAGGTATAGTTTCAAGTATGAACTTGCAAAGGGTGAACCTGTATTGATGTACACGATAAAGGGCTTTGGTGAAGGGAAAGATGTTGAAATCTTTGTCGAACCGGGTGAAGCGGTTGTCAACACATATAAAACTGGTAGCAGTATTGTTACGGGTACACCTACGAACGATCTGTATCTTGAGTATATAGCGAATTGTAATGATGACTCTATTTTGCTTTTCGCTAAGGAGAAGCTTGTGCAACAGCACGGCAGTGGGTGGCTGGAAACAGCGGAAGGAAAGGATGCCCTCAACAAGATTGCTCGGGAGAAAATAAAAATCAAGGCTTATTTGCTGAGACTTCTTATTGATAATAATGCCTCTCCTATGACTCCGCTTATGATTGAGCGTTGGTTACCGCTTCTCACTCCTACTTACGCCGATCAGATGCTGAACACCATTTCAACCACTCTGCACACTCATCCCTATTACCTTTCTCTCCGCAACAAGGTGCTTGCAGGTAATATGGGTGTTGGAAATGAGGTTCCAAATATAGAACTTCCTTTGTTGGGAGGCGATGTAAAACAACTTGCAGACTATCGTGGCAAGTATGTGGTACTAAATTTCTGGACAAATGATTGCGTGAAATCGGAGGAGATGTTTGCCGAGTTACAGAGCCTTTATGATATAATAAAGGAGAACAAGGAACAATTCGTCATTGTCAGTTACGCGCTTATGAACGACACCGAAGCCTGGCGTGGTGCTATAGGCAACAGCAATGCCGACAGCGATGTGTGGGTGCACGCCTGCGACGGTAGTGGCATGGCCTCGCCTGCAGCAAAGCTCTTTGGCGTTGAAAAGGCTCCGAAGATAATTGTGGTAGAACCCGAAGGTCTTGCGGTTACACTCGATATGGACATCGACGAACTTATAATGCGTGTAGAGCAGATATTGTCTGGCGACCTTTACTATCTCGACCAGGAGAAGTAGTTATGTAGTCCGGGTATAAGGACTATAAATTGTTTTAATGCACTCTTGTATGGCTTATTATTGCCGTCAGGAGTGCATTTTATGTTCCAGCACTCCGGTCAAGATGCTTTTTACAAAAAAATGGCAGAAATCCCGATTTTTCAGTTTTATTTCAGAATCGTTCCTGATGTTTGCATTGTAAATTACCTGATAGGGTATGAAATAATGGTATTAACTATAAATAATGAATGATTATGAGAAGACTTTTGATTTTTTTAGCATTGGCTTTACCTTTAGGAGTGGCTGTGGCATCTGCCGACAATGATAAGATTATTGACAAGAGCCAGTTGCCCGCGCAGGCACAGAGTTTTATAAACGAGCATTTCCCAAAAGCTAAGCTTTCTTATGCGAAACTCGATACGGATTTCTTCGTCCGTACATACGAAGTGGCGTTGGCAGGAGGTGTGAGACTTGAGTTCTCGAACAACGGTGAGTGGGAAGAGGTTGATTGCCGCAGAGCCGAGGTTCCTACTGCTCTTGTTCCCGTTGCCATAAGCAATTATATAAAGAATAGCTATCCGGGAGCAAAGGTTACGAGAATCGAACGCGATGGTAGAGGTTATGAACTTGAATTGTCCAATGACCTGGAACTTACATTCAACAAGGATTTGAGAATTATAGATATTGATGACTGATCATTTCCGGCAGCTGCCGTATGCAACATAAAAAATATAGAGCAGATCAAAATCTGCTCTATATTTTTTATAATCAGGAAGTTATTCTATGATTACTTCACGATAACCTTCTTGCCTCCTACAATGTAGATACCAGCTTTTGTGATATTCTCAATACGGCGGCCTGTGAGGTCGTAGATAACCTTTACATCTCCGTTTTCACCTGTTACCTCTTCGATGCCTGTATCCTCGATTGTCCATGTATATACGCCCTCGCAGCTTCCGTTCTTTCCGTGCCATTTTGTGGCGGGGTATCCCCAATCGTCAATGTAGTCCTCTCCTGCATAATCTACAACTATCTCCTTGAGATCCAATGTATATGTACCAACCTCTGTAACAGGTGTAGATTCGTATGCATCATATCCGTTCCATACTGCATTTACGAGGTACTCGACTCTGTTGCTTGCGTTGTAGTTGCTTGGCGCGTATGTCAAAACGTAATCCTTGGTATCACCCTTGAGAACGATTTCACGTGAAATCTGCTGCCAATATTCATCGTATGAGAGTGTCACCTTCTGGTTGAATTCAACGATAATTCTGTCAATCTGATTGACCGTACCCTTTGCAGGAGTTACATTTACAACTTCCAGTGGAGTGATGGTCAATGTGTAAAGCTCTACACTTACCGAATACTCCTCATTCTCTACACCATCCATTGTGAACATACCTGCAGGTACTACGAATGTATATACACCCTCCTCGGTGAATTTCTGGTCGAATGTCACGGTAATCTTCTTGTTCGCCAGAGTCGCTGTACCTTCCAACTCATTCTCGCCAGGCATATAAACGATAACAGGGTCTGTACCTTCAACAAGTTTAACCTCATTTACATTCTTGAATGTAATTTCCAAGTTGCCTATTTCCTTAACTCTATCACCCTCATTGAAGTTTGTTGAGAATGAAGGTCTCGGGTCAATAACCTGGAAAGATAAAGATTTGTAAATATTCAGCGCGCCGTTCTCGCTCTGGAATACTCCCTGGTAGATGTCAAGGTTATATGTACCTGGGGTTGTAATTGGGGTCTCAAGTTCCAATGTCACAGTCTTGCGGTCATCGCTGTATGTTACCTCGCTCTTGAAGCTTGAAGCCGGCATCCAATAACTGTCAAGGAGTGACAACTTGTTTGTAGCAACCTTTGCAACAGGTTCTGGGAATGTAATTTCAATCTTGTCTAGTTTTGTTACTTCACTTGCTGGAGCAACGCTCTCGATTTCCATTGATGTTGCAATGTTGAATGTGAATGTCTGCTCGGCAAACTCCTCACCGTCAACGCTCTTGATACAACCGGCAGGTACTGTATAACTCCACTCGCCGGGGGTGCTGATATACTGGTCCTGCAACTGCTCTTTGCCTTCTTTCTCGTCATAAACACTCTTCTGCTCAAACAAGAATACAACAGTTGACTTCTCCAGCCACTCGTTGTTGTCGAGGCGTGTAATCTTTACAACCTGACCGGTAGTGTTGTTCTTGACATCAATACCACCTTCGGGCAGTGTTACAACAACGTCCTTGTTGAACTGCAGGCGTATGTTGTCCACAGAGAAAAGGTACTCGCCATCTGCAGGGATAGAATATTGCAGGCCAAAAACAGCGTTGCCATCGTCCTTGCCGTCACCCTTGTCCTGTGCAACAGATGTTCCAAGCATAAAGAACATCGACATGAATAAAAGTAAAAGTTTCTTCATAGATTTAGGTTTTTGTTAATACTATAATTTTCTTTTAAACTCAAAGCTTTCCTTTTGGGAATAAACCTTTGCGAATATAATTCATTTTTCAATCGCTTTGTAGGATTTGTTGAAAAAATGTCGCTTCAGCACCGTTTTTTATATAAATTGAGGTCTGATATAAGAACTAACGCTCCCAAAATGTTAAGAATTTGTTTGAATTCCTAAAAAGTGTGTAGATTTTGTGCGGAATTATGAGATTATATCATAAATGTCCGTTATTGCTTTGAGGTCTTGACTATATTGCTTAACATTGCATGTAATTTCCTATTCGTAGAGGGAAGTAAATAATTGCTATAAATATATAAAGAATATAAATCATGTCAACATTAAAAATTTCAACAACTTTGGGCGACATAACTGTGCGCCTTTATGATGAGACGCCTGTTCATCGCGACAATTTTCTTAAACTTGCGGCCGAGGGCTATTTCAACGGTACGCTGTTCCATCGAGTGATAAAAGATTTTATGATTCAGGGCGGCGACCCCGACAGCAAGGGCGCCCCGGCAGGCAAAAGCCTGGGCAGCGGAGGTCCCGACTACACGTTGCCGGCCGAAATAAAGCCCAAAGAACTCTTCCACAAGCGTGGTGCACTCAGTGCGGCACGTCTTGGCGATGAGGTAAATCCCAAAAAGGAGAGCAGCGGCAGCCAGTTCTACATTGTGTGGGGAAAGGTTTACAAGCAGGCCGAACTCAAGCAACTCGAGCACCAACTGAAAATGCAGCAGGAGCAGAACATCTTCAACGCCCTTGCAATGGAACACCGTGACGAGATAATGAATATGCGTCGCAACCGAGATCGAGAGGGGCTCATGGCGCTGCAGGACAAGCTCGCGAACATGGCAATAGAGAAAAGCAAGGAGAAAGGAGCACCGACATTTACTGCTGAGCAGGTTGAAGCATACACCACGGTGGGCGGCACCCCCTTCCTTGACGGCGAATACACAGTCTTTGGCGAGGTTGTTGAGGGTCTCGATGTCGTGGAGAAGATACAGAACTGCGAAACCAACCCCGGTGACCGCCCCAAAAGCGACATTGCGATGGATGTTGCAGTTATAGAAGAGTGACCCATCTGCAGGAGATAAATCTCCTGTCAATAGCCTTACCGGCATGGATTTTAAACTCAACACACAACACCTCCGAGTAGCTTTAATTATATTAGGTAGCTCGGGGGTTCTTGTTTTTTGGAAAAACGGCGAGTATAAGACGGAGAGAAAAAGTGTGGGATAGCGTGTAACCCAAAGTCAATCCGCCACAATATCGGCAGAGCCACAATTTGCGGACAAAATAGTAAAACAAAAACGCCAACTGCTTGAAAAATAAGCAATTGGTGTTTTGAAAAGTACTCGAAGCGGGACTTGAACCCGCACGGCGTTTAAATGCCAAAGGATTTTAAGTCCTTCGTGTCTACCGATTCCACCATTCGAGCGACCTTAATATGTAGTTGTCTGCACAACAACGGGTGCAAAGATATAATAAACAGGCGAGATTTACAAAGCTTGCTTTGATATTTCACAATGTTATCTTTAATTTTGTATGATGACCTGTGAACCGTTGTCGAATACGCGGTATTGCAATAGTGGGCGCGATTCTCCTTCTATGGGTATGCCGCCGCTGTTAAGGTCGAATTTTGTGTGGCATTCGGGACACAGGGCGTGCCCCATCACGTAGTCTATATCAATTCTTATGTTCTGTCTTTCGCACTTAGGGCAGCCCCAGTCGTATGCAATGAGCTTCCCGTCACCGTATGCGGTGGGTGTGCCGATGATGAACCCGGCAAGTCCATAAAAGAAAGGGTTCTGCTGAATCTGTATCTGCGGTATGTTCACGGTCTGTTCGTTGCCCAGAGCATCGGTGAGTCTGTATTGCCCAATGTTGTTGCTTACTCTTCTAATGCATATATACTGTCCGAAGCTGCGTGCCTGGTTGTATGGGTGTATGCTGCCGTCGAAACTGAAGTTGGCGCGGTAGGCCGAATAGAGGCTTTCTATTTCGCAACCTGTGAACAGCAGGGCGCATATCAGGGCCGTGACAACTGATATTTTCTTCATATTATCTCTTTTTAAAAGAAAAACGCGGTGGGCTCTTCTTTATTTTATCCGTGCCCGCCGCGTCTCTCTTCTTTTCATCTCTTTAACAGTGCCTGTTCGGCATTGCGAGCTTTGTCGAAGTCCATGGCGTCGTAAATATCCTGCATATACTGGGCGATTCTGTCGTTGCACAGGTTGCCTATGCTGCCTTCGTGGGTGTGGTGCACCTCCTTGTTGGGGGTGAATGTGCCGGCTTCTATGTCGAGGCCTACCTTTTTATATGCATCGCGGAACGGCATTCCCTCGGTGGCAAGGCGGTTCACCTCCTCTACGCTGAACATGGCGTCGTAGCGGCTGTCGTTGAGGATCTCCTTGTTCACCTCAATGCGCTCAATTATGTATGTTGCCATTGCAAGGCAATCCTTGATGTCGGCAAATGCCGGCAGGAACAACTCTTTGATGATTTGCAGGTCGCGGAAGTAGCCGCTGGGCAGGTTGTTCATTATCATTGCAATGTCCATTGGCAATGCCTGCAGGCGGTTGCACTTTGCGCGCATTATTTCAAAGACGTCGGGGTTTTTCTTGTGCGGCATTATACTGCTGCCCGTGGTACACTCCGCCGGTAGCTTCACGAAACCGAAGTTCTGTGAATTGAACATACAGGCGTCGAAGGCAAGCTTCGCAAGAGTGCCGGCAACGCTGGCCAGTGCAAAGGCTACGTTTCTCTCGCTCTTGCCGCGACCCATCTGTGCATAAACGACATTGTAGTTCATTGTGTCGAAGCCGAGCAGTTCAGTTGTCATTGTGCGGTTGAGCGGGAACGATGAGCCGTAGCCGGCTGCCGAGCCCAGGGGGTTGCGGTTGCACATCCTGTATGCGGCCTGCAGGAACAGCATGTCGTCGGCAAGGCTCTCGGCATACGCACCGAACCACAGACCGAATGACGATGGCATAGCCACTTGCAGGTGGGTGTATCCCGGCATGAGCACATCCTTGTGTTTCTCGCTCTGTTCAATGAGTGCGTGGAATAGTTCCATCACGGCTTCGCAAACCTCCTGCAACTCGTGACGGGTAAAGAGCTTCAGGTCAACAAGCACCTGGTCGTTGCGTGAACGGCCGCTGTGGATTTTCTTGCCTATGTCGCCAAGCTTGCGTGTTAGTATCAGCTCCACCTGTGAGTGGACATCCTCGACACCGTCTTCAATGATAAATGTGCCTGTCATTGTAGCAGAGTATATACCCCACAATCCTTGTCTCAGAAGTTCCACTTCCTCTTTTGTCAGCAATCCGATGCTCTCGAGCATCTTGCAATGTGCAAGTGAACCCAACACGTCGTAGCGTGCCAACATAAGATCGAGTTCTCTGTCGCGTCCCACGGTGAAACGCTCAATCTCGGGGTTCACATCAATGTTCTTTTCCCAAAGTTTCTTTGCCATGCAATCAATATGTAATCATTGACAATGCCTCTGCAATCTTGTCCAAGCCCTCTTTCAACGGCTTTTCTATCATGGCGCGCAGCATGAAGTTGACTTCGGCGTCTGCTACTACACGCATTTTTGAGGCCTCTTCGCCGTCCGGTATTATCTGTATCCACAGCGTTACGGGAATAGGTGAGCCTGCTGCCTCAAGTTTTATGCACTTGGGCTCTTCGCGCTCAATTACCCTTATGGTTACGTTGCCCAACGGCGGAACGTTGACCGTTGCTTCGTCGCGGCTGTATGTCAGGTCCTTGACCTTGTCCTCGGGGAGCTTGTCCTTTAGCCCCTCGAGGTTGTTCAGGTCCTCAAGCTTCGCATATACCCTCTCCTGTGGGTAGGGTATGTTCTTTACACTGCTTTCGTATTTGCTCATGGGGCAGTATTTTACTTCAGGTCATTTCTCCACTCCGACGGGTTTGCGCGCCACTCCTTGAGTGTGGGCATGACATCCTCGGTGATGTATCCGGTCTCTTTCGCAGCTTCGAGTACCGCTTCGTAATCGGTGAGTGTGATGAGCTTCACTCCGGCATTCTCAAAAGCCTCTGTAGCTACGCTGAAACCGTATGTGAACGATGCCACCATACCTACTACCTCAACACCGGCTGCGCGGAGAGCGTCAACGGCGCGGAGGCTGCTGAGTCCTGTAGATACGAGGTCCTCGACAACGACTACCTTTGCGCCTGGGTAAACGTCACCCTCTATCTGGTTGCCCATGCCATGGTCCTTTGCCTTGGGACGTACATAAACGAATGGTTTTGCGAGTTCTTCGGCTACAAGCGCGCCCTGTGCGATGGCTCCAGTAGCTACGCCTGCCACGATGTCAGCCTCGGGGAACTCCTCAAGGATGAGGTTTGCCAGGCCGAGCTTGACGCGTGTACGCAGTTCGGGGAATGATAATGTCTTGCGGTTGTCGCAGTAGAACGGTGACTTCCATCCCGATGCCCATGTGAAAGGTTGCTCGGGCTGCAGTTTTACAGCCTTTATCTTAAGCAGCTCGGCTGTCAACAGTTTTTTTGATTTGTTTGCCATAATATTTCTGTTTTTAAGGTTTTGTTGCTCCGGTGTTTATGTTCTGCGAATATACGAATTGTATTCCGATTATATTCTCTTTGAGACTATTTTGTTTGCGTGTAGCCCTCTTTTTTCAGCAGCTCTATGACTTTTTCCTTGAAGTCGCCCTGTATCAGGACTTCGCCCTCCTTTACGCTTCCGCCGACTCCGCAACGTGTCTTCAGCATCTTGCCCAGTTCCTTCATGTCCTCCTCTGTGCCCACGAAATTCTTCACAACAGTTACGGTCTTGCCGCCCCTGTGGTTCTTTTCTATGCTCACCCTCAGCTTCTGCTGCTGTTTCGGGAGGGTTTCATTTTCCTCCTTTTCATCGGTGGTATAAGCAAAGTCGGGGTTTGTTGAATATACAATATTGAGCCTCTCTTTCCAGTCGTTCTTCTTGTTTGCCATCGGTTCTGCTGTTTTAAGTTCTCTGCGCTAAGGTACAATATTTTTATGACAAATTTCATCTCTTCGCAAAATAACCTTAAATTTGCCACGTTATATATAACACGCGCGTTGATATGGCTATGATAAACAGAGTTGAAAAAGTTCCCGAACCTACCTTGCGCCGTCTGCCCTGGTATTTGTCGGTTTGCCGTCTGCTCAAGCAACGCGGCGAGCAGTATGTGTCATCGACAAGGCTCTCCAAGGAGACGAATATTGTAGCGTCGCAGATAGCGAAGGACCTCTCTTGTGTGAACATCGTGGGCCGCACGAGGGTGGGGTATGATATCGACAATCTGCTCGAGGTGCTCGAGGACTTCCTGGGCTTCACCCGGATGCACAAGGCATTCC
Organism: Bacteroidaceae bacterium; assembly: GCA_045646845.1. Taxonomy (GTDB): domain Bacteria; phylum Bacteroidota; class Bacteroidia; order Bacteroidales; family Bacteroidaceae; genus HGM04593. The sequence goes on from JAZRLO010000003.1 coordinate 28,373, forward strand.
TTTTCGGGGCTGGGCGTCTCGGCAGTGCGCTGCTGAACGATTCGGGTCTGAAGCAGTTCGGCCTCGAGGTCGTGGCGGCTTTCGATACGAGCCCCAAGGTGGTTGGGCACAATGTTGCCGGAATCCCGGTATATCATATCAATGAACTGGAGTCGAAGATGCGCCGTCATAACGTGAAAATAGGAGTGTTGACCGTGCCTATCGACCGCGCACAGGAGGTCGCAGACAAGATGGTGGTATGGGGTATAAAGGCCATATGGAACTTTACTCCGCTGCGTATCCGCGTCCCCGAAAACATCGTGGTGCAGAATACCTCTCTTTATGCACACCTTTCACTCATGTTCAACAGGCTCGACGGGCTGGAGGCTCCGTCGGAAGACAAATGATAGCGACAAAATGAAGATAATTGCTGTAGGAAAGAACTATGCCGGGCATGCCCTGGAGTTTGACGGTACGACGGAGAAGCCCGAAGTGCCTATGATATTCATGAAACCCGATTCTGCCATCATAAAAAACGGCAAGCATTTCTATGTGCCCGATTTTATGGGCCGTGTAGATTATGAGGCGGAGCTTGTTGTGCGCATAAACAAGCTCGGCAAGAGCATTCCGGCGCGCTTTGCACACAGATATTATGATGCCATAACCGTCGGCATCGACTTTACGGCCCGTGACATGCAGCGTGCTTTCATAGAGACCGGTGCTCCGTGGGATCTGAGCAAGGGCTTCGACGGTTCTGCCGTGCTGGGCGAGTTCCGCCCGGTAGAGAATTATGACATTAACAATGTCGGTTTCTCTTTAACGATAGATGACGAGACGGTGCAGAGCGCGAACAGCTCAAGCATGCTCTTCTCCGTAGATGATATAATTGCTTATATAAGCCGTTTCTGCACGCTAAAGACGGGTGACCTGATTTTTACCGGAACTCCTGCCGGCAGCGGCCCGGCCAGAATCGGTACGCACCTGAAAGGGTACATCGGCGATGACAAGGTCCTTGATTTTCATGTAAGATGATTATGGATGCGAGTATGAAAAAGTTCCTGTTCCTGCTCCTCTCCGTATGCACCGTTGCGGTAAGGGCGCAGTTCGTCACGGTCGATTGGAGTAACCATAAGGGGGATTCAATCCTGCCGGTATGCTCCGCTGTAATCGATTTGCCTGCGGACTGTCCGGCCAACAGCTATTCCGCTCACATAGAGTATCCCGAATACAGGAAGATGAGCCGCGAAGAGGTGTTGCGGTATTCCCTTGTCGGGTACGGCGCGCTGCCGTCTGTCCCGGAAATCGACTGTCGGGTCGGAATACAGGCGAAGCAGCCCCAACTCGATATCGTGTTCATGCCTGTGGTAATGCGCGGCGGTGAATATTACCGTATCGATTCATACAAGCTTGTTGTGGATACGCTTCCGGCGAAAGGGCGAGCCTCATATGCCCCGTCGAAACTCCCGGCCGAACGTTATGCCGCCAATTCTCTCCTTGCACAGGGCCGTTGGGTGCGTGTGGCGGTAGAGGAGAACGGTATCCACAGGATAACGGACAGTGAACTCAAGAAGATGGGTTTCAAGGACCCGGCAAAGGTGCGCCTTTATGGCTATGGTGGCCACATTCTGCCCGAAACCGGTCTTGAAAACCTCCCCGATGACCTTTGCGAAGTTCCTCTCTGGCGTGGGAAGGGCTATGTGCTCTTCTATGCCAACGGTACCGTGAAATGGGAATACAGTTCATCGCGTTACGTCCACTCGCAGAATGTATATTCAACATACGGCTGTTACTTCCTTACCGAAAGCGAGGAGACCCCCATGGAATTCACGTCGGAGACTCTTGTGGCGGACGCATCGGAGGTTAATACCGAGTTCCTCGACTACGCGCTGTACGAAAAGGAACTCAAGAGCCTGTGCTCATATGGCCGTGTGCTGGTCGATGGTTACGACTATTCACAAGGCAGAAGCGCAAGTTACAAGATTCCTGTCGCGGGAGTCGTTGACGCACCGGCTGTGCTTGATGTCTCCTTCGCTACCAATGGCGTTGACATTTCACGTGTCGAGGTATCGCTCGCAGGCAAGAGTGTTGGCACTTTGTCCGTTCCGCGTTGCTATTCGACCGAATTGGGAAAAATAGTGTCGGGAAGGTACTCTGTCAATGGGCTGGGCGATAATCCTGTATTTAAATTATCCCAGGTCGCATCCAGCAGTTCGGTTACGGGCTTCCTCGATTACATCCGTCTGAATTTCAGGCGCAAGCTGGCTCTTTACGGTTCCCAGACAGAGTTTCGCGGTTCTCACAACAGCGGAAACTCGATGTTCCGCATTGACGGTTGCGACGGTAACACATCCGTCTGGGACGTGAGCAATACCGCTTCCATCAAGGAACTGAAAGGAGTGCTTGACGGCAATGTATATTCTGTTGTTGCTCCGGCTGGGTATGCCAATAACATGGTGGTGCTCAATACAGCCGGAACATTCCCCTCTGTAAAGGTGTTGGGCGAGGTGAGGAACCAGAATCTCCACTCCTTCGGGCAGGTCGATATGGTTATAATAGTACCCTCTAACGGCAATTTCCTTGCGGCGGCGGAGCGTCTTGCCGCAGCCCACAGGGAGATGGACGGCATTACGGTCGAAGTGGTTACGGCGCAGCAGGTCTATAACGAATTCTCATCGGGAACCCCCGATGTCACAGCATACCGCAGGCTCATGAAGATGCTCTATGACCGTGCTTCCACCTCGGCGGAAGCCCCGAAATATCTTCTGCTTTTCGGTGACGGCTGGTATGACAACAGGTTCATGACTATTCCATCCGCATCGCAGGACAACTTTCTCCTGTGCTACGAGTCGTCGAATTCGGTCGATGCCGTGCATTCATACGTGCTCGAGGATTATGCCGGGTATCTCGATGACAACGAGGGCAGTAACCACACCCGTGACAAGGTAGATATAGGCATAGGACGTATCCCGGTGCAGACAGCCGGCGAAGCCAATGCCGTCGTTGACAAACTGATTGCGTACATGCGCAACGAAAATGCCGGAGAGTGGCAGAATGCCATGCTCCTGCTGGCCGACGACGGTGACGAGAGCATGCCTAACCAGCATATGAAGGATGCCGACCTCATTGCGGAAATTATGGAGAAGAATTATCCTTCGTATATGGTGCAGCGCATATATTGGGATGATTATCCTGTTGAAAAGTCGGCTACCGGCAACCGTTATCCGGCTGTTACCAAAGCGATATATGACCGTCTCGACAAAGGTGCGCTCATCGTGAACTATTCGGGTCACGGAAGCGCGAACCTGCTTTCGCACGAGATGGTGTGGAAGGCTTCCGACATGTCGGCACTGACCTCTCCGCATGTACCATTCTGGGTTACAGCTTCTTGCGACATAGGACCTTTCGACATGGGTGACAACTCTGTTGCCGAGTCGGCATTAATGAACGGAAAGGGTGGTGCGATTGGTCTTTTGACAACGACAAGGACTGTCCTGCAGTCCTACAATTCGGTGATAAACAGGGAGTTTTCGAAACTTCTGCTCGAGCCTGTGAATACAGGTGTCCCGGCTGCTTTGGGTGATGCTGTGCGCCGTGCGAAATGCAATATTATTTCAATGGGCAGCGACCTGAGTGAGAACAAACTGCAGTTTGTCTTGTTGGGAGACCCGGCATTGCGTCTTAAAACACCTGAATACAGGTTTGTCATAGAACGCTTCAATGGAGCCTCGCCGGACGAGAATACTAAAGTGTCGGCCGGTGCTTCCTTGTGCATTGAGGGGCGTCTGGTGGCCCGTAACGGCAGTCCTGTCGAGGATTTTACAGGCGTGCTTTATACGACACTGCTCGATTGCATCGAGGAGGTCGAGACCCGTGACAATACCGGAATAGGAAGCCATAGCTACCAGGCGTTTACCAAGCAGTTGTTTTCGGGAAGCGACTCCATTGTGGACGGCCGTTTCTCGGTGACTTTGCCGGTTCCCATGGATATAAGCTACCGGGATGCGCAGGGTATGCTCAATCTCTTTGCTGTCGATTCTACCTATACCAGGACGGCGCAGGGGTCATTCACCAATTTTACAGTGGGTGGAACTGCCGGAAATATCAACAACGACGGTAAGGGACCTGAATTGAAATTGTATCTCAACACCCCTTCTTTTGCGGACGGCGATGAGGTCAATGCCACTCCATGTCTATGGGTGGAACTGTACGATGAAAACGGTATAAATACAGTCGGCTCGGGTATCGGCCACGACATTGTGGCGGTTGTTGATAACAGCCCCGAACATACCTACAACCTGAACAGTGCCTACTCTCCGGTTGTCGGTGACTATACGAGGGGTACGGTGGTGATGCCACTCAATGAGCTCGCTCCGGGAGAGCATACGCTGATGGTGCGTGCATGGGATTTGCTCAACAACTCTTCTGTGGCCGAGTTGCGTTTCTTCGTGGAGCCTTCGCTTGCTCCCGGCTTTGTGGAACTTAAGGTCAATCCGTCACCGGTTGTGGCAGGAATGCCGGCGACCTTCACGTTATTCCACGACCGTCCCCAGAGTGAACTGGAGGTCACGATAGAGATTTTTAACATGCAGGGGCTGGTTCTCTGGAGCAATACGGAAAACGCCGTTTGTGACGGATTGGAGTACCGCTACGAATGGGACTGCACCGCAGATGCCGGTCAGCCGATGCCTACAGGCGTATATCTTGTGAGGGCATATATAGCTTCGGGTGGTTCGGTGTCGTCTTCGCGGACCGGAAAATTTGTGGTCATAAACAATAAATGACAAGTTTTAAAGTTATATAATATGCGCTCCCTGCGTGGGCGCGTTGCAAAAACCGACAAAACGATTAGGAAGCTGCAAGAATTCATATCACGGAATGCCGGCTTCTGCAAAAATATTTTTAGAAATTTAAACAGCTTCTCAATATGATAAAGAAAAAAGTTGTTGCTATTCTCCTTCTGGTGCTCGGGGCATTGCCCGTCATGGCTCAGAAAGAGCAGTTCAATCCGATATACACGGGCGTAACTTCGCTCTCCATCGCTCCCGATGCGCGTGCCGGTGCACTCGGCGATGTCGGCGTGGCTACCGAACCCGATGCGAATTCTCAGTATTGGAACCCGGCGAAATATCCGTTCAATATCGCACGTGCCGGAGTCTCCATGTCATATACTCCATGGCTGCGCCAATTGGTCAGTGATATTGACCTTGTCAATCTTGCCGGTTTCTACCGTATCGGCGACTATTCCGCAGTGAGTGCTTCACTTACCTACTTTTCGCTCGGACAGGTGTTCGTTGAGAACGAGATGACAATTAAGCCTTATGAGATGGCTTTTGACCTTGCCTACTCGCGTATGCTCTCCGAGACCTTCTCGGCTGCCATTGCTTTGAGGTACATACACAGTGACCTGCAGTATAACTACACAGAGGATATGTCTCCCGGAAATGCCTTTGCCGCCGATATCGCGCTGTACTACAACAAGTATCTGATGATGGGTAACCGCGAGTGTCTGCTCGGCCTTGGTCTCAACGCCTCTAATATCGGTACCAAAATATCGTATGACGACGGCGCGACGCATGAATTCATACCTACCAATCTGCGCCTTGGAGCCTCATTGCTCATCCCGATAGACGATTACAATACAATCTCCATAAGTGCCGACATAAACAAACTGATGGTGCCTACACGTCCTACATACAGCCAGTTCCTCGAGGAGAATGGCTACGAGAGCGGTGACAACTCGTACTTCTCGGAGTATCAGACGTGGCTCGAAAGTACAGGATACAACGACATATCTCCTATCTCGGGTATCTTCAAGTCCTTTGCCGACGCTCCCGGAGGCTTCAGCGAGGAGCTCAAGGAGATATACGGCGGTGTCGGAATTGAGTACTGCTACAACCAGCAGTTCTCTTTGCGCGGTGGTTATCATTACGAGAACGAGTATAAGGGCAACCGCAAATACTTTACCGTCGGTGCCGGTTTCAGGATGAGCGTATTCTCACTCGATGCTGCATACCTTATTTCGACGGCACAGAGCAATCCGCTCGACCAGACATTGCGTTTTTCGCTCTCCTTCGACATGGATGGTCTGAAGGACCTTTTCAGCAGACGTTAAATAAAGAAATATTATGATAAGAGTAGGTTTTGGAATGGATGTTCACCGCTTTGTCGAGAATCGCGACCTATGGATAGGTGGTGTGAAGATACCTTATGAATTTGGCCTTGCAGGGCACTCCGATGCCGATGTGCTCATTCACGCGATATGCGATGCGCTTTTGGGAGCGGCGAACTTGCGTGATATTGGTTTCCAGTTTCCTGACACTTCGGACGAATTCCTGAATATAGACAGTAAAATATTGTTACGCCGTACCGGTGACCTTCTTAAGGATAAAGGGTACAGAATAGGCAATATAGATGCTACGGTGGCAGCCCAGGCTCCGAAGTTGAACCCTCATATACCTTCGATGCAGGAGACTATGGCCGGAGTCCTTGGTATTGACCCCGATTTTATCTCAATCAAAGCCACCACAACGGAAAAACTCGGATTCGAAGGCCGCAAGGAGGGCATAACCGCTTATGCGACCGTTCTTATAGAAAAACTTTGATAATGGCCCCGGCTCTGTTCCGCTCGAGGAGTATCATGTTATTGACAGCAGTAATGCTGTTGATTTCGTCTTGTGCATCCCTCTCTTCTACCGGAGTGGGACGGGTTAAACGCTATGTGGTGGAGAGCGGGCAGTTACCGCAGGCTTTTGACGGTTTCAGGCTCGCTTTTATATCGGATATTCACTATCCGAGCCTTTTCGGCAAAAAGAGACTCCCCAAACTTGTGGATGCCCTTTCCGGGATTGGACCTGATATGCTTCTGCTTGGTGGCGACTATGTGACGGACAGTGATTCCGTTGATGTGCTTTTTGCTGCTTTGGGTTCGGTCGAGGCTCCGTATGGCACGTATGCGGTGCTCGGGAATCATGAAAAAGGAAATGAAACTGCAGTTCTGCGTTCAATGGCAAAGTATGGCATCAGGGCTCTTGAAGATGAGGTCTGTGCGGTGGAGAAGGATGGTGAGGCAATCTTTGTTACCGGTGTGGTTGATAGCTTCTGTGAGGATGCAGGATACTGTCCGGTGGAGTTTGTGGTAGAGAATGAGTTCGTGATTTTGCTTGCGCATACTCCCGATTATGCCGAGCGGGTGTCGGCCTCGGCCGATCTTGTCCTCTCCGGACATACTCATGGCGGGCAGGTAAGTCTATTTGGAATCTATACCCCGGTCAAGAATTCTATCTATGGGAGCCGTTTCCTGAGGGGACGCAATGTGACCACTGCCGGCTCTACAATTATAACCACCAATGGTGTGGGGACTTCGCGCAAGAAACTCCGTTTCTGTGTACCCAGCGAGATTGTAGTCGTTGAATTGCGCTCTCTTGATGTTGAATGACTTTGCTCCAATCCTCCTTTTTTGTATATTCGCAGAGTGAAACGCGTTGTTTTGTCTTTCGCGGTAAATGATGTTTGCAATGAAGGTTTTCTCCGAATACGATATTCTGTATATGCGTCGTTGTCTGCAACTCGCGCGTTGTGGTAACGGCAGTACCTCGCCTAACCCTATGGTGGGTGCGGTAATAGTGTCTGAAGGCCGCATAATAGGCGAAGGGTACCATATACGTGCCGGTGAACCGCATGCCGAGGTCAATGCCGTGAATTCAGTGAAGGAGTGTGACCGTCATCTTCTCTCTTCCTCAACAATTTATGTAAGCCTTGAGCCCTGTTCCCATTACGGCAAGACTCCGCCCTGTTGCGACCTGATAATAGCGAAGGGTATGAAGCGTGTTGTTATAGCTACAACCGATTTTAATGTGCAGGTCAACGGGGGCGGAATAGAGCGTATGAGGGCTGCCGGAATTGACGTTGAAGTGGGGCTTCTCGAGGGCGAATCTTTCCGATTAAATGAAGCTTTTTTCAAGTTTCACCAGGAAAATCGTCCCTTTGTGACCCTCAAGTGGGCGCAGACTGCCGATGGCTTCGTGGATTATGTGAGAGAGGGCGGAGAGGCTTTGCGGATATCAACTCCACTCTCTGCACTGGCCGTGCACAAGCTGCGTGCGTCGCATGATGCCATAATGGTAGGGCGGCGTACGGCAATGCTCGACAATCCCTCGCTCGACATACGGCATTGGGCTGGGCGGAGACCGTTGAGGCTTGTGGTTGACCGCAAGGGCGTGCTGCCGTTGTCCCTGAAACTTTTCTCGGACGGCTATCCTACGGCAGTATTCACTTCTCCTGAAAACCGGGTGCAGTATCCCGTGACCGTAGAGCGTGTCGTACTTGACTTCGGCAAGGATATAATTCCCCAAGTGCTCGAATATCTCCGTTCCCGAAAATTGAACTCTCTTCTTGTCGAGGGCGGCCCGTGTCTTCTGCAGTCGTTCATAGACTCCTCTCTTTGGGATGTCGCACGTGTTGAGACCTGCGGCTGCCATGAAATAGGCTCCGGTGTCCCGGCTCCTGCTCTTCCTGTGTCCAATGTGGTGGAACATAAGGTTTTAGCAGGGAATGAGGTGGTCGTTTATCGCAGGTAAAAAACCTTTTTTAATTTTAAAATTATATAAATAACGCGCGGAATGGCGTGTAAACCAAAAAATGTTGCTAATTTTGTAGGTTGAATGTAATTACGTAAATCTATGAAAAAATATTTGGCAATATGTTTCGCGGCTTTTGCGTTGCTTTTTGCGGGGGTATCGTGCGTGAGCAGTAACGACGAGGAAGTGGTACTCTCTCCTTATGCCATACTCAAATCTTTCAGTCTTGGTAATATAAAATCAGCATACCCGGCCTTCACCGAGACCGGTGAAGACACTATGGTCGTGAGGAACGTCTCAATGGCCACAATTCCCTTCACTGTCAATCAGGCTACAGGCGAGGTGTTCAACCGTGACTCGCTCCCGTTCTGCACCGATGTTTCCAAAGTCGTTGCCACAATGAGCGTTACAGGAGTCGCGTCCCTCTACAATGACAGTACCGAAACATATGAACACTTCTCGTCAACAGACTCTTTGGATTTTACCTATCCGCGCAAGGTCCGTATATATTCTGCCGATGCGAACTATTACAAAGATTATACTTTGACCGTAAATGTCCATCAGGTGGAGCCCGACCTTATGGTCTGGAGCAAATCTGTGCTTCCTGCCGGTTTCCAGCCCCTGCGTGCAATCGAGTTTGACGGAACGATGAGAATTTTCGGTACAGCCGACAACGGGAAGGCTGTTGTGCTTTCAGCATCATCCGATGGCGGTCAGCAGTGGTACCCTCTCGATGTTACAGGCCTGGATGCGTCGGCACTTGGCGGAGTGCAGTGCTTTGCCGGCAAACTCTATACGGTGTCGGGCGGTAATCTCTACTGTTCGGACAATGCATCAGACTGGAATACCGTACTGCAGGGCAACGGCTTCGCGGCAATTGTGGGAACATCCGACGATGACGGCAAGATGTGGCTGGCTACGGAAACTGCACTCTTCAGCACGGCCGATGCAGTTTCTGTAGAACAGGAGGGCGAGCTCCCTGCCGGTTTCCCCCTGTACGGTCTTTCTCTTGCATCGTATCCGTTAAATCACAATAAAGGCATAATACGCTATATGCTCGTGGGATATTCTACTCCCGAAATGGACGGAAAAGCTTCCGTGTGGAGCAGAATCTCTACCGAGAACAAGTGGGTGGAGTATGACAATGTCGGCAATCCGTACGCGTGTCCCGCACTGAAGGGGCTTGCCGTAGTGCGTTATGACAACTTCCTGTTCGCGTTGGGCGGTGCAGGTACGGTCAACGGTACGGCTGTCGCGCCTTTTTCCAATTTCTACATTTCAAGGGACAACGGAATTGTATGGAAGGCAAACACATCGTTCTATCAGCGTCTGCCCAAGGAACTTGCAGGCAATGCGTCAGGGTTTGCTGCGGCTGTCGATTCGGACAACTACATGTGGGTCGCATGCGGCGGTGACAGCGCGGTGGTGTGGAAAGGTATAATAAACCGTTTGGGTTTCAAGAATAAGTAAGGCTATGAAGAGTAGTTGGCTACGTGGATGTCTGTTGGGCGCAATTATGTTGTGCCTTACCGGCAGTGTGCGTGCCGACGGGCTCGAGTACCGTTACGAACTGGGAGCGATGGTCGGCGGAAGCAGCTATTATGGCGATGCCAACTACAGTACCCCGTGGGACAATATGAACATTATGGGCGGCCTTGTCGGGCGTTATAACATAAACCCCCGTATGGCGGTGAAGGGAAACCTTGCTGTCGCAAGGATATCGGGCAGCACTGCAGGTCACGACAACCGTTTTCCCGGCGGCGACGTGGAGTTTTCGCGTACCCTCTTTGATTTGGGCGCGCAGTTCGAGTGCCACTTCTTCGCTTATGGCGACGGTTCCGGCTACAAGAGGACACACCGTCTTGTCCCTTATGTGTTTGCAGGCTTGGGACTTACTTATGCCCCCAAACCGGCCGACCATGTGTTTACTCCGAACATCCCGTTGGGAATAGGGCTGAAATACAAGATTGCGCCCAGGCTGAATCTCGGATGCGAACTGTCGTTCAGGTTTACCTTCAGCGACAGGCTCGACGTTACGGACAAGACTGCTCCTGTCCTTGACGATCCTTATGGCATAGAGAGCAGCTTCCTCAAGAACAATGACAGCTACTCCTATCTGTCAATATCGGTGACTTATGATTTATCTCCAAAATACAGAAAGTGCAACAATTAAAAGTTTACTGCTATGAACTACATTGAACAGCTTGACAAGAACAACATTCCTCAACATATAGCAATAATCATGGACGGCAACGGCCGTTGGGCGCAGTTGCGCGGTCTTGACCGTTCAGCAGGCCATCAGGCCGGTGCGGCGACTGTGCGCAAGCTTGTGGAAAATGCCCTCAAGCTGGGTGTAAAGTACCTTACTCTATATACATTCTCTACCGAGAACTGGAAACGTCCGGCTACGGAGGTCGCAGCACTCATGGCTCTTCTTTTCGAGTCGATAGAGGAAGAGATATTCGTGAAGAACAATGTCGCTTTCCGTATCATCGGTGACATGAGCATGCTGCCGGACAATGTCCGCGACCGTCTCAATGCCTGTGTAGAGCGCACTTCCAAGAATGACAGCATGACACTCGTTCTCGCGCTCAGCTACTCTTCAAAGTGGGAAATCATTGAGGCTGTACGCTCAATCTCAAACAAGGTGAAGGCCGGCGAGATGTCTGTTGAGGATATCGATGACAGTGTCATATCAAACGAACTGACCACAAACTTCATGCCCGATCCAGACCTGCTCATACGTACAGGTAAGGAGCTGCGTCTCAGTAACTTCCTCTTGTGGCAGGCTGCCTATTCGGAACTTTATTTCACCGAGGTTCTGTGGCCTGATTTTGACAACGATGAACTCTGCAAGGCCGTGTATGAATATCAGCAAAGACAGCGTCGCTACGGTCTGACCGGGGAGCAGGTAACGAATGATGAAAACAAGTAATAAGATGAGATATTTGACGTTCATAAGAACAGTGCTGTTGATCGCGCTTCTCTCCGTATCGGGAGTGTCGGCGCAGGAGACAATAGTAAAGCCGACCGTGCTTTATACCAATGCCGCGCATAAATATACTATCGGCGGTATAAACATCACCGGTGTCGATGACATAGAACCGGCCGTGATAAGGAGCATTTCCGGCCTTTCGGTGGGAGATGTCATCTCCGTGCCCGGTGACGAGGTTACCAATGCCGTCAAGCGGTACTGCCGTCACGGCCTCTTTGAGGATGTGAGCATTACCGCCGACAGTATCATCGGTGACAAGGTCTATATCGGCATAGCCCTGAAGATGCGTCCGCGCGTTTCTCAGCTCAACATCAACGGTGTGAAGAAGTCGGAACGCGAGGACCTTGAACTAAAGGTCGGTATTATCCGCGGAAACCAGATAACTCCAGACATTGTTGACCGTGCCAAGAAAATCATCAGGAACTATTACGATGACCTGGGTTACAAGAACGCTGAAATTGATGTCGTACAGCGTCCCGACGTTACCGCCGACGGTCGTGTGATAGTCGATATCAACATTGACAAGAAGGACAAGATTAAGGTAAACCGTATATATATAGAAGGTGCGGAACAGTTGCCCGAGAAAAAAGTGAGGTATGCGATGAAGAAGACACGCGAGAAGACCCGCATGGACAATCTCTTCCACACACTGTTCCGTTCAAAGAAGTTTACCGAGGAGCGTTTCAGCGAGGACAAGGAGAATATCCTGAACCGTTACTATGAGCATGGCTTCCGCGATGCCCGTATCGTGAAGGACAGCGTGGTGCCTTTCGATGACAGCAGCGTTGACATATATCTGACAATTGAGGAGGGTAACAAATATTATATCCGCAGTATCAAGTGGGTCGGCAATAGTGTCTATTCCACATCATGGCTCGACTATGTGCTTCGCATGAAGCCCGGTGATATATATGACCAGAACAAACTGTATGACCGTCTCATGAACGATGAGGATGGAATCAAGAACGTCTATTTCAACGACGGTTATGTGTTCCTGAAGCTCTTCCCCGTGGAGGCCAGAGTGGAGAACGATTCCGTTGACCTTGAGATACGTATGGTCGAGGGCTCCCAGGCTACAATCAACCGTGTGACAATCAGCGGTAACGACCGCCTTTACGAGGAGGTGGTGCGCCGCGAACTCTATACTCTTCCGGGTAGCCTTTTCTCAATGCAGGCTCTTGAGCGTTCTTTCCGCCAGATTGCCAATATGGGCCACTTCGACCCCGAGACAATTGATCCGGGTGTGGTGCCGAGCGAGCAGGACGGTACTGTGGATGTGAATTGGAAACTGACCACCAAGAGCAGTGACCAGATAGAGCTCTCTGCCGGTTGGGGACAGACTGGTATTATAGGTAAACTGGCATTGAAGTTCACCAACTTCTCCATGCGCAACCTTTTCCGCAGGGACGGTGTGCGCCGTGGCATCATTCCGCAAGGTGATGGCCAGACTTTGACTGTCAGCGCACAGTCCAACGGACGATATTACCAGTCGTACAGCCTTTCGTTCTTCGATCCGTGGCTGGGCCGCAAGCGTCCCAACTCATTCTCCGTATCGGCGTTCATGTCGGTACAGACCGACGTGGCCGACAGCTATTATAACTCGGCATACTATAACAACTATGCCAACTACATGTACGGCTACGGCAATTACAACGGCTACGGTTACAACAATGTGTCGTCATACTATGACCCCGACAAATATATAAAGATGTATGGTGTGTCAATCGGTTGGGGACGCCGTCTCCGTTGGCCCGACGACTATTTCAACTTCTCGGCAGAGCTTAACTATCAGGTTTACTCTCTCAAGGACTGGCAGTACTTTCTCATAACCGACGGTGTCTGCAACAACATCAACCTGACATTGTCTTTGAGCCGCAGCACGATAGACCATCCTTACTTCCCGCGCGAAGGTTCAGAGTTCTCGCTCGTAGGTTCGTTGACACCTCCTTACTCCGCGTGGGACGGCAAGGATTATGCGAACCTTGCGAATAACCCCAACTCGCCGTCATACAAGGACGACCTGCGTGAGAAACATAAATGGATTGAGTACTACAAGATAAAGTTCCGCAGCAAGACATATACTTCGCTTACTGAAGGAAAGTACAACCTCGTGCTCATGACCCGTGCCGACTTCGGTATCCTCGGCAGTTACGACAAGAACAAGAAGTCTCCGTTCGAGACATTCTATGTGGGCGGTGACGGTATGAGCGGTTACTCGTACAACTACGCTACTGACATGATTGCTCTGCGCGGATACGAGAACGGTAGTCTTACACCTTATGGTCGTGAGGGTTATGCATATACGCGTCTGGGTCTTGAACTCCGTTTCCCGTTCATGCTGCAGAACTCAACTTCGATATACGGCCTTGCTTTCGTCGAGGGAGGAAACGCATGGAGCGATGCATCAAAGTTCAACCTGTTCGACCTGAAGAGAAGTGCCGGTGTCGGTGTCCGCATCTTCCTGCAGATGATAGGTCTTGTAGGTCTTGACTGGGCTTATGGATTTGATAACGTATTCGGTTCGTCCCAGTATGGTGGAAGCCACTTCCACTTCATATTGGGTCAGGAATTCTAATAAAAATAGACGATTATGAAAAAACTGATTCTGACAATCATTGTTGCCTGTCTCTCTTCAGCAGCTGTACAGGCACAGAAGTATGTGACAGTGGATATGGAGTACATACTCAAGAATATCCCTGCCTATGAGCGTGCCAACGAACAGCTCAGCCAGCAGTCAAAACGCTGGCAGGGTGAAATCGAGGAGATTGTTGCCGAGGCTGAAAAGATGTTCAAGAAGTACCAGAGCGAGTCGGCATTCCTTTCTGACAAGCAGCGTATCGAGAGCGAGAACGCCATTCTTGCCAAGGAGAAGGAGGCCAGTGAACTCAAACGCCAGTATTTCGGTCCTTCGGGCGAACTGTACAAGAAACGCGAGAGTCTCATGGCTCCAATACAGGAGGAGATATACAATGCGGTAAAGGAGATATGCGAATCGAAGAAGTATCTCATGGTCATTGACCGCTCGTCGGCCGGCAGCCTCATCTATTCGGCACCGTCAATAGACATAAGCAACGATGTCCTGACGAAATTGGGCTATTCCGAGTGATATCAAATAGAGTAAAGAACAAATGTTTAATTTAAAATTTCAATAAGATGAAAAAGATTTTGATTTTGCTTCTGCTTGTAGCTCCTATGAGCATGTTTGCACAGAAGTTCGGTTATGTTAACACTTCAGAGATTATTCCTGTGATGCCCGAATATACAAAGGCTATCACAAAGATACAGGAACTTGAGAAAATGTACACGGACGAGTTCAACAGTCTGCGTACAGAACTTGAGAAGAAGGGTACTGAGTTCGAGAAGATGCAGAAGGATTCTGTTCCGCAGAGCATCCTCGAGCGCAGATATGAGGATCTTATGCAGTTGCAGGAGCGTATCCAGCAGTATGGCCAGGAGATTCAGGCGAACCTGCAGAGAGCAGAGCAGGAGGAGATGGTTGCCATCCAGAAGATTCTGCGCGATGCTCTTGAGGCTGTAGGCAAGGAGGGTGAGTATGTATGCATCTTCGACCTCGCCGGCGGCATGCCGTATGTAAGCACCACTTTGTGCGACGACCTTTCGGCAAAGGTGAAGACCAAATTGGGTATTCCGGCAAATGCAGTTCCTGCGGCCGCACCAGCAAAATAAACAGGTCGTAACGGGTAATAAGGATGATTGGAAAGTGAACTTCTACGTCATGCTCTGCATGCCATGGAACTCATCTTTTCATTCATCTTCAAATCAGGAGGGCGACCTTTAGGGTCACCCTCATCGTTTCTTTCGGGAGCAGTTGCAACCCCCTATGTTTTACAGCTTTTTTATAAAGGAAATCCAAACAGGTTCTTGATACATTATGCGTAAATTATTGATATTGCTTGCCCTTTTTCCGGCAATATGTGCAGCACAGGCCAATTTCGGCCATTTTAGCCGTAGCGGGGCGGTGAAGGAACTTCCGCAGTACAGGAAGGCAACCGAGGAGTATGAGGCTCTTAAGAAGAGATGCAGGGACGAGGTTGAACGCAACGAGCAGGAATTGACTCGTCTTTATGTGGCATTCCTCGAGGGGCAGAGCAGTTTCCCCGAACCGATACTGCGTAAGAGGCAGAGTGAACTCCAGCAGATGGTGGATAACAGTGTGGCTTTCCGCGGTCAGCTGAAGCAATGGCTGGCAGCGGCGCGCGATTCGCTTTATCAACCCTCGTACAAGGTTATCGACGAGGCTCTGAAGGTCGTATGCGAAGTGTATTCTCTCGATTATGCCATAGATACCGATGCGGGTGTGTACTGTTATATAAACCCGCAGAGGGGTATTGACATAACCGATGCGGTGCTGAAGGTTGCCATGAACCCCGGTGTGCCTGTCACATCGCTTCTGGGTAATGCTACGGAGTGTGACGAGAAGAAGGAATCCCCCGTGGCGGTACCTGCAAATGTGGATGCAGGGGCGGTGGAGCCGGAACAGAAAAAGGACTCTGTACAATAATATTGCTAGTAATATGGAGAATTACATTGAACTGCCTAAGTCGGCCGGTCCTATCGGAATCTTTGATTCCGGCTATGGCGGTCTTACTATATATGACGAGATTAAGAAACTCTTGCCGCAGTACGACTATCTCTATTTGGGCGACAATGCGCGCACGCCTTATGGCACGCGCTCATTTGACGTAGTGTATGAGTTTACGCGTCAGGCTGTGCGTTATCTCTTCCAGCAAGGTTGCCAGCTCGTGATTCTTGCTTGCAATACAGCCTCGGCAAAAGCCTTGCGTACAATACAGCAGGTGGATATACCCTCACTTGACCCCAACCGCCGCGTTCTTGGAATAATACGTCCTACGGTGGAGTGTATCGGCGATATCACGGAGAGCCGTCATGTGGGTGTACTCGCCACCGAGGGTACGATAAAGTCACATTCGTATCCGCTGGAGATACGCAAACTCTTTCCCGAGATAGAGGTCACGGGTGAAGCATGTCCCATGTGGGTTCCGCTTGTCGAGACCGGAGAATATGACAGTGACGGTGCCGATTATTTTGTCAAACGCCATATTGACAACCTCATGGAACGTGATCCCGAGATCGATTCTGTGATTCTCGGATGTACGCATTATCCGATACTGCTCGATAAGATAAGGAAACATATGCCCGGGCATGTGAAGCTTGTGACGCAAGGTGCTGCTGTAGCGGCCTCGTTGAAGTCATATCTTGAAAGGCATCCACGCATGGAGGCTCTCTGTACAAAGGGCGGCAACACTGTATTCTGTACAACTGAGGCCGGTGGCAAGTTCGGGGAACAGGCATCGCTGTTCCTCAATCACCCGATAGCGGTGAAGAACGTGACGCTGTAACAGCATCACCTCCAGCGCATGCAGCAGACAAATAATCCGGGGTGCATGGTTTCAAAATACATAATACAGACACTGAAAATAACAGACAATGAATTTAAAGTCAGGTGCGCTTTTGCAAGGCGGGCGTTACAGAATAGAAAAAGTCTTGGGGCAGGGCGGTTTCGGAATCACCTACTTGGGTGTGCAGACAAGTCTTGACGACAAGGTTGCCATAAAGGAGTTTTTCATGAAGGACCTATGTAACAGGGGTGTCAATACTTCCAATGTGTCAGTAGGTTCAGTAGGTAGCCGTGAACTTGTAGAGGGCTTCCGGAAGAAGTTTATTAAGGAGGCACGCAATATCCGCAGGCTCAAACACCGCAATATAGTACCCATTATTGATGTGTTCGAGGAGAACGGTACTGCATACTATGTTATGGAGTACTTTGAATGTGGTAATCTAAAAGAACTTGTCGATAATCGTGGCCCCCTCTCCGAAGCTTTAGCTGTTACTTATATCAGCCAGTTGGCAAGTGCCTTGGAGAAGGTTCATGCAAACGGTCTGTTGCATCTTGATATAAAGCCTGCGAATGTGATGCTTGGCAATTCGGGTGAGGCTGTGCTCATTGATTTCGGCATCTCAAAGCACTATGACGAGGGAGGTGCCCAGACAAGCAGCGGTCTTGTCGGCACAAGCGAAGGTTATGCACCGCTTGAGCAGTATGAGGCAGCATCACTTAAAACATTCACCCCTGCAACTGATATCTATGCCCTTGGGGCCACGCTCTTCTTCCTGCTTACGGGTACACGCCCTCCAAAAGCGAGTGAGGTGATGAATCTTGGTTTGCCTGAATTGCCTGCGAATGTCTCGCAGAATGTGAGACGTGCAATAGAGACAGCTATGCAGCCAACAGTTCGCATGCGCCCGCAGAGCGTAAGGGGGTTCATGGAATTGCTCGACGATATGGGCAAAACGGAGATTGTCATAGATGACGTTACGGTGATTGATACTCCTGTGGTTCCTGAACCTCAACCGGAAATAAAGCAGGAACAGAAAGTCAAATGGATGGATTTTGCAGAGTTCAAGGACATGCGCAAAAGATTCATTTCCTGGCGACGGTTCCGTTTGATACTTATGTGTGTCATCTTCTCAATACTTTATCCATTCTCTCCTGTACTAATAGTTTATTTTTGTATCAGATTGAATATAAGTACCATAAAGGATATCGAGAATATAGAATCGGTATTTAAACTGACGAGAGGAAAGAGTGGGCGTCTGGGGCTCTCGAAATGGGGCAGAAAAACAGCCAGTTCCCTTTTGCGAATGAAATATGACAATATTTCCCGTATCAATGACGAAATTTTTGTTTGTAGGCGCAAAGGTTTGTATGGTGTATATAATACGACCAAAAAGAAGATGGTTGTTCCAGTGGAGTTTGAAAGTATTAAACTCAAAGGTAACAGGTTCCATGCAACAAAAAATGGAATGGTCTCCCTCTTTACCGACAAGGGGTATAGAATTGTGGAATAACATAGTAGATTGAGTCTAATGCGACAAAAGGGTGACTCAAAAGTCCTTTTACAAAGAATGCAATCCCCATCAGAATAAGCTCTGGTGGGGATTACTCGTTCAAAAGGAGGGCTTTTGGGTCGCCCTCATGCGGATATCTTGTTTGGTTACTGTGATTCCCTGTATTTCCCTTCGTCCTTGTCCTCGAGCATGCTCAGGTATGACTGGTAGCGCGACGGGGCAAGCTCGCCCCTCTCAAGTGCTTCGAGCACGGCACAACCGGGCTCGTGGGTGTGGGTGCAGTTGCCGTAGCGGCAATCCTTTGATAGTTCGAAGAACTCCACGAAGTAGTGCGAAATCTCCTCAACCTCCATATCGAATGTGCCGAAACCCTTTACACCCGGGGTGTCAATGATGTAGCTCTCCTGCATGAATTCGAACATTTCGGTGTATGTTGTCGTGTGCATTCCGGTATCGTGTGTCCTTGAAATCTCTCCTACTTTGGCGGCGATTTCTGGGGAGATGGCATTCACCAGGCTCGACTTTCCTACGCCCGAATTTCCGGCAAGCAGTGAAACCTTGCCGCGCATCATCTCCTTGAGCTCCTCAATGCCTTTTTCTTCAGTGGCACTGGTGTGCAGGCACTTGTAGCCGATACTTTCGTAAACAGCCGTGAGGTATTCCAGTTCCTCGTTGTCGGCATCACCGTAGAGGTCGCATTTGTTGAATACAATCACTACTGGAACGCGATAGGCTTCGGCCGCAGCCAGAAACCTGTCTATGAATGTCGTGGCGGTGGCCGGGTGGCTTATTGTCACGATAAGGAAGCATACGTCGAGATTGGCAGCCAATATGTGCGACTGTTTGGATAGGTTCGATGCCTTGCGTACAATGTAATTCCTGCGTTCAAGAATCTCGACAATGTATGCGGTGCCGTCGCTGCGCACGTCGAATTCCACATGGTCGCCCACTGCGACCGGGTTGGTGCTCCTTATGCCTTTAAGGCGGAAATTACCCTTGACCCTGCACTCCACAACAGAACCGTCCATGGCGCGGACGCCATAGACGCTTCCTGAACTTTTGATGACTGTTCCCTGCACTCTGCTTGGGGGTTACACGGTCATTATTTCCTTCTCCTTGGCGGCAAAAATCTCTTCGGCCTTCTTGATGTACTTGTCGTGTATCTTCTGCAGGCTCTCCTCACCGTCCTTTGCTACATCCTCGGGGGTTCCGTCCTTGACTGACTTCTTCATTGTGTCGATACCGTCGCGGCGGGCGTTGCGGATACTGATTTTTGCAGTCTCAAGCTCGTGTGAGCACTGCTTTACAAGGTCCTTGCGGCGTTCTCCTGTGAGGGGGGGGATGGCGATGATGATTACTTCGCCGTTGTTGGCCGGCATAATTCCTATGGGCGAATCTATGATGGCCTTCTCGATGGGGGCAATCATGTTCTTGTCCCAGGGCTTGATCGCGATTGTGCGCAGGTCGGGAGTGGTTATTGTCGCAACATTGTTGAGGGGCATCTCCGAACCGTATGAACTAACCCTCACGCAGTCGAGAAGGTGAACGTTCGCCTTGCCGGCGCGAATGTGTGAGTACTCGTCCTCGAGGTGCATGATGCTCATCTGCATCATCTCCTCAGCATCTTTCAAACAGGCTTTAACATCTATCATAGTCGAAAAATTTAAATTGTTCTTGTTGTCAGGAGACTTCTGCGTTCTCCTGTTTTACAAATGTAGTCAATATGTGTGAACGTAAAAGTTGTTTTAAGTCTTTTTAACAAATTATATTCGTGCTGAACTATTGCTCTTTATAAGTTTATTTGTGATATTCGCAGTGTGCCTGTGACTGTTGTTGCGGGTCTATTTTCCAACAAAAGGGCTGAACGGATTGTTTTACCTATAAATATTCGAATATGTCAGACGTTAGTGAAGAAAAATTGCTGAAGGTATTTTCCGGTACCTTATGGCAGGCCGAACTTGTAAAGGGCTTGCTCGATGCCAATGCGGTTCCGTGTGCGTTAATGGATGAAACCATCGGTGCTGTCACGTCGTCCTATGCCGCCAATGGCGGCGAGGTTCATATCATCGTGAACGAAGAAAACGAGAAACGCGCAAAGGAGATTATAGAGAGCAATACAATCCCCGATGCAGAAGAGAAAGTAGAGTGAAGATTTCTTCTTCCGCTTCATCGACAAAGGGTAATTCGTTGCAGCCTGCCGGTGAGCCGCAATCCGCTATTTATGAGAAATAAAAAATGCAGCCTTGTGGGCTGCATTTTTTATTTCTGTTCCAAGACAGGTGCTTAGGCCTTGATCTCCTTGATACGGGCCTTCTTACCTGTGAGGGCACGCAAGTAGTAAAGTTTAGCACGGCGAACACGACCACGCTTGTTGACAGTGATGCTGTCAATAGCAGGTGAGTTCAGGGGGAAGATACGCTCAACGCCTACAGTACCTGACATCTTGCGTACTGTGAAACGCTTCTCGTTACCGTGGCCGCTGATGCGGATAACAACACCGCGGTACATCTGGATACGCTCTTTTGTTGCCTCGATGATCTTGTAAGCTACTGTGATTGTGTCACCAGGACCGAACTCCATTTCACGCTTTACATCAGTAGCAAATGCTTCTTTAGCAATTTTAATTAAATCCATTTTTTGATTTGTTAAATTGTTCAATCATTCAAACGCAACATACCAAGTTACTCTTCCTTGGCAGCGATTACGCCGAAAGCGCGGCAAAGTTATTGCAAATTTCTTGTTTTTCCAAATGTTGCCTCCCTTTTACCTCTTATTTTCTTCGAGAAATTGCTTTTTATGGACAATTGTGTTACTTTTGGCCTGTAAAAATTTTTTTCTTATGCGTTTCTTAAGCAGTCTGTTCATTATACTCTCTCTGTTAGTGGCTGTTTCCTGTTCGTCGGGAAAGGTCGGCAGAGCATATATTGCCGTAGATGGCGGCAACATAACGGTTGTCCGTAGCGGCAAGGCCGGAGGTGTTCCCGAGGTCAGGAGACTTGTTGAACGGGAAAAACCTGTAGTTGACAGCGTCCGGCGTCCGGTACTCGGCTATGCCGCCGTTGATCTTGTTGCCCGTGCTCCCGAGAGACCCATGATGAACTTCGCGGCAGACGCGCTGCTCGAAGGTGCGCGCAAGTACAGCACTCTTCCGGTCGATGCTGCCGTCACCAACAAAGGGGGGCTGCGTTCGCCCATAAAGAGGGGCGATATCACCTTTGGTGATGTTTATGACGTCTTTACATTCGACAACACCTTGGCTATTGTCACGTTCGACGGCGGAATGCTTCTGCAGCTCTGCCGTGATATAGCAGCCGTGGGCGGCGAGGCCATCAGCGGAATCACCCTTGTCATTACTGCGGACAACAAACTGGTTGACGCAAAGGTGAACGGCGAACCGATAGATACAGGGCGCAAATACAGGGTCGCAACGTCAAACTATCTTGCCGAGGGCAATGACAAACTCTACACGTTTGCCAAGGGGGAGTGCAAGGTTTACGAAACCGTTACGGTCCGTGACCTCATGGTTGAATATATCTGCGGGCTTACGGCACGGGGTGAAGTGCTTTCACCCGAGTGCGACGGCCGCATAACGATAAAGAAATAGTCCGGCAATATGAAAAAATCACTCATTCTACCGTTCCTTTTCATGCTGCTTGCATGCGGCTCGCAGAGTCACAGGCTGGTTCTGCTTCACACGAACGATACGCACAGTTTCATTGACAGCAAGAACGGTGTCCCCGGCGTAGTTGACCGTGCCCTTCAGCTCGAGCATCTTATCGATTCCATAGGGAGGGACAATGTGTTGCTTCTCGACTGCGGCGATTTCTCACAGGGGTCGCTCTACTATTACATACACCACGGTGCATTCGAGGTGGAATTGATGAATGCCATGGGGTATGACGCGTGTACTATAGGAAACCATGAATTGGATTATGGCGTCGTGAACCTTGCGGAAATTGCTGGCAAAGCCTCGTTCCCGTTCGTATGTGCCAACTACGATTTTACCGGCACTGCGTGCGAAGGTGTCGTGAATCCTTATACGGTGATTGAACGTGCCGGTTTACGCGTCGGTATCTTCGGCCTCTCGCCCGACCCTTCGGGGCTTGTGTCGAACCGTAACTGTGCCGGCATAAGGTTTATACACCCGGTTGAGGCTGCAGAGATTGCTGTCGAGGCTCTGCAGAAAGAGGGCTGCGATGTGATAGTTTGTCTGTCTCATCTTGGCTGGCGCGGTAACGGTGAATACAATGACGAGTTTCTTGTTGCCAATACAAGGGGTATAGACGTGATACTTGGCGGACATTCTCACAATCTTTTCGAAAAACCGCTCTATTACAGCAACATTGACGGAGACAGTGTCATTGTGCAGCAGATGGGCAAGAATGGTGCGCGAATAGGGTATGTGACATTGGATGCCGAATAATAGATGCTCATTTGAAAGTGAAGCTGTTCCAATCGACTTCTTAAATATTGTAAATACAGGGAAAGTCTCGGCAAAATGCCTTAACTTCGCGCAGTTGAAGTGCAAATATTAACACAAATCAAAAATATTATGAGATTTTTATCAATTTTGGCTTTGTCAGCAATGGCTCTCACTGCCACAGCGCAGAACTATACAGTCAACGGTTCTGCCGATTCCAGCCTTGAAGGCAAGAAGGTTTATCTTATTGACCAGAATACGCTTACTTATAGCGACTCTTGTGTTGTGGAGAACGGCAAGTTCGCATTCTCGGGCGATGTAAAGGGCGATGCCCTTTACGAGATGAAGGCCGGCAGAAGAAGGGGTAAGATATATATTCTGGTGCGTCCGGGTTCAAATGTGAATGTCGAGGTTTCTTCACAGGCGGTTAAGGTTGAAGACGTTAACGGTGGTATGAACAACGATCTTGCAGCGATTGAGAGCGCAGTGGCCGAGGCCGGTGATAAATTGAACGCTAAAATCAGGCAATATCAGGCCGAGGGCAAGTCACAGACCGAAATGGCCGCGATTCTGGAACCCGAGATAGAGAAAATCTATGATATCTACCGCAAGGGTATTGAGGATAACAAGGACAATATGGTAGGAGCATACATCCTTGCCATGGTGGCAGGCCAGTTCTATCCTTCTCTTGGCGAGCTCGATACAATGATCGGCAAGGTAAAGTATGCAGACAAGATTGCTGCTATCAGAACCGGGCGCGAGGGACTTCTCAAGGCCGAGGCTACACAGCCCGGAAAGATGTTCGTTGACTTCAGCGGTTATACCGTTGATGGTGCCGCATCAAAGTTGTCCGACTATGTAGGTAAGGGCAAGTATGTGCTTGTTGATTTCTGGGCAAGCTGGTGCGGTCCCTGTAAGGGCGAGATTCCTAACCTCATAGAGCTGCAGAACAAGTTCGGTGGTGACAACTTCATGGTTCTCGGTGTCAACGTTTGGGACGAGGAGGCAAAGTTCAAGGCCGCTCTGACAGAGGAGGGTATCACATATCCCCAGATATTCATACCGCGCGACAACAAGGACAATGCTACCGACCTGTACGGCATCAAGGGTATCCCACAGATTATCCTTTTTGCTCCCGACGGCACAATCGTGAAGCGCGACCTCCGCGGTCAGAAAATGAAGGAACTTGTAGAGGAGAAAATGAAGTAATATGAATGTCCATATATGTAATGACACCGGTCTCAAGGCCGGTGTCATTACATATATACTGACCATTTTGGGGATTGTGGCATTGCCGAAGGCTTATAAATTTTCGTGAATGTCGGTTTTGTGTTATCTTTACATCGGCAAACAGAAAACAGACACTATGCAGTTGAAACAAGGTTCTCTCCTTAAACGCGGTGAGTACAGAATAGAAAAAGTTATCGGGCAGGGTGGTTTCGGAATAACCTACCTTGCAGAGCAGACCTCTCTTGGTCGCAAGGTCGCAGTCAAGGAGTTCTTTATGAAAGAGCACTGTAATCGTGATTCCGATACCTTGCAGGTCTCGGTGCCGTCTGTCGGCAGCCGTGAACTTGTTGAGCGTTATCGCCAGAAGTTCATGAAGGAGGCACGCCTGATAGCATCATTTGACAACGGTAATATCACAAGAATATACGATGTGTTTGAGGATAACGGCACAGCGTACTATGTCATGGAATATCTTGAGGGCAAGAGTCTCAAGGCTATTGTAGAGGAGGACGGTCCGCTCGCCGAGGATGTGGCATTGGGTTATATCCGCCAGATAGCCGGCGCGTTGTGTGAAATTCACGGCAGTAACCTTCTGCATCTCGATGTAAAGCCTGCCAACATAATGCTGAACAAGAAGGGCGAAGCAGTGCTTATAGACTTCGGCATCTCAAAGCATTATGACGAGAATGGTGCCCAGACAAGCAGTGCCAGCATAGGCATTAGCGAGGGATATGCCCCGTTGGAGCAGTATGATGCGGGAATAATGAAGGCTTTCGCCCCGACAACGGATATATATGCGGTTGGAGCGACACTCTTCTTCTTGCTTACAGGCAAGCGTCCGCCGAAGGCAAGTGAGGTCATGAATTTCGGCCTGCCCGAACTGCCTGCCGGAATCTCCAGTATAACGCGCCAAACGGTGACTGCCGCCATGCAGCCCGTCGTGCGTATGCGCCCCCAGAGCATAGAAGAGTTCCTTGATAAGCTGAAAGGTGAAAACGGGAATTTGCGAGGTCACAACGGAGAAACTTGCGCTGGGATAGAACAGCCGATGAAGAAAACCGTGGGCTCAGAGAACAGCGACGATGCTGTTACTCCCCCTTTCGAGGTTGGAGAATTTCCAAAAGATAAAAGCAAAGGGGCTGAAGATGAGAGTGATGCCACATCCCTAAACGAGTTCCCCTCTTCCGTATCTTCATTTGAAAACGTAGAAGAGGCACCCGGAATCTCGGGCAATGACACTGGCCGGGAGTCCAAAAAGCCGGTGCTCACAATCTTGTGCGTAGTTCTTCTTGCTGCGGCATTGGTGGCATTTCTTTTTATTCCCGGTACAGGCAGTGAAGAAAATGCAGAAACTGCGGAAGGGAGTGCGCCTGTGTCGGTGCAGAAGAGTTGTGCCCAACTCACGGTAACTACCGTCCCGAGTGGGGCAACTGTCTATGTCGATGGTACTGAAGTCGGTTTTACACCTTTGTATTCCTATGAAGTAGAAGAGGGGCGGCACTCCATAAAAATATGCAAGGAGGGCTATTATGACGTTGTGCGCAACTATGAATTCGGCAATGAGCCGATTGTCATAGGAGAGACCCTTAACGAAGATAATCTTATAAACGGTCACGAATTTGTCGATTTAGGCCTGAGCGTGAAGTGGGCTGTGTGCAACGTTGGAACAGACCGCCCCGAGGGAGGTGGCGACCTGTACGCTTGGGGTGAGACGGAGACAAAGTCAAGCTACACAGAATTCAACAGCATAACGTTTGACAAACGTTTCGGGAACATAGGCGGTGATTCCCAGTACGACGCGGCACGTAACAAGTGGGGCGGTAGCTGGCGTCTCCCTACGAATTCCGAGTGGCAGGAACTTATAGACAACTGTACATGGCAATGGACAAGCCGTAACGGTGTGAATGGTTACAAGGTTACAAGCAACAGGAACAGCAGGAGTATATTTTTACCGGCAATATTTTCCGGGGAGACATCGCCATGCTCCCAGGGGGATTATGGTGCTTACTGGAGTTCTACACCTGACAATTATGAGAGTTTCTCCAATGCGCTTTACATGTATAGCGGAACCTATTATACCTTCAGCGATATCCGTTATTACGGATATTGTGTACGCCCGGTGACGTATTAGGATTAGCAACAATAGATATATGTTGGCCCGGAAACTGCAATTTCTACCGGGTGGAGCTACACAATAAGTTCCGTGTATATGAAATAGCATGCGACGCCTATGGCGGTGATTATCGCGCTCTTTGCGATAATGTGTATAATGTTCTTCATTTTTTATGGTCTGTTATGGTAAAAAATAAGGGAAAGGCCTTGGAGGTCCTTTCCCTTGTCAGTCTGTTGCCTGGTGATTAGCCCTCGCTGATAGCCTCTGAAGGACAAACACTTGCGCAAGTACCGCAATCAATGCAGAGTTCGGGATTGATTGAATACTTCTCGCCCTCGGAAATAGCACCCTGAGGACACTCGTCGATACATGTACCGCAAGCAACGCAGTCGTCTGAAATTACGTAAGCCATAGTTGTAATGTTTAAAGTTGTATTATCCGTGGCGAAGATAGTGCTTTTTGTATATATGCGGCTCTTGTACAGTCTGTTTTAACATATTTTTACAAAGTTGCGCCATCTTGCCATTTTTTTTCGTATTTTTGCAATATACGGCTGCATGCCGCGTTATATTATAACATTCATGAAAAGAACATTCGCCATACTGTTTTTGTTCCTGATACTTATTCCGTCCGGAGCGGTGTCACAGGAGCGTAAGGTGCAGAACAAGCCGTATATCGATTACCGCCGTCTGCATTATGGCTTTTTTGTGGGTACTCATATTCAGGATATGGAGTTCGTGAACAACGGTTTCGTGACGGACAACGGTGAAGTCTGGTACGCCGACATTGCCAATTATAATCCGGGCTTGAGTGTTGGAGTGCTTGCCGACCTGCGTCTGGGCGAGTATTTCTCTCTGCGTGCGCTGCCGACGATGCACTTCGGGCAGAATACCATTCTTTTCCGAGAACAGAATAGCGGTGAACTGTCGCGCCAACAGGTAAAGACAACATATATTGCTTTGCCTTTCCACGTGAAGTACAGTGCGGAACGCTTCAATAATTATCGCCCGTACATAACTGCCGGAGTAAGCCCTATGGTCAACTTGACCGTAAAGAAGCAGAAACAGCTGTTGCTGAAGAAATTCGACTTTATGGTCGAGGTGGGTATGGGATGTGATTTCTATCTGCCCTTCTTCAAACTTATTCCCGAAGTCAAATTCGCCTTCAGTCTTCTCGATGTCCTTGAAAAGGAGCGCAAGGACCTGCTCGATGCCAATTATATGAAATTCACCCAGTCGGTCGATAGGGTGACGAGCAAAATGATAATCTTGTCGTTGTATTTCGAGTAATATACTATAGTTTCCTGTTGCGTACCTTGCGCAGGATTTCGCTTGAGAAGAGGAAACTGTCGAGCTGTTCGTTTCCGCTGTCGAGAACCTGTGTCTTGTCCCCCTCCCATGCGAGCTTTCCGCCTGCAAGGTAGAGTATATGGTCGCCAATTCCAATCACAGAGTTCATGTCGTGTGTGTTCACTATGGTGGTGATGTTGTACTCTTCGGTGATTCCGTGTATCAGTTCGTCTATTATGAGCGATGTCTGGGGGTCGAGGCCCGAATTCGGCTCGTCGCAGAAGAGGTATTTGGGTTCCATGGCTATGGCTCTTGCTATGGCTGCACGTTTCTGCATGCCGCCCGACAACTCGTCAGGGCTTTTCCCTTGGGCATCAAGAAGGTTCACGCGTTCCAAGCAGAATCTTGCGCGCCGAAGCCTTTCGTTGTATGTCATTCCCGAAAACATGTCGAGTGGGAACATTACATTCTCCAACACACTCATGGAGTCGAAAAGTGCGGCATTCTGGAACAGCATGCCCATTTCGCGTCTCAATGCGAGACGCTCCTTCTTGTTGAGCTTCGATATCTCGCGTCCGTCATAGTAAATGCTCCCCTTGTCTGGCTGCATAAGCCCTACGATGCATTTCAGCAATACAGTTTTGCCGGCACCGCTCTGGCCTATGATGAGGTTTGTTTTTCCTTCACCGAATGTGGAACTTATATCCTCGAGAACCACTTTGCCGTCAAATTCCTTGAATATGGAGCCGACTTCTATCATCACATGAGTATTTGCGTTAGTACTATGTCGAAGAACAGTATGAGCGCGCTGCAACTTACGACGGAGTTCGTGCTTGCTTTGCCTACCTCAATGGAACCGCCTGTTACGGTGTATCCGTAGAACGAGGAGACCGATGTTATTATGAATGAGAAGGCTATGGACTTTATGATGCTGTAGCCTATGTACCATTCGTCAAACTCGTACTGCAATCCTACGGTCAGGTCCTCCGGTGTCATGAATCCCGAAAATTCCGCCATGGCGTATGCTCCGGCTATGCCTGCCGCCATGCTGAATATTACCAGTATAGGAATCATTGTTACCAGTCCCGCTATTTTGGGTAGGATAAGGAAATTAGCCGAATTGACTCCCATTATTTCCAGCGCGTCAATCTGCTGCGTTACGCGCATTGTTCCAATCTCGGACGTTATGTTCGAGCCTACCTTTCCTGCAAGTATCAGACACATTATGGATGACGAGAACTCGAGAAGCAGTACCTCTCTGGTGGCATATCCTGTAATGAACTTGGGCATCCACGGGCTCTCTACATTCGTCTTCATCTGTATGCAGAGCACCGCACCGATGAATACGGATATCAGCAGCACAATGGGGATTGAGCTCACTCCGAGCTTGTAAACCTCGCGGAGTGTCTGGCGGAAGAATATTCTCCAGCGTTGCGGCACGGAGAGTACCTGCTTCATGAGCATCAAATATCTTCCGAATGTCCTTATAGAGTCTGTTAAAACCATTTCAGTGCTGTCGTATGCGCCGTGCTGAACGGCGCGTTTATGGGGCAAAGGTACAATTTTTGTTTTTATTGTGCATCTTTTTGTCTAAGAAGCTGTTTAAATTTTATACCGAAACCGTATGCTTCGCTCCGCGATATGAATTAAAACTGCTTCTGTCAATCGCTCCGGCCTGCCATTTATCCCAATAAACGGCACTTTTTTTGTGAGTACGGCAAAAATGCATTATCTTAGCCGTCAAATAGCGTTTATATCAATATGGCAGAGGAGAATATCAACAATTCGGGTGAGTCAATGGTCTTGCGCACCGAAGGTCTTGTGAAGAAATACGGCAAGCGTACGGTGGTGAATGATGTGTCGTTCAATGTAAAGCAGGGCGAGATTGTAGGCCTGTTGGGCCCCAATGGAGCAGGTAAGACGACATCGTTCTACATGACTACAGGTCTTGTGGTCCCTAATGGCGGGCGCATATTCTTGAATGACGAAGAGATAACTAAATTCCCTGTCTATAAGCGCGCACGTGCGGGCATCGGTTATCTTGCACAGGAGGCAAGCGTTTTCCGCAAGCTCAGTGTCGAGGATAATATAGCTTCGGTGCTTGAGTTGACAGGGAAACCGAAGGAGTATCAGAAAGAGAAACTCGAAAGCCTTATTGAGGAGTTCCGCCTCCAGAAGGTACGCAAGAATCTTGGAGACCGTCTTTCGGGTGGTGAGCGCAGGCGAACCGAGATTGCCCGTTGCCTTGCCATAGACCCTAAGTTTATAATGCTTGACGAACCGTTTGCCGGTGTCGATCCCATAGCTGTGGAGGATATACAGTATATTGTTTGGAAACTGAAGGACAAGAACATCGGTATCCTTATCACTGACCATAATGTGCAGGAGACGTTGAGCATCACTGACCGTGCTTATCTTCTGTTTGAAGGCCGTATTCTCTTTGAGGGAACCCCAGAAGTGCTTGCCGAAAATCCTATTGTACGCGAGAAATATCTTGGTCGTGATTTCGTGCTGAGGAAAAGGGAATTTCAAATCTGATTCATCATGAACATTGTTTTATAGGAATCAATATCTATGAAAAAGGTAAAAACATTGGCAGTTGCATTACTTTTGTGTCTCTGCCCTATTTGTCATGCTCAACAGTATCATGTTGTTGATAAGGAACTGCAATCTGTACTTTCCAAAAATTCCGGCGAGAGGTTAAGTGTCAACATAATACTTAAATCTCAAACTGAGCCGGCGCGGATGAAAGCACTTGCGGCCAGGGCAAAAGACAATAAGACGGCAAAAGTGCTTGTTGCTAACGAGTTGAAAAAGCAATCAAAGTATAGGCAAGCCAGTGTGCTTGATTATTTGCGTGAGGCAATGGCCGAGGGTAAGGCTGCTAATATTACCAACTATTGGGTAGCAAATGCCATTAGTTGCGACGTTACAAAAGATGTTGTTGCAGCGTTGGCTTCGCACCCCGATGTGCTTATGATTGGTCTGAACAAAGAACTGCAAGTCATTGAAAGTGTTGGGACTGTCGCTGCCGAGCAGTATGTTTCACCCGCATCGTCGCACAGTGCGACTCCTCATGTCATACAAGTCAATGCCGATGATGTTTGGGCGCAGGGCTACACTGGAAAGGATGTAGTTGTGGCAATATTGGACTCAGGAACAAATCCCGACCATTATGACCTTAAAGACCATTTGTGGCAAGGATATGCCGATACTGATGGCGACGGCGAGAAAGATGATTTAATCAACGGCTGGAATTTTATCTCCAAAAATTCTGATATAAAAGATGATTATGGTCACGGAACGCATTGCGCCGGAATTGTGTGCGGTGACGGAACAGTAGGTAATGTGACGGGTGTTGCTCCCGATGCAACGCTTATGACCGTTAAGGTGGTGAACCGTACCGGCGGTGGCACTCCTGCGCAGATGATGGCTGGTGTTGAATTTGCCATTGAGAACGGAGCCGATGTGCTCAGCATGTCATTGGGTTTCAAACAGTCGCAGATAAGTGAAACTGATGTTGTGTTGTTGAGAAGAACTTTTGAAAATACGTTGCTTCTTGGTGTGCCGGTGTGTGCTGCGGCAGGAAACGACGGCAACAGCTACGGTGCTCCTAATAATGTAGATTATCCTGCGGCTTGTCCGCCTCCCTATCTGCATCCCGACCAGCTAGTGAATGCCGGCGGTTTGACGAGTGTTATTTGTGTGGGCTCGGTAAATGCAAAAGATGAGTATGTGAGTTCTTCATCGCAGGGACCTGTGACCTGGCAAAGTACAAGCTTTGGAGATTATTTATATGATGCAGAACATATTGGTCTTATACGCCCCGACATTTCCGCGCCCGGAGACCTGATATACTCTTTGAAACACGATGAGAATGACAAATATAAATATATGTCCGGAACGTCCCAGGCAACACCTTGTGTGGCAGGTGTCATTGCGCTGATGCTTGAGAAGAACCCCTCACTGACTCCGGCGCAGATATGCGAGACAATTGAAACTACTGCAAAGAAACTCTCGGACACAAAGAATAACTTCACCGGCTCGGGACGCATCGACGCTCTTGCTGCAATAAACAGCATCACTGCCGAAAATGCGCAGCCTTATATCAAGCTGGAGAGATACTCGCCAAAGTCAATGCCTGCCGGTGGTGATAAAGAAATTGCTTTTATAGTGTCGAATACCGGTAAAGGTACAAGCAAAGGTAATGTAAGTTCTGTTCTTTCAACAACCGACCCTTATGTTACTGTTTTGGATGGCGTGGTGAACCACGGAGAAATTGCGGCGGGTGAAAGAGCAGAGGGAGTCTTTGCTATAAATGTGAGTGATAATGCTCCCAATGGTCACACCGCCTATATGAAAATAACCACCTCTGATGGGGTTAATGAGTGGAATGACGATGTGATTGTTGCGTTCGACAATAGTGCAAAGATCGTATATCGTTCAAGTTCACCCGGCATTGTGAAACCGGGTAAGGGTGTGGTGATAAGTGTTGAGATGACAAATAACGGAACGGTTGCAACAACTGCCGGAACGAAGGTGAAAATGACAACTTCATCGCCCTATGTGACAATGGTTGACGATGAGGCAGAACTTGGTGTTATGAATGTCGGTGATGTGCAAACGGTGGAGTTTGTTGTGGATATTGATGAGTCAATACCCGACAACACACCGGTGAACTTTGATGTATATGCAACTCCCGGCAATTATACTACAGTCGAAAGTTTTGTCTGTGAGTTTGAAGCCGGTCTGGACAGTGACGGCTATGTGAAAGATGGTTTCGCAGGGTGGACAACTTTTGATGCAAGCAATGATGGCCGTAACCACCCATGGTGGCACTCATCGGCTTTTGGATTGCACAGGGTTGAGGCTGTTGGCGATGCACACTCCGGTGTTGGGCAGCTGATGAGCGAGACTTATTGCCAGGCATCGATGATGGAGTATTCTGTTCCTGTTGACAACTACCTTGTTTCTCCCAAAGTAAGGGTTGCTGCAGGCGGCAAATTCAGTTTTTGGGCACGCGTACATTCAAGTACATGGTTCGGTGAACACTTTGGCGTTGCTGTGTCCGAGGCCGGCAACAGCTCTGCTTCTGATTTCAGGATGGTTGAAGAGTGGAGTATAACAAAGAGTGATGGCGACGGGTGGATTGAGTATTCCGTTGACCTGGCAGGTTATGAGGGAAAAGATATTTATGTGGCAATACGTCATTTCTTTACCGATGAGCAATGGGCTTCATTGGATTATGGCTATGATGTGTACATACTGCACGTTGATGATGTAATGTTTCACAATGTCATAGATGTCTCAAGTGAGTTCGTTTATGATAATTACAGCCGCTTTTCGTTGGCGGTAGAGGGTAATCCGTTGTCGGCGCCGGAGAATGTGGTTGCAACTTCTGTAGGCGCATCGGTTGTGAATGTCTCGTGGAACGCTGTTGTGAATGCACAGGGATATAATGTTTACCGTGATGGCATCTGTATTGCTGAAACCAAAACGTTGTCTTATGTTGACAGCGGCCTTTCTGCCGATACTGAATACCATTATTCTGTTGCGGCTGTGTATAATGGCAAAGAGTATGAGCGTTCCGAGGAGGTAATAGCTGTTACCGGCAAGGCCGATTACAGTGTCAAGATAAAGTCTGTTGTTCCGGATGTATTGGCTGTTGGTGAGAATGTTCTTGATATTACCATGGTCAATAATGGAAAGTATGAGCAGAAGTCGAGAAGCACACTTGTACTTACAACCACAAGTCCTTATGTTACGGTTATGACCGGCAATGTAGGAATGAGTTATCTGCCTGTCGGTGCAGAATCTACAAAAAGTTTCAAGGTTGTTGTAGATGAGGCTGCTCCCGAAGGATACGCTGCTGAGTTCAATCTCAACGTGACAGAACTCTATGAGGACAGGAATGTGTGGAATTGTCCATTTGTCTTGACTGTCGGCGTTCCTGGCAGTGATACTTTCATAGACGCTGTGGAGAGTGTGGAGACTGATTCGCCCGACAAGGGAATGTATGACCTCAGTGGCCGGCCGGTGAAGAATCCGAAAGCCGGTATATACATTGTCGGAGGCAAGAAAACCATTGTCAGATGATCTATTTGTTGTTGCCATAAAAGCTTGCAAAATGACAGCAAAGTGTGGTTATTGCCCCTTTTGTTTTGTGTAAGTTGTCAACAAAATTGTTTTTTACTTGATTTTGTGCTCAACTTGTTGTATTTTTGTGCGCCTTAAATTAAGGTGTGTAGTGTGCCCGTGCGGCGCGGACTACAGTGGCTTGAAAAACATTAAAAATTTTATAAATGGAATTTACACTTAACAATCAGGGCGCTACAAGCGCAATCCTCTCTGTGACAATCCAGGAGGCCGACTACTCTGCATTGGTAGAGAAGCAGTTGAAAAACTTCCGCCAGAAGGCGAATATCCCGGGTTTCCGTCCGGGTATGGTTCCTATGGGTCTTATCAAGAAGCAGTACGGTACAGCTGTAAAGGCCGAGGAGATAAACAAACTCTTGCAGACGAAGATTTTTGAGTATATCAGAGAAAACAAGGTTGATATGCTTGGCGAGCCTCTTCCCATTGAGGCACAGCAGGCTGGCATCAATATGGCCGAAGACAAGGATTTTACATTCGAGTTCGAGATTGCTCTCGCTCCTAAGTTTGATGCAGTCCTCGACAAGAACGACAAGTTGGCTTACTACAGAATACAGCCTACCGATGAGATGATCGAAGGTCAGGTTAATGCTTATGCGCAGCGTTGCGGCGAGTACAAGCAGGTAGAGGCTTACGAGAACGGTGATATGCTCAAGGGTACTCTTACAGAATCTGTAGAGGATGGCGTAGTGGTACGTGAGGCTGTGATGATGCCTTCTTACATGAAGAATGATGAGCAGAAGGCTCTCTTTGCCGGTGCTAAAGTGAATGATGTGATAACATTCAACCCTTCAGTAGCCTTTGATGGAAACGAAGCAGAGCTTTCTTCACTCCTTAAAGTTGAAAAGAATGAGGTCGCTGCACACAACGGTGAGTTTACATATGCTGTTACAGAAATTACACGCTTTGTTGCAAGCGAGTTGAACCAGAATGTTTTTGATGCAGCTTTCGGTAAGGATGTTGTTACTGATGAGGCTGGCTTCCGTGCTAAGATTGCCGAGCAGTTCGAGAGTCGTTTCGAGGTTGAGAGTGACTACAAGCTGTTGATGGATGTACGCGAGTATCTTATGGAGAAGGTAGGCAAGCTCGATTTCAACGAGGATATTCTTCGTCGTATAATGGATTCAAACAAGGCTGAAGGTGCAGAGGCTGTAAGCGAGGAGGACTTCCAGAAGAGCCTTACAGAACTGAGATGGCATCTTATCAAGGAGCAGTTGGCGAAGAAGTTCGAGGTCAAGATTGACGACAATGACGTTCTCGGTGTTGCCAAGGATGCTACACGCGACCAGTTCGCTCAGTACGGTATGGCAAACGTGCCCGACGATCTTCTCGAGAACTATGCAAAGGAAATGCTCAAGCAGGAGAAGACACGCGAGGCTCTCATCAACCGCGCTGTGGATGTAAAGCTCATCAAGGCTATCAAGGATACTGTAACTCTCAACGAGGAGAAGATTTCAGTTGAGGATTTCAACAAAAAGGTATCTGAAAACGCTTAATAGATAAGAATACGGGTATATGTTCCGGCCTATTGGCTTTTTGCCCGATAGGCCGGAACTTTTATTAACCATAAATGCTAAAATTGGTATGGAAAGAGATGATTTTAGAAAATATGCCACGAAGCACCTCGGAATGAGCAGTATGGTGCTTGACGATGTAATAAAGGCACAGGCGCAGTATCTTAATCCTTATATTCTGGAGGAGAGGCAGCTCAATGTGACCCAGATGGATGTCTTCTCGCGCCTTATGATGGACCGTATCATCTTCCTCGGAACACAGATTGACGATTATACCGCAAATACCCTGCAGGCGCAGTTGCTCTATCTCGATTCTGTGGATAGCGGCAAGGATATATCGATATACATAAACTCTCCAGGCGGTTCTGTATATGCCGGTCTGGGTATATACGACACTATGCAGTTCATAAACAGCGATGTGGCAACAATCTGTACGGGTATGGCAGCGAGCATGGCTGCAGTGCTCCTTGTTTCGGGTGCCGAGGGCAAACGCTCTGCGCTCACACACAGTCGTGTAATGATACATCAGCCGCTCGGTGGCGTTCAGGGTCAGGCAAGTGACATTGAGATTACCGCGCGTGAGATACAGAAATTGAAGACCGAACTCTATACTATTATATCCGACCACAGCAAGCAACCTTTCGATAAGGTATGGGCCGACAGTGACCGCGACTACTGGATGACTGCAGTCGAGGCTCAGGAGTATGGCATGATTGACCGTGTGCTTACACGCAAAAAGTAAACCGTATGGCAGGCAAAGATAAGAAAAGATGCAGTTTCTGTGGCAGAACCGAGGATCAGGTGGCTCTGCTCATGACCGGTATGACCGGATATATATGTAACGACTGTGTCGAGCAGGCCCATACGATTCTGCGTGAGGAGGCTCTTCTGCAGAAGAGTGACTTCGAGATGAAGGAGTTGCCGAAGCCGAAGGAGATAAAGGCTTTTCTCGATGAGTATGTCATAGGGCAGGACGAGGCAAAGTGCGCATTGGCCGTTTCGGTGTATAACCACTATAAACGTCTGATGCAGCAGGGGAGTGACGATGAGGTTGAGATTGAGAAGAGCAACATCATCATGGTGGGAAGCACCGGAACCGGAAAGACATTGCTGGCGCGGACCATCGCGCGCCTTCTTAAGGTCCCCTTCACCATTGTCGATGCTACAGTGCTTACCGAGGCCGGTTACGTCGGCGAGGATATTGAAAGCATCCTTACGCGTCTGCTTCAGGTTGCCGACTACAACGTCGAGGAGGCTGAACGCGGTATTGTCTTCATTGATGAGATTGACAAGATTGCCCGTAAGAGTGACAATCCGTCCATAACACGCGATGTCAGCGGCGAGGGTGTACAGCAAGGACTCCTTAAACTTCTCGAGGGTTCTGTAGTGAATGTTCCGCCGCAGGGTGGACGCAAGCATCCGGAGCAGAAGATGATTCCTGTCAACACGAAACATATTCTATTTATTTGCGGCGGTGCTTTCGACGGTATAGAAAAGAAAATAGCCCAGCGTCTCAACACGCATGTAGTGGGATATAATTCCGTACAGAACAACATGAATGTTGACAAGGGGGATATGATGCGTTATATAGCACCTCAGGATTTGCGCTCGTTCGGACTCATACCGGAAATAATCGGACGTCTGCCGATTCTAACGTCATTGCGTCCTCTTGACCGTGACGCTTTGCGCAATATTCTTACAGAACCTAAGAATTCCATTATAAAGCAGTATGTGAAGCTTATGGAAATGGACGGTGTCAAACTGTCGTTTGAACCGGCTGCGCTTGACTATATAGTGGACACTGCTGTTGAATACAAGCTTGGAGCCAGAGGATTGCGCTCGATTGTCGAGACCATCATGATGGACAAGATGTTCGAGGTGCCTTCAAGCGGTGCCAAGAGTTGCAGGATTACCAAGGAGTATGCAAGGAAACAGGTGGAGAAATCCACGACCATGGCTGTTTGATGTTGCGGCATTGTAAACAAACGGCGGGATTCGGAATCCCGCCGTTTGTTTACAAATTGTCCGTGATGGCGGTTCATCTCCTTGATGTTTCCGCTTTGAAAATCAAAACAAATTTTGCTTTTCCTTCGTTTTTGCAATATTTTGAAAAAATATATTTGAAAAAAGTTGTGCGTTTAATTGATATATTTATAACTTTGTTTTCAAATAGGCATATTGTAAAATGACGAAGAAGTGTAATTTGACAGACGTTCTCAAAGAGAACTTCGGTTTCGATACGTTTAAGGGGGATCAGGAGGCTGTCATAAAGAACCTGCTTGCAGGGAATGACGCTTTCGTGCTGATGCCTACAGGCGGCGGAAAGTCCTTGTGCTACCAGTTGCCGTCACTCGTTATGGACGGCACGGCAATAGTGATATCGCCGCTGATTGCCTTGATGAAGAATCAGGTCGATGCCATAAGGAACCTCAATGAAGAGGATGGCGTTGCCCATTTCCTCAATTCGTCGCTCTCGAAGCAGGCAATTGAGGAGGTGAAGGCTGATGTGCTTTCCGGCAAGACAAAACTGCTCTATGTGGCTCCCGAGTCGTTGACGAAGGAGGATAATGTCGAATTTTTGAAAAGTATTAAAATATCGTTCTATGCAATAGACGAAGCGCACTGTATCTCGGAGTGGGGACACGATTTCCGTCCCGAATACCGTCGCATACGCCCAATAATAAATGAGATAGGACGTGCACCGGTCATAGCCCTTACGGCTACAGCCACGACAAAGGTGCGTGATGACATAAAGAAGAATCTCGGGATACAGGATGCTCCTGATTTCAAATCTTCGTTCAACCGTCCGAACCTCTATTATGAGGTGCGTCCCAAGACGAAGGATGTTGACAAGGAGATAATCAAGTTCATAAAGTCCAATCCCGGGAAGTCGGGCATCATCTACTGCCTGAGCCGTAAGACGGTTGAGGAACTGGCTGAAATATTGCAGGCCAATGAGATTTCGGCAAAATTCTACCATGCCGGTATGGAATCGGCCGTCAGATCGCAGACTCAAGATGACTTCATAATGGAAAAGATTGATGTCATCGTCGCTACGATAGCTTTTGGCATGGGTATAGACAAGCCCGATGTACGCTATGTGATACATTATGATATTCCTAAAAGCCTCGAAGGTTACTATCAGGAGACCGGGCGTGCCGGCCGTGACGGAGGCGAAGGACAGTGCATTGCGTTCTATAACAGCAAGGATTTGCAGAAACTGGAAAAATTCCTCGAAGGAAAGCCACTCGCGGAACAGTATATCGGGCGTCAGCTGTTGCATGAGACTACTGCGTATGCAGAATCATCTGTGTGCCGAAGAAAATTGTTGTTACATTATTTTGGTGAGAATTACGACGTGGAAAATTGTGGAAATTGTGACAATTGCCGCACCCCGAAGAAGCAGGTGGAGGCAAAGGATTTGCTAGAGGCTGTCCTGGAGACAGTGCTAGCTTTGAAAGAGAATTTCAAGACAGATTATGTAATAGATATACTTATGGGTAAGGAGACTGCCGACGTCCTTTCCCATAAACATGATGAGCTGGAGTGCTTCGGCTGCGGCGACGACGAGGATGTGAAGCGATGGAATGCCGTAATACGTCAGGCTCTTATTGCGGGCTATCTTGACAAGGATGTTGAGAACTACGGTACGCTCAAGGTGACAAAGGCCGGCAATGCATTCCTGAAGAAGCCGACATCGTTCAAGATTGTGGAGGACAGGGATTTTGACGAGGAGGAGACGGTTGTGCAGACCGGTACTTCCTTCGCGGTTGACCCGGAACTCTATGCGATGTTGAAGAATCTTCGCAAGAAGCTTTCCAAGCAGCTTGAACTTCCCCCTTACGTGATATTCCAGGATCCCTCCCTCGAGGCAATGGCTACTACATATCCGATAACTATAGAGGAGATGAAGAACATTCCCGGTGTGGGTGAGGGCAAGGCCAAGCGTTATGGCGAGGAGTTCTGCGCGCTCATCAAGCGTCACTGCGAAGAGAACGAAATAGACCGCCCCGAGGATATACGCATACGTACGGTTGCGAACAAATCGAAACTGAAGGTTGCTATAATAAACGCGATTGACCGTAAAGTCGCGCTTGATGACCTTGCCATCAGCAAGGGTGTCGAGTTCGATGAGCTTCTCGATGATATCGAGTCAATAGTCTATTCGGGCACGAAACTTAACATAGATTATTTCCTTGAGGAGATTCTTGACGAGGAAAATCTTTATGAAATATATGATTACTTCAAGAGTTCCGACACTGACAACATCGATATAGCGATAGAGGAACTCGGCGGTGAATATACCGAGGAGGAGATACGTCTTGTGCGTGTCAAGTTCATCTCGGAGATGGGTAATTGATAGATGTGAAATAAATAAAAAACATATAGTCTTATGAATGATTTTATAAAAGAGAAAATTGTAATGGATGGTTTGACTTATGATGATGTGTTGCTTATTCCCGCATACTCAGAGGTCCTGCCGAAAGAGGTTTCCTTGAAAACGAAGTTCTCAAGGAACATAGAACTTAATGTACCTTTTGTGACTGCTGCCATGGATACTGTTACCGAGGCGAAGATGGCAATCGCCATTGCCCGTGAAGGCGGTATCGGTGTCATTCATAAGAATATGTCCATTGCCGAGCAGGCACATCAGGTGGCTATCGTGAAGCGTGCCGAGAACGGAATGA
Source organism: Bacteroidaceae bacterium (assembly GCA_045646845.1). Lineage (GTDB taxonomy): Bacteria > Bacteroidota > Bacteroidia > Bacteroidales > Bacteroidaceae > HGM04593. The sequence continues at coordinate 68,221 of JAZRLO010000003.1, forward strand.
TATATGACCCTGTCACTATTCTGGCAGAGGCGTCGGTTAAGGATGCTCTTGACATAATGGCCGAATACCATATCGGCGGAATCCCGGTTGTCGATGGCGAGAAGAAACTTGTCGGCATTGTAACGAACCGTGACCTCCGTTTCGAGACAAACATGACCCGCCCGGTATGCGAGGTTATGACAACAGCCGACAATCTTGTGGTTACTCACCAGAAGACCGACATGGAGTCTGCTGCAAAGATTCTCCGAGAGAACAAGATAGAGAAACTGCCTGTTACCGATTCTGACGGCAAACTCGTAGGTCTTATAACATACAAGGACATTACAAAAGCCAAGGATAAGCCTATGGCCTGCAAGGACAGCAAAGGCCGTCTCCGTGTGGCTGCCGGTGTGGGTGTGACTGTTGATGCAATGGACCGTATAAAGGCTCTTGTAGAAGCCGGTGTCGATGCAATCATTATAGATACAGCCCATGGTCATTCTGCCGGTGTAGTGCAGAAGCTGAAGGAGGCAAAGGCCGCTTATCCGCAGATAGACATCGTTGTCGGAAATGTTGCGACCGGTGAGGCTGCAAAGATGTTGGCAGAGGCTGGTGCCGATGCCGTAAAGGTCGGTATAGGTCCCGGTTCAATATGTACTACACGTGTGGTTGCCGGTGTCGGTGTACCTCAGTTGTCGGCCGTGTATGATGTGGCAAAGGCACTTGAGGGAACTGGCGTGCCCTTGATTGCCGATGGCGGTCTGCGCTATTCGGGCGATGTTGTCAAGGCTCTTGCTGCGGGCGGTTACTGTGTAATGATCGGTTCGCTTGTTGCCGGTACAGAGGAGTCTCCCGGTGATACCATCATCTTCAATGGCCGTAAGTTCAAGTCATACCGCGGTATGGGTTCTCTCGAGGCTATGGAGAACGGTTCAAAAGACCGCTACTTCCAGGCTGATACTGCCGACAAGAAGAAACTTGTTCCCGAGGGTATCGCTGCTCGCGTTCCTTATAAGGGAACACTGTTCGAGGTTATATACCAGCTTGTAGGAGGTCTGCGTTCAGGAATGGGCTACTGTGGTGCCAAGGATATCAAGGCTCTCCACAATGCCAAGTTCGTGCGCATAACAAATGCCGGTGTTCTTGAAAGCCATCCGCATGATGTGTCCATAACCAGTGAAGCTCCAAACTACAGTCGTCCCGAATAATAATAAATAGATGAGAATTAATAGAATTGTTGCATTTTTGCTCGTGTTGCCTTTGTTCGCGATGGGTCAGGTCTCTGATCCTGTGCTCTTGAAGGTCAACGGCAAGGAGGTGCGCCGCTCGGAATTTGAATATGCATTCAACAAGAACAACAGCAATTTGAGTGATAAGGGACAGACGGTTGAGGATTATCTGCCGATGTACATCGATTTCAAACTGAAGGTGGCCGAGGCTGAAACTTTGCGTTTGGATACAGTCTCAAGCCTGAAGGAGGAGTTTGAGAGGGATCGTGCGCAGCTGGCCGAGAATTATCTCATTGATTCGGATTTTATTGAACAGGAAGCCTACAGGATTTATGCCAAAGACTCTGCGACATTGGGTAAGGACGGTCTCGTGAATGTCTCTCTTATATCATTCATGGTAAAGCAGAATGCCGATAAGTCGCTTGTCGATTCAGCGAGGTTGAAAATCAACTCGGCTTATGCCATGTTGAAGGAGGGAAAGAGCTTCGAGGAGGTTGCTGCACATTTCTCAATACCGGCCAGGGATTTGTCTCCCGTGGAAATCGTGAGAGGACAGGTTTATGCCGAAATCGAGAATGTGGTGTTTTCTTTGACGGACGGCGAATGTTCTGCGCCAGTGGAGTCTCCGATAGGATTCCACATAATCAAGCGTAACTCTTCACGCCCGTTCGGCTCGTTCGATGAGTACAAGCCGGCGATAATTTCAATGCTTGAGAAGCAGAACATACGCGAGGCTGCAAGGATGAAGAGGGGTGAACAGCTTGCTGGCGAGTTCGGAGGCGGAATATCTCCCGAAGAGGCACTTGCCCGGGAAGATGCGATGCTGGAGACGAAATATCCCGAATTCGGCAATCTTATGCGTGAATATCATGACGGTCTGCTCTTCTTTGCGGTCTCTACGCAGGAGGTGTGGAACAAATCCGCCAATGATGAGAAGGGGCTGAAGAAGTATTTCAAGAAGAACAAGAAAAAATACCGTTTCGAGTCACCTCGTTTCCGTGGAGCTGTCATATATGCCAATTCTAAGCAGAACCTCGACATGGTAAAAGGGCTGATAGAGGATGTGGACTCCGATGAATACAGAGAGGCTCTGGAGAAGGGCTTGCCGAAAGATTCTGCCAGGACCGTACGTGTTGAATTGGGTGTTTTTGCCCAAGGCGACAATGCCTGGGTCGATAAGGTGATCTTCAATCAGGGCGAAGGCGGAAAGATGCGCTATGGCTTTACGGTTGTTGACGTTGTCGGTGAAATGATAAAGAATCCGGAGTCGTACAAGGACGTGAAGGGTGTCGTGACAAATGATTATCAGAAATACCTCGAAGAGGAGTGGGTTAAGAAACTCCGCAAGAAATACAAGGTTGAGGTCTATTATGATGTTCTTGAGACAGTAAACAATCACGATTGAGGCGATTGTTTACATGTTGTAGTAGTGTTTTAAATTTGTAGATAATGCCGTTTAATCGCTTGTTTGAATATGTTCTGGCCTGTTTCCTTCTGATGGCTGCAGTTTCGTGTCGGGAAGGTGAAACGGGTAATGGAGGCAAAGCTTTGGTCGTAATAGGCGACACTTGCCTTTATGATACTGAAGTGGCGCTTGCTTATGCAACGCGCAGTCAGGACCAGGACAGCATTACCTTCGTTAAGGATTATGCAGAGCGTTGGGCTATGGAGATGCTCTTCTACGGGAAAGCCCTCCAGAATGTTCCCGAGGATAGTGAAATAGAGCGGATGGTGGCAATCTACAGAAAGAATCTGATTCTGAACGAGTATCAGGACGGTCTTATAAGGCAACAGCTGGTTTCGGCAATTTCAGAAGAGGAGACCCGGGAATTCTATGAAAATAACGGTGGGCTTTTCATTTCGGAGGAGACAATGATGAAAGGCTTCTATGTTATTCTTGATTCTAAGGCGAAGAAGGTAAATGATGTCAGGGGGTGGTGCCAGCGCAGAAAGGTTGCTGACCTTGAAAATCTTGAGAAGTATTGTGTTGCAAACAAGGCTGTTTGCGAGTTCTATCTGGAGGATTGGGTGCCATTGGCAGCTCTTGTACGCAATATACCGTTAACGGAACGCCAACTCTCGGACCGTCTATCAAAGACTGGTACTGTAGAGTTTAAGGGTGATGACGGGAAAACATACTTCGTGTGTGCCGACACTATTCTGAACAAAGGTGACAGGATGCCTCTCGAAATGGTGGCTCACGAGGTTAAGGAACTTTTGGCCAATTCGAGAAAAGCCGAGTTCATCAAGGAACAGAAGGCCGCTCTTTACGAGCAGGCAATAAATGAAGGCACTATGAAACTGAACTTCTAATCAGTTGTCGGGAATTTAATAAACAATGAAGATGAAACGAATATTATACAGATACATATGTATGTTCTCTATGATGATTTCCTGTATGGCGGTAACGGCACAGGACAATGTCATAGACAGAGTGGAGTGGGTAGTCGGTGATAAGTTTATATTGCGTTCCGATATAGAGGAGGCTATAAGATACTGGCGAGGTACCGGCAAAAAATTTGACGGTGACCCGTATTGTGTTGTTGGGGAAGACCTGGCCATACAGCAACTGTTTCTCCATCAGGCTGCGCTTGACAGTATTGAGGTGGATGAGTCACAGGTGATGCGTGAAGTTGACGCGCAGGTTGACCGTGCAATCCAGGAAATCGGCTCTAAAGAAAAGATGGAGGAGTATTTCGATATGAATTCTGTCGAAATACGTGAGATGTACCGTGAGCAATTGCTCAATATGTATACCATGGAGATGATGAAGCAGAAGATTGTCGGTGACATTAAGGCTTCTCCCTCACTCGTGAGACGTTTTTATGAGAGCCTTTCTGCAGACAGCATTCCCTTCATACAGCAGCAGGTAGAGGTGCAGATAATTACTGCAGAACCTGAGGCGGATGCGGAAGAGATCGAGCGCGTGAAGAGCGAGCTCCGTGAATATACCGAGCGCATAACCAGTGGTGAGACCTCTTTCTCTACATTGGCCTTGATGTACTCCGAGGACCCGGGTACTGCTCGTCGTGGCGGTGAACTTGATTATTGTGGACGAGGTGAGTTGGCTCCGGAATTCGCTACCGTAGCATTCAACCTCACCGACCCGGGAAAGGTGTCGAAAATTGTGGAGACCGAGTACGGCTTTCATATCCTGCAGCTCGTTGACAGGCGCGGTGACCGTGTGAAAGTGCGCCATATTCTCAGGAAACCCCGCCGCTCGAACGAGAATATCAAGAAGATGCTCGTTACACTCGATTCTGTGGCAATTGATATAAAGGAGGGCAAGTATTCGTTCGAGGAGGCTGTGGCCGCTTACTCCGACGACAAGGATACCCGTAACAATTATGGTATAATGTACAATCCGGCAAATGCGTCATCATACTTTGAACTAGACCAGTTGCCTCCTGACGTGGCACGCATAGTGGATGGTCTGAAGGTCGGTGACGTTTCGCAGCCTTTTGCTTGGACACGCAACAACGGCAAGACCGTCTGCGCGATTGTGAAGCTCAGGGTCAGGACCGATGCCCACCGTGCGACATTGAGTGACGATTATGAGACTCTGCGTCTCCTCTATCAGGCTAAGATGGGTGACGACCGTATCCAGGAGTGGATAAAGGAAAAGCAGAGAAAGACATATGTAAGGGTCAACAGGGATACCCATGACTGTGATTTCAAGTATCCGGGTTGGAACTTCTACGATGCGAAGGAGTGATTTCTATGCAGCGTATATACTCGATTATTATATTCTCCCTGTTTCTGCAGTCTTTGCCGCTTCAAGCGCAGGATTCCGGCAGTGACTCTTTGAAATCGGTCTCCTCAAAGAGCTATGTTCACATGTTGCATACCGACGTCACACGTTTCGACAAGGAGGTGAATCCCGATGCGTGGATTCTTGTCGGTGATGTAAGGTTTCGTCGCGACAGCATGTACATGTATTGCGACAGTGCGCATTATTACCAAAAGAACAACTCCTTCAAGGCATTCGGTAATGTAAGGATGGAACAGGGCGATACGCTCTTCCTTTTCGGTGATTATCTCGATTATGACGGTGATACCAATCTGGCGCGCGTGCGCTGCAATGTGCGTCTCATGGACAAGAATACGGTGCTCGAAACGGACAGTCTTGATTTTGACAGGAATGTGAATCTCGGCTATTTCTATGAGTATGGCGAGCTGTATGACGGCGAGAGTACTCTTGTTTCGTATTATGGTGAATACAGCATAGATACCAAGGAGGCTGTCTTTACCGATGACGTGAGTCTCGAGCATCCCAAGTTCAGGCTGCTTTCCGATACGTTGCATTACAATACGGCAACCAACATTGCGACAATCGTGGGTCCGACCAATATCTACAGCGGAAACAACGAGGTCTATTCAGAGCATGGCAAGTACAACACCTCTAACGGTCACGCATTTCTTCTCGACCGCTCGATACTGTACAACGGTAGCAAGGACATAACTGCCGACTCGATGTTCTATGACTCACGTGCCGGCTATAGCGAAGCTTTCGGGAATATACTCTACATGGACCATCACAACAAGAACCTGCTGCGTGGCGGATATGCCTATTACAGCGAGGTGCTCGACTCGGCTTTTGTCACGGCAAAGGCTACTGTAGTCGATTTCTCCCAGAAGGATTCGCTTTATGCCCATGCCGACACAATATGGGCAATATCGTACAATGCGGGAACGGACTCTTTGTACCGTCAGCTCAGGGCATATAACAAGGTGCGCGCATGGGGCGAGAAAGTGCAGGCTGTGTGCGATTCACTCGTGTTCGATTCGCGTGACACATGTGTGACCATGTACAAGGACCCCATTATCTGGAACGACAAGGCGCAGCTTCTCGGTGAGGTCGTGAAAATATACATGGACAGTGCATCCATAAAATGGGTGCATGTGATAAACCAAACATTATACGCGGAGCCTCTTGATTCCGCAATATATAACCAGATAAAGGGCAAGGAGATGAAATTCTTCTTCCGTGAGGGGAAACTTTCGGAGATGCAGGCTATCGGAGGTGTAGGCATTGTTTTCTATCCGCTAGACAATGACAGCACGTATGTCGGCATGAATACGACGGAGGCCGGCAAGGCCATAGCGTTTGTCGTCGAGGGTGAAATGGATAAGGTGGTGGTACCGAACGAGTCAAAAGGTGTCTTCTATCCGATGAGCCAGCGGCCTGTGGAAAAACGCTTCCTGGAAAATTTCGCATGGTTCGATTACGTGCGCCCCAAGGACAAGGAGGATATTTACAATTGGCGCGGCAAGGAAGCCGGTCTGCAGCTCAAGGTGTTCAGACGCGACAACATTCCTATGCCGACACTTGACAGATTCAGAAAAAAGGAGGAGTAGTTATGAAACTTTTCAAGACGCGTGAGCCTAGAAAATTCAATCACAAATATATATTCGTTGACGAGCGTAAAGAGAAACTCGACCGTATAATGGAGAATGCAAAACGTGACTTGGGTATGTTGCCGCCCAAGGAGGAATCTTATGAGGAACGCATACGTGGTGCATTTACCGAGGAGAATTCACATTTGGCGCGCCATAAGGAACATGGTCCGCGCATATCCTCCCGGGTGGCCGTAGGTGCGCTCATCGTTTGTCTGTTTATCCTTGTCTATCTGCTTAAGGATTTAGTTTACGTCATATTCTGATTTGTAACATATGAAGGATATAATACATCTTTTGCCCGATTCTGTCGCAAACCAGATTGCTGCAGGAGAGGTTGTCCAGCGTCCCTCCTCTGTGGTCAAGGAACTGATGGAAAACTCTGTTGATGCAGGTGCCGGCAGTGTGTCGGTCGTGATAACCGATTCGGGGCGTACGCTTGTTCAAGTGATTGATGACGGCAAGGGTATGTCCGAGACTGATGCCAGGCTTGCTTTTGAAAGGCATGCCACATCCAAAATAAACTGTGCCGAAGACCTTTTCGCTCTCTCTACTATGGGATTCCGCGGTGAGGCTCTGGCTTCTATCGCTGCGGTTGCTCAGGTTGAACTTGTGACACGCCGCGCCGAGGACGAACTCGGTACCATGCTGCATATGTCAGGTTCGCAGCTCGAAGCACAAGAACCGGTTGCGGCTCCTGTAGGCAGCAACATCAAGGTAAAGAACCTCTTCTATAATATACCTGCACGCCGCAAGTTCCTAAAATCACCGCAGACGGAATTCTCGAATATAGTGACGGAATTCGAGCGTGTTGCTCTTGTGAATTGCGGGGTACAGTTCTCGCTCTCGCATAATGGAGTGGAGGCCATTTCTCTGCCGGCGTCATCGTTCAGGCAGAGGATACTTACGCTTTTCGGCAAAAAACTTAACTCACAATTGATTGAGGTTTCGGTTGAGAGCCCTCTGATAAATGTGAAGGGCTTTGTGGGTACCCCGGAGAGTTCCAAGAAAAAAGGTGCGTTGCAATTCTTCTTTGTCAATGGGAGGTATATGCGTCACGGATATTTTGCTAAGGCTGTTTCCGAGGCATACGGCAATATAATACCGCAGGGCGAACAGGTACCCTTCTTCCTCTGCCTTGATGTTGACCCGTCGAGGATAGATGTGAATATTCATCCTACAAAGACAGAAATCAAGTTCGAGGATGAGCATGCGCTGTGGAAAATAATATCGGCTGCGGTCCGAGAGTCCTTAGGACGTTTCAATGCGGCTCCGAGCCTTGATTTCGACGACGACCTTCTTCCCGACATTCCTGTGATGGACAACTCGTCTTTTGACGGTGTTCCTGTTTCTGCGCCGAAAATATCTTATACACCGGGTTACAATCCGTTCAAGAGCGTTTCGGGAGGAAAGCGCACTGATGCTTCTTGGGAGATGATGTATGATATTCCCTGCGACAAGGGTAATGTGCAGGACCTTTCACCATTCGATGATGATTTGTTGTGCGAGCCGGCTATGCCCGTTTCCGACACTTTTGTGTCGGAAGAGTTCGTTCCTTTGACACAATATAAAGGGCAATACATTCTGGTTCCCGTGAAGTCCGGTCTTATGTGGATAGACCAGAGGCGTGCTCATATAAGAATATTGTATGAAAAATATTTGGCTCAGCTTTCGGGCGAGAATGTTCCCTCCCAGGGGCTTCTTTTCCCGGAAAGGGTAGAGCTTACCTTGAACGAGTGCGTAGTGATGGAAACCGTTTCTGCCGAATTGTCATCGTTGGGCTTTGATCTCTCCTCGTTGGGCGGTACGACATTCGTGGTCAATGGCGTGCCTTCGGGCCTCGACGGTGTCTCTCCAGTGGAACTGCTCGTTGAGTTGCTGCATACTGCTGCTGAAAACGGAACAGGTGCGTCCGAAAGAGTGCATGAGCGCATGGCACTTTCCATGGCGAAAAAAATTGCGATAGTGTCAGGTCAGGTGCTCTCCGCTGAGGAGATGAAGACTGTGGTTGACGGGCTTTTCGGTTCAAGTATGCCTACTCATACTCCTGACGGCAGTAAGATTCTGCATATAATGGAGGATTCCGACATTGAACATTTTTTCTAAAACCTTCAAATTCTGGCAAATGTGGGTTTTGGTATAGTTAAATTTTGTTAACAAATATCTCTTTTGTATGCACATTTAGTGCTGATACGTGAAATTTATGTAATTTTGCCAAAGAATGGATAGCTGTAGCAGTGGCTTTTGGCTCTTTCTGCTCCTGCCTTGCGCGGTATTTGGGGCAGTTTGCCGTAAACATTGTATAACATTATCTGTTTAGTAATAGGAAAGTTTAGAATTGATATATAAATCTAATTAGTTTAAGTATGAAAAAGTTTATGATTTCGCTGGCTGTTGCCAGTGTAGCTATGTTCTCTTTTGCACAGGGAACAGTGAAAGAAGTCGTAGAGGTACCTGTTAAGAAGCACTCAGTTGTTACAAACAGTTTCGGCAGCAACTGGTTCATTGGTGTTAACGGTGGTGTTAACCTCTATAACGGTGTGTTCATGAATGGTGAGAGCGTGTTCGATCACATCTCTCCCGCACTCAACGTTCATGTAGGTAAGTGGCATACTCCCGGTTTCGGTTGGAGAGTGGCATATCAGGGTCTGAACATTCAGACATACAAGGAGTTGGATCATGCAGCATTCATGAACTTCCACTTTGATGCTATGTTCAACTTGAGCAACCTTTTCTGCGGTTATAACGAGTCTCGTATCTGGAATGCTATTCCTTATGTTGGTTTCGGTTGGGCTGGCCGTCATGGTTTTGATACCGACAATAACAATTCTATGACTTCTGGTACTTGGGCTGGTACTCTTTCTGCAAACTATGGTCTTATCAATACATTCCGTGTTGCTAAGCGTTGGGCTATCAACCTTGAGTTGGCAGGTGCTTTCTTCCGTAACGGCTTCAGTAGCATTGCTGGTCACTCAGGCCACGATATGATGTGGAACGCTACAGTCGGTGTTACATACAGAATCGGTAAGGTGGGTTGGGAACCTGCTGTTGACGTTGCTAAGCTCCAGGAGGGTTACAACCGTCTCTATGATGGTCTCAACAACCAGCTCGAGGATGCTCTTGCTGAGAACAAGGCGTTGAAGGGTAAGCTCGCTAAGGTTTCTGGTGACCTCGAGAATGCACTTAAGCGTCTGAACGAGAACGCTAATAAGGTTGAAGGTGGCGTTAATGTTAAGGAGTCTATCTTCTTCGCATTCGACTCTTACAAGATTGCTTCTAAGAAAGAGGAGCTCAACATCAAGGATTATGCTGAGGCTGCAGCTGCTGCAGGCAAGAGCCTTATCGTAAGAGGTTACGCTGACAAGACAGGTAATGCTGAGTATAACAAGAAGCTTTCTCAGAGACGTGCTGACGCTGTTGCTGAGCTTCTCGAGCAGTACGGTGCTACTGTTGAGGTTAAGATCGGTGAGGGTGTTTCTGAGGCTGAGAGCGCTCGCTTCTTGAACCGTCGCGTTACAATCGAGGTTGCTGAGTAATATTTGCTCAATGGCATATTCAGGGCAGCAAGCATGGCTTGCTGCCTTTTTTTATGGTACGCTCAGCATGAGCGTTAGCTAACGGGTGAAAGTTCCGGGCGAGCTTTAATAGTGGGAATCGCATAGCCCCAAGCAAGGGTGGCTGTCGTGAGGTGGAATCTGAAGGAGGTGATGTCTGCTTGTCCTGGTGCAGGTTCTGGTGTGTACGAGTCTATTTGTTGTAAGGTCGGGAACAATAAGGCTGGTCGAGTACGGTGCGCTTTAATTGCTTTTATGCCGTCCTTTGTCTGTTTTGGGTTGGTTCTTATATGAAAATGCAGTAAAATTTGTAGTTTTTGCAAAAAAGTCCTTTGAAAATTTGTGTGTTATTATTTTTTGCCGTACTTTTGCATCGCAATTAAGAATTGCGCCTTATTGGACGTTTAGCTCAGCTGGTTTAGAGCATCTGCCTTACAAGCAGAGGGTCGGCGGTTCGAATCCGTCAACGTCCACGAAAATATGTTATGATACCGGACGTTTAGCTCAGCTGGTTTAGAGCATCTGCCTTACAAGCAGAGGGTCGGCGGTTCGAATCCGTCAACGTCCACAGATGTCCGACCTGCGCAGCGCGTAGGTCTTTTTTTATCGGCAAAAGCTCCGTAAACGCATATATATGTTTATTTTTTATAAACTTTATATGTGTATTGAGTGTTTATGGGTAAAAAGTGCTATTTTTGTACTATTAAACATATTTATATTTAATACAATGGACTTGAATATTCTTACGGCGATATCTCCTATTGACGGCCGTTACAGGGGAAAGACAGAACTCTTGGCCGGTTATTTTTCAGAGTATGCTCTGATAAAATACCGCGTGTTTGTTGAAATCGAGTATTTCATAGCTTTGTGTCAGCAGCCGATACCCCAGCTCAGCGGTATAGACAAGAATGTTTTTCCGCGTCTGCGCGATATCTACGCGAACTTTAATGCGGAAAATGCTTCGAGAGTCAAGGAGATAGAGAAGGTGACGAACCACGACGTGAAGGCTGTCGAATATTTCATAAAGGAGCAGTTCGATGCCATTGGCGGCCTCGATGCCTATAAGGAGTTCATCCATTTCGGACTCACTTCACAGGATATAAACAATACTTCGGTTCCATGCTCCATAAAGGATGCGCTGAACGATGTCTATTATCCGGCAATTGAGGAACTGATAGCTCAGTTGCGCGAATATGCGGCAGCATGGGAGAATATTCCGATGCTTGCACGCACCCATGGCCAGCCGGCATCTCCCACAAGACTCGGCAAGGAGGTTATGGTATTCGTGTATCGTCTTGAGACGCAGCTTGCTGAATTGAAGAGATGCGCGATTTCAGCAAAGTTCGGTGGTGCTACCGGTAACTTCAACGCACACCGTGTTGCATATCCCGGTGTTGACTGGAAGGCTTTTGCCAACAAGTTCGTGAGCGAGAACCTCGGTCTGCAGCGTGAGCAATATACAACCCAGATATCTAACTATGATAACCTCGCGGCACTCTTCGATGCAATGCGCCGTATCAATGTTATCATAATGGACATGGACAAGGACTTCTGGCAGTATATCTCAAATGAGTTCTTCAAACAAAAGATAAAGGCCGGCGAGGTCGGCTCAAGCGCAATGCCGCATAAGGTCAATCCTATTGACTTCGAGAACAGCGAGGGTAATCTGGGCATAGCTAATGCAATACTTGACCATCTGTCAATGAAACTGCCCATATCTCGTCTGCAGCGCGACCTTACCGACTCTACGGTGCTCCGCAATGTGGGCGTTCCCATGGGTCACATGATGATAGCCATAAAGAGTTCACTTGTGGGTCTCCGCAAACTTCTGCTTAACGAGAAGGCTATATATGAGGAACTGGACAACTGCTGGAGCGTATGTGCCGAGGGTATCCAGACTATTCTTCGCAGGGAGGCATATCCTAACCCGTACGAGGCGTTGAAAGCTCTTACCCGTACCAACGAGGGAATCAACAGGGAAACCCTGTTGCAGTTCATTGATACCCTTGAGGTTTCCGACAGCGTGAAGGACGAGCTCCGTGCTATAACACCGCATTCATATACAGGATTGTAAAATAAGAATTTGGACCGTGAGGTTCGTAAATCAATTATAGATGAGTTATTATAAGGATAGGCCATCGGGCGATTCAGCACCGAGAGGCAAGAGAGAAAGGGCCTCTTACAACCCGAATTTTGGCAGTGACAACAGATTGAAATCACGCCCTCGTTTCAACAGGAATGGCGATGAGCGTCCGCAGTATCAGCGTACGGATTCATTCGGAGAAGGTGATTTCGGCCGTCCAAGACAGCAGTCCGCTTATAAGGGCAGAGGATATGGCAACCAGTCTTCCGAAAGGAATTATCAGGGTGGCAACAGATGGAACCGTTACCCTTCGGACGGAAAACCGGCTTTCCGCAAGGGAGGATACCGCCCTGAACCGGCCGAACAGGCAGGCGGAAATTGGGGCGAGTCCCGTACGGGGCAGTATTCCGGCGGAACTGAACGCCGTGGAGGCTACAACAACAGGGGAAACCGCAAGGGCGGTTACGACCCCAATGCTAAATACAGCAACAAAAAGCGTGCGGCATACCGCGAGGCTTCAATCGACCCGGATGCACCGTTGCGTCTTAACAAATATCTTTCAAATGCGGGAATCTGCTCAAGACGTGAGGCGGACAATTATATTACAGCTGGCCTCATAACCGTAAACGGAACGGTGGTTACGGAGTTGGGCACAAAGGTGGTTCCTACAGACGACGTACGTTTCAACGGAGACAGAATAAACCCGGAACGTAAGGTGTATGTCCTTCTCAATAAACCCAAGGATTGCGTGACGACTGTAGATGATCCTCAGGAACGTAAGACGGTGCTCGACTGTCTTCGCGGTATCGGCAAGGAACGCATATATCCCGTAGGGCGTCTCGACAGAAACACAACCGGTGTCCTGCTTCTTACGAATGACGGTGACATGGCTGCCAAGCTTACTCACCCTAAGTTCATGAAGAAGAAAATCTACCATGTTACATGCGACAAGAACGTGGCCATGTCCGACATGGACCTGTTGGTGAACGGTATTGAATTGGAGGACGGTCCCGTGTATGCCGATGAGGTTACATATGTCAACGATGCGGACCGTTCGCAGATTGGCATTGAGATACATTCGGGCAAGAACCGTATCGTACGCCGTATGCTGGAGCATCTCGGTTACCGTGTCAACAAACTGGACCGCGTACTTTTCGCCGGTCTTACCAAGAAGAACCTGCGCAGGGGCGACTGGCGTTATCTTACCGACAAGGAGGTCAACATGCTGCGCATGGGTGCATACGAATAATAAATGAACAATGCCCGCTCTTGTCGGGCGCAACCACAATAAATCGATGAAAACGATAAAACGAACAAAGATTGCCGACTTGCTCAAGAGCAGGGAATATGGCGTCGAGGTTAATGTCAGAGGTTGGGTCAGAACCCGCCGCAGTAGCAAACAGGTGGCTTTCGTGGCACTGAATGACGGTTCTACAATCAACAATGTGCAGGTTGTCATTGACGCTGACAAATTTGACGAAGAACTTGTAAAACAGTTTACAACCGGTGCGTGTCTCAGCGTGAACGGTATGCTGGTAGAGTCTATCGGCGGTGGACAGTCGGTTGAGATACAGGCTACAGAGATTGAACTTCTCGGTGGATGTGACAACACATATCCTTTGCAGAAGAAGGGCCAGACAATGGAATTCATGCGTACTGTAGCGCATTTGCGTCCGCGTACGAACACCTTCGGTGCTGTCTTCCGCATACGTCACAACATGGCATATGCGATACACAAGTTCTTTCATGACAAGGGATTCTACTATTTCCACACTCCGCTCATCACCGCTTCCGACTGCGAAGGTGCAGGCCAGATGTTCCAGGTTACTACAATGAATCTCTATGACCTGAAGAAGGATGAGAACGGCAGCATCATCTATGACAACGATTTCTTTGGCAAGCAGGCGAGTCTCACCGTGTCGGGTCAGCTCGAGGGTGAACTTGCGGCAACGGCTTTGGGCGCGATATATACGTTCGGTCCTACATTCCGTGCCGAGAATTCCAATACTCCACGCCACTTGGCTGAGTTCTGGATGATTGAGCCCGAAGTTGCCTTCAATGACATATATGACAATATGGAGCTTGCAGAGGAGTTCATCAAGTACTGCATACAGTGGGCTCTCGACAACTGTATGGAGGATATCACCTTCCTCAATAACATGATAGACAAGGGACTTATAGAACGCCTCCGTTCAATAGTGGATACGGAGTTCGTGCGCTTGAGCTATACCGACGGTATAAAGATACTCGAGGATGCCGTTGCTGCCGGACACAAGTTCGAGTTCCCTGTATATTGGGGAGTGGATCTTGCTTCGGAACATGAGCGTTATCTGGTGGAAACACATTTTAAACGCCCGGTTATCCTTACCGACTATCCGAAGGAAATCAAGGCTTTCTACATGAAGCAGAACGAGGACGGAAAGACTGTCCGCGCAATGGATGTGCTCTTCCCGAAAATCGGAGAGATTATCGGAGGCTCGGAGCGTGAGGCCGATTACGACAAGCTTCTCGCGCGCATCGAGGAGATGAACATTCCGATGAAGGACATGTGGTGGTATCTCGATACACGCCGTTACGGTTCTTGTCCGCACTCTGGTTTCGGTCTCGGATTCGAGCGTCTGCTGCTCTTCGTGACAGGTATGGCGAACATCCGTGACGTGATACCTTTCCCGCGTACTCCGAACAATGCAGAGTTCTGATAGGACTGAGATATGAATATCATGTGCCATTCTGTAAAGAGAGGATGACGCAGTGGAATAAAAGATTGCTTCTGTGAGGGGCAATCTTTTATTTGTGTTATATTTATGAAATTAACTTAAAACGGCTTTCAGGTCTGCAATATTTGTATTATACTCGCGTTATGAAAATAAATCCGGTGTGGCGGCAGCATGACATCGGCTTCAATATTATATAGTTTGTGTTATGGACAACAACCGTTATTGTGTTATAATGGCAGGCGGACAGGGTACTCGCCTGTGGCCAATGAGCAGAAAGGCGTATCCCAAGCAGTTTCAGGATCTACTTGGCTGTGGACGTACCATGCTCCAGCAGACATACGACCGTTATTGCCGCATTGTGCCGAAGGAGAATATAATAATATCCACTCATGTCGATTATACCGACATAGTGCGTGAGCAGCTTCCCGAGGTTCCGGAATCCCAGGTTATACATGAGCCGGCATTCCGTGGAACTGCGCCAAGTATAGCGAATCTGGCCTGCTACATACGCACGTTGAATCCCGATGCGAACATCGTTGTCGCCCAGAGCGACCAGTTGATACTGGACGAGAGCAAGTTTGCCGATATAGTAAGCGGCGGACTCGATTTTGTGGCGCAGAACAACAAATTGGTTGTCATAGGCGTAAAGCCAACCTGTCCCGAAACAAGATATGGCTACATACAGGCCGAAGGGACTGTGAAGAACGGGAACTTCTACAAGGTGCGTACATTCACCGAGAAACCGGCTCTGGAGTTCGCCAAGTTGTTTGTGGAGAGCGGTGAGTTTTATTGGAATACTGGTCTGTATATATGGAATGTGCAGACAATAATAGATACGTTGTCCAAGCATTTGCCGGATATGATGCAGGTGCTGGAGCAGATATATCGCGAGATTCCTGACCGTGACAAGCGAAGGAGGCGTGGTTATGAAATATATACCTCGTTCCCCAATGCCTCGATAGATGCAAGTGTCATGGAGCGTGCCGACAATGTATATCTGGCGGTGGGGGAGTTCGGTTGGGCCGATATAGGTACATGGGATACGTTGTATGCGACTCTTCCGAAGGACAATGACGGTAACGTATTCATGAATTGCGGTGCAATGAAATATGACAGCCATAATAATCTGGCAGTGCTGCCCGATGGCAAGTTGCTTGTTCTTCAGGGGGTGGATGACCTGCTTGTGGTCGATTCCGGTGACATGCTTATGATATGCCGCAAGGGCAACGAGGGGGACATAAGGAAAATCCTTAATGACACCAAGATGAAATTGGGCGAAAATATGGCCTGAAATGAATGGAATAAGCAATCCCCTGCAAGGCCTGCAGGGGATTGCTTATTTTGTAAAAGACTTCCGGGTCGCTGTCGCTTGCTTTATTCAGTCACCCATTTCGGGTTGTGTGCCTTTGTCTTTGCCGGGTCATATTTGAGTGCCTTTGCATCGGGTATAAGTACCTTGTACTTCTTGTTTGTCTTGTTGGTCAGTGACACGTCCCTTATCCACGGGTTTGCTTCGTGCAGCTGCAGGTAGGTCAGGCCATATTTCTTCGCAAAGTCAGGCCAGCTCGCAACCTCGGTATCGACCGTTACCATTTTTGTGGGAATCTGTGGGTAGAGGTCGCTGCTGCGCAGGTTGAATCCGTATCTTTTCGGGTTCTCGAACATGTTCTTTACGGCAAGAATGCGGAAAATGTAGCGTGAGGTCTCGTTCAGCAATACCAGGTTTATGGCCTCGTTCTGTTTCTGTGCCTTTATGCGCTTGTTCACATTGCCGCGGCCTGTGTTGTAGCTTGCCGCAACGGTCAGCCAGTCTCCGTATGCGCGGTACGAGTCCTTCAGATATTTGCATGCCGCGCGGGTCGCTTTTTCTATGTTGAACCTCTCGTCCACCTCTTTGTTTATCTCAAGTCCGTACTCCTTGCCTGTACCCTCCATGAACTGCCACAGACCGCATGCACCGGCCGGTGAACGTGCCTCAATGTCGCCTGTACTCTCCACAATCATCAGGTATTTCAGGTCGTCGGGGACGCCGCACTCTTTAAGTATCGGTTCAATTATGGGGAAAAGACGGTTTGCGCGTTTAAACTGCAGTGTGCTGTTGATGTGCGAATAGCACAGGGAGAGCATCTCCTTGTCCATGCGTTCGCGTCTGTCCTGTGTGGTAAGGTCAATCTCCTTGCCTGCGAAACGCATCTTCTCGGGTATTGTGGGTGCCAATACTTGTGAGAATTTCTTTCCGTCGGTTGTGATGGCCGGTTCTTCTTTCTTTGCCGGGTCCTCCTTCTGGCACAAGGCTTCTGTAGGTAACAGCCAGCCTGTCAGGAGCAACAGTATAATTATTGCCGGCAGTATTGTGTTCCGTTTTTTCATATTAAGTACGTTTGTGGTTGTTAATACAGTTCGGGTTGGGTTCAATCTTTTTCTGTGAAGTGCAAATATACTCTTTTCCTTCGCAAATATCAAGTCCTTTTGTTGATTCGCATTTCTTTTTTTTGTTCCTTTGTAAAATATTTGGGAAGTGGGTGGATTTGCTTTTTTAGGGGATTATAATAAGACCGCGAGTGCCACGACCGACCATTCCCTTTTTTATAATTGACAGATTTATGGAAGAATTTGAATTGATTGCAAAAACATTCCAGGGACTTGAAGAGGTCTTGGCTAAAGAACTCGTTGAACTTGGTGCAAACAATGTCCAGATTGGACGCCGTATGGTCTCCTTCACCGGTGATAAGGCTCTTATGTACAAGGCCAATTTCCATCTTAGGACAGCAGTGAGAATCTTGAAGCCAATACTCCATTTCAAGGCTGACAATGCCGATGAGGTCTATAATGTGGTAAAGTCGGTTGCTTGGGAACAGTACCTCGATTCAAATTCGACATTCTCTGTTGATTCGGTGGTATATAGCGATGTTTTCCGTCATTCCAAATTCGTGGCTTACCGTGTAAAGGATGCCATTGCCGACTATTTTAGCGAGAAGACCGGCGAGCGTCCGTCTGTCCGTCTCAACAACCCCGATCTGGTTTTCCACATACATATTGCCGGTGAGGATTGTACTCTTGCCTTTGACAGCTCGGGTGAGTCTCTTCACAAGCGCGGTTACCGCGTGGAGACGGGTGCGGCACCGATAAACGAGGTGCTTGCTGCCGGAATGATAATGCTCACGGGGTGGAACGGTGAATGCGATTTCATAGATCCTATGTGCGGTTCAGGTACCATACCCATTGAGGCGGCCCTTATCGCGCGCAATATAGCTCCAGGTGTATATCGTCAGGGGTATGCTTTCGAGAAGTGGAAGGATTTCGACAGTGAACTTTTCCGCTCGATATATGAGGACGACTCGGCGGAACGCGAGTTCAACCACAAAATTTACGGCTACGATGTTGACGGAAGGATGGTGGCATGCGCACGCCGTAACGTGAAGTCTGCAATGATGGGCGACATCATAGAGATAGAGTGCCGTGACATCAAGGATTTCGAGGAACCGTCTGCGCCTGCGCTTATGATTGTCAACCCTCCTTACGGTGAACGTCTCGTGCTCGAGAACCTGCTGCAGGTATATAAGGAGCTCGGAGCTCGCCTGAAGCATGCTTTCCAGGGCAATGAAGCGTGGATAATAAGCAGCAGTTATGACTGTTTCGACCAAGTGGGGCTCAAGGCTTCTGCACGCATCCCGCTGTATAACGGCGACCTCGACTGCGAGTTCCGCAAGTATGAACTTTTCCAGGGTAAGTACAAAGGCTTCAGGGGTGAGGGCAATGAACTGAAGAAGGATTTTGCTCCTTTGAAGAGAAAATCGCGCCTGACAGGTCTCGACGGAGGTACACGTCCTTCACGTTCGGAACGTGGTGATGAGGACTTCTCAAGCGAAATAGATTCCGATTCAATGCGTCGTCGTCGTGAGCTGGAGTCATACTTCGGTACAGCAAAGGCGCGTCGTATCGTTGCAGGCCGTGGCTATAGAGAAGAAAACACAGACCGCCCGGAACGTGCGCAGCGTAGGCCGTATGCTGACAGAAGAGAGGGTGGTGAGCGTCGCGACGAGCGCGGACAGCGCAGAACCTACGCATCCCGTCCCGATGCACGCAACGGTGAAAAACGTGGCGGCAATTACAGCGGCAGAGGACGTGACAATGCTGCGGACAGACGCGGGCAGCGAGGTAATGACGGCGGTAAACGCAGGCCCGGCGGCGACTTCAAGCCTCTGCGCGGCGGAAAGCGTGACAAAAGATAATCTTTGCTTAAATAAACAGATAAAATTTTGAGAATATGAATATATTGCTTTTAGGTAGTGGTGGCCGTGAACACGCACTTGCTTGGAAAATAGCTCAGAGCCCGAAGGTTCAGCAGCTTTTCATAGCTCCCGGCAATGCCGGAACAAAGGAGGTCGGAGTCAATGTTGACATCAAGGTGACAGACTTTGAGGCTATTGCGGAATTTGTCCTTTCAAACGATGTTGCGATGGTGGTTGTCGGCCCGGAAGATCCGCTCGTGAAGGGTATATATGACTATTTCAAGAACGATGACCGCTTGAATGGAATCGCAGTTATCGGTCCCTCCAAGGCAGCGGCCGAGTTGGAGGGCAGCAAGAGCTTCGCAAAAGACTTCATGCAACGTCATTCTATTCCTACTGCAGCATACAAGGCATTTACGGCTGCGGATAAAGAGGATGCTTACCGTTTCCTCGAGGGCTTGAAGGCTCCTTATGTGCTTAAGGCCGACGGCTTGTGTGCCGGTAAGGGAGTTCTTATTCTCTCTACGCTTGAGGAGGCCAAGAGGAGTCTCGACGAGATGTTCGACGGAATGTTCGGCGATTCATCGGCAACTGTAGTGATTGAAGAGTTCCTCGACGGTATTGAATGTTCCGTATTCGTGCTTACCGATGGAAAGGACTATGTGATTCTTCCCGAGGCCAAGGACTACAAACGTATCGGTGAGGGCAACACAGGGCTTAACACGGGTGGCATGGGCTCAATCTCGCCGGTTCCGTTCGCTACTGAGGAGTGGATGAAAAAAGTTGAGGATAGAATCATACGTCCTACCGTTGACGGTCTTGTGAAGGACAATTTGCTTTACAAGGGATTCATATTCTTCGGTCTTATAAACGTTGAAGGCGAGCCTATGGTCATTGAGTACAATGTGCGTATGGGTGACCCTGAGACTGAATCGGTTATGTTGCGTCTGAAGAGCGACATCGTTGAACTTTTCGAAAAAGTAGATGCCGGTACTCTGGCAGGTACAACTGTAGAGTTTGACGAGCGCAATGCCGTTTGTGTGATGCTTGTGTCAGGCGGATACCCCGAAACTTATGGCAAGGGATATGAGATGACCGGCATGGAAAATGTCAAGGAGAGTATCCTGTTCCACGCAGGAACCGCTGAAAAGGACGGCAAGGTGGTTACATCCGGCGGACGTGTCATTGCTGCAGTATCATATGGCGCGACTCGCGAGGAGGCACTTGAAAAGTCATTCCGTTCGGCCAATGCAATCAGTTTCGAAAAGAAATACTTCAGAGGAGATATAGGCTTTGATTTATAAAAGATCATTACAGAAGAGATTCGTATCGGGAATGTACACCCCTGCGGTGTTGATGGTTGTTGCACTCGCTTTGTGGGGGTGCAACACTTTCATTGTTGATACGGAGAGTGGTGGAGGGGCAACTTTTTATGGTATGCTGTCGGGAACTCTTCTCTCCTCTTTCTTCTCACTGCTTTTCTATATTGTCTCATTCTTTGTGCTGCGCTCACTGGACCTTTTTGATACCCGCCTGCGCTTTATGCCGGCTCTCTTTATACTGCTTGCGGTATCATTACCGTTGCCGGACAATAGTATCCATGCGCTCACGCTTCTTCTTCTCATGCTTGCCGTGGCACAGCTCTTCCGTTCTCAGCAGTACCGTTTTGCAGAGAGGCTGCTCTTTTCCTCATTTGCCTTGTTATCATGCGCCTCTTTGCTGCAGCCGCAGGCCCTTCTGCTGTTTGTGCCCTTTTTGGCCTTTATGTTTTATTCTAACTTGTTCAGCATAAAGCGTTTACTTTCGGCCATTCTAGGTGCACTGATGCCTTTTTGGTTCGCCTTTGGTGTTGCATATGTATCTCCTTCTGCAAACGTGATAGTAGCACCGTTCATGCATTCGCCGGGTGGTTTTTTCTCCCTTGCTGATGTTGAAATTTCCTCTATGCTCTTGTTGCTTGCAGTGCTGGAGGCATTGGTTTATATCCCGGCAATAATGAAATTTACCGGTTCTTCGATACCGGCAAAACCACAATTGAGGCGCAGGATGACATTTGTCATAACAATGAACCTGTACCTGCTTGTACTCTCTGTCGTGGCATCTCCGAGCGCATCGTTGTTCTATCTGTGGCGTGTGCCAGGGCTTGCAGTTCTGTTCTCTTATGTAATCTCGTTCAAGTTCACGAAACTGACGAATATATACTTTATATTGTTGAATTTGGTGCTGGTTGCCGTAGCTGTATATAATTTATGCTTGATTGCCTAATAGAATTTTCCAAGGACTACGGGTATCTGGGAATGGCGTTCATCTCATTCCTGGCCGGAACCGTTGTGCCTATAACGAGCGAAGTTGTTCTTGTCTTTTTTCTGAATCTGGGACTGAATCCTCTGATTCTGACCTTGTCTGCAACTGCAGGAAACACATTGGGCGGAATAAGTTGTTTCCTTATGGGTTATCTTACCAATAAGGAGAGGGTGCAGAAATTCTTCAAGATTCCGGACAGGAGAATGAAGAGGGCCGACAAGATGATCCAGAAGTACGGTTTCTGGACGGCTTCAATCTCCTTTGTGCCCGTAATAGGCGAAGTGCTGCTTGTTTCGCTTGGTGTAATGCGTGTAAACAAGTACAAGGTTATTCTGGTGATGGCTCTTGGAAAGTTGTTGCGCTATCTTCTGATTACGGCATCATATACCGGCCTGGCAAGCTATTTCGGGTAGTCCTTTTTCGTTTGTCAGTATGAAGCGGAGGCTTTGAATCCTGCATTCTCCAGCAAGGCCACAATCCTGTCAAGTTCCTCTTTTGTTGCTTTCTGAAGCCCTTTCTGAGGCGTTTCCCGGTCAATAGTGTATATCATGACCTCACGTGGTGAAATTCTTTTGAGGGCTTCAATCCAAGGCAGTACGTACTTGTCTCCCGTATTGTCAATGTCAATGCCCTCAATGATGCCTTTGAGGAACATTGTCTGTATGACGGCATTCCCTCTGAACGCACTCATGCGCTCTATTATGGCTTCAAGGTCGTAGTGTCCGGCCGGTCTGTCAAGCAAACCGATATATCCGCTGTCAACGGTGTCGAGTTTTAGAATGTTGTTGTCAACCTTACATAGGGCTTTGAATACCGCGTCACGTGTTATAAGTGTTGAATTTGTCAGGACACTGACTTTTGCGGCCGGAGCATATTTGTCCCGCAGGGAAATTGTGTCATCTATTATACCGTCGAATTCAGGGTGTATCGTAGGCTCTCCATTTCCGGCAAAGGTGAGTACATCGGGAATTACTCCATTCTGTGTCATCTCCTTCAGTTTCTCTTCGAGGGTTGCCGAAACCTCCTTGCGTGAAGGCATCCTGCTTCTTGTCCTGCGTTCTGCATTGAAGCCGCATTCGCAATAAAGACAGTCGAAAGTACAAATCTTGCCATCTCCCGGCAGCAGGTTTATTCCTAACGAGATACCGAGCCTACGGCTTTTTACCGGTCCGAATATGGGTGATGGGTATATTATCGTGGCCATTGTATTTAGTTTTACAGTCAAGTGATTACCTTGTCTCCTCCACGCAGTTTCCTGCCGTCAGTCTGTCGTGGAGCATGCGTGTCATGTATTGTTGTATTATCGCTTTCAACTCACGTTCCATTGTTTGTTCAAGAACATCTTCGCTTTCAATAATGTTCTTCTTCATCAGCGGGTCTTTGCGTATGTTGTACAGCGACAGGCTTTTTTCTCCGTCGAACAGCAGGACGTACTCTCCTTTGTAGTATTGGAATACCTCATTGGTGAAGTTTACTGCATAGCTCTCTTCAGGTTCAGCCGACAAGAGGCTTTCCCCGAATGCAACGAAGGGTTTTCTGTATCCTGCATATTCAAGAACCGTCGGCATTATGTCTATCTGCTGTGCTATGGTCTCTTCGTCAATTCCCGCTGTGAACGGTGTATCCTGGCCCGGCATGAAGAATATTACAGGTACCTCGAACATGCCGGCCGTTGTCATGTATCGCTCATTCTGCCTGCAGTTGGTGTGGTCTGCCGTAATGACAAACAGGGTATTCTTGTACCAGCTCTGTTTCTCGGCATATTCAAAGAAGCGTCTCAGGGCGTTGTCGGTATATTGCACACACTCCACGAACGGGTGGTTGCCTTTGCGGAATTTTCCTGAATACTCATCCGGTATCCTGAACGGGTCGTGTGACGATGCCGTAAACACGGATGTGAAGAAGGGTTCTTTCATTCCGTTCATGCATTCTGCATAGTATTGCAGGAACGGCTCGTCCCATATAGCCCAGGTCCCGTCATGGTCATCCATACCTTTGTGTGCAGGTGCTTTGCAGTACTCGTCCAGTCCGTAGTACTTGTCGAATCCCGTAGCTTTCGCAAATGCCTGGAATCCCATTGAGCCGTTGGGCGCTCCATGAAAGAATGCCGTGCTGTAGCCCTCCTCGCCCAGCAATCCTGCTATTCCGCTAACTTTGTTGAGCGATGCCTCTGTGGTGAAGAACGGTTCCACGAACATCGGGATGCTTGAGAGTATCGAGGGCATACCGTCAATGCTTTTCATGCCGTTGCCGTATGAGTAACGGTAGCTTCTGCTCTTTTCTATGAGTGAATCCAGAAATGGTGTAAGGCTGCCTTCAGGGCGCGGATTGTATGCCCCGATATACTCTTTCCCGAAACTTTCCACTATTATTACGACAATGTTCTTCTTCTCCTTATTCTCTCCGTCAAAGGCGAACTGCTGTATGGGGTCGAATATTGCAGCCAACTCTTCCTCGCTGAAGTAGTTCTTTTCCGTAAAGGCTTTATTGCCGATTGTTCTTATGATTGAGAACGGTGTGTTGAGTATTATCGGTGCCTCTGCCGGTGATGACACGTATGCGTTGGCATTGCTCAGCGTTATCGGCCGTACTGCCTTCCCGATGCCTCCGCGGATTCCTGTAACGAGCAGGAACGCAGCCACAGCGAGTGCCGGCACATGCAAGGCATAGTATGCCACTCTGCTTCCGTACTGCTTTCTGGCAGGAACATACAGCCTGCATATGGCCCATATGATGGCTATTCCTATAAGGAGCAGCCACCAGTGGTCGAGTGCGGCTGTTCCAATTACAGTTCCCATGTTTCCTTCACCGCCGAATTCGCTGAATATGCTGAATGTAGTCCTTCGTCCGGTGAACGGCACATATACGCAGTCGCACAGGTTGACGATGACTCCAATGGCGTTCGGTACCACGAACGACCATTTCGTTATGCTCTGCATCACCTTCCCCTCCTTGTAATGAAGCGGGAACAGCAACAATGCCACGTATAAGGAATTAAGATAACATACGGCCGAGGTGTCGAACAGCAGCGAGCCTTTGAACATTTCCCATAGTGAATTGTGTTCAAAGGCCTGTGCATACATGTCATTGTTCATCAGAACGAATATGATGCGGCAGAGGAACAGGAGTGCATAGGAGAAACCTATGTTAAACAGGAGCGAGACAAATATGTTCCGCTCATTAATCCTCCCCAAGAATATTTGTCTTAAGGTCTCTTTTCCGAATGCTTTCCTTGTGTCCATTCAAGTCCGTTATCTATTGTAAAAATCCCCGTATGTGGTCTGCAATATTGCTTTTGCTCTCTTTATGCGCTCGCCACCTCCCTCTGAAGGCTGTTGCATTATCTCTTTGTCGGAATTGAGGTCATATACTGAGAAACCAGTAGAGTCTATCAATGATATTCCGTTGTTGTAGCAGTGGTATGCGAAGGGGTAAGCGTATTGCTCTCCGAGTATGTTACGGCTGAACCTGAATTCATCCGCAGGCAGCTGCAACTGTGCAAGCAGCGTTGCCGCAAGGTCGCTCTGGTTAAACGTTACGTCAATCCTTTTCGCCTCCTTGACGGCTCCTCCGAGCAGCAGCAACGGTATGTGGTTGCGGTTCCTGTCTGTCTGGCTGATGCCATCGGGGTATCCTGTCACGGAGTGGTCCGGAATGCAGACGACAAGCGTGTTCTCCCATATTTCTGTCTCCTTCAGTCTGTCGATGAAGCGTCCGAACTGTTCATCGGTGAATGCGAACGAGTTGGCGACCTCGTCATCGGGGATGCGGTTGTACGGTACGGCCCACGGCTCATGGCTGCTCAGTGTCAGAAGCGTAGTCTGCCATGGTTCATTCTTCTGCTTCATCACCACATCGTACAATCTGTTGAAAGTGATGTCGTCACCGGCTCCCCACCGGTGGCTCTTCCTTTCGGCCATCGTGAAGTCCTTGTCCGATATGATTCTTTCATATCCTGTTGAGTAGAGATATCCGCTCATGTTGGTGAAGTTGATGTCTCCGCCATAGATGAATGTGTTGGAGTATCCGGCACTCTTCAGGGACGAGGCCAGTGACGGCAGTGTACGGCTTCTCTTCGCATCCTTCATGACCGATGTCTTCGGGAACGACGGGTATCCGCTCAGCGTACAGATTAGTCCCCTGTCCGTGCGGAAACTGTTCGCGTAGCATCCTGTGAAAAGTACCCCCTCCTTTGAGAGCCGGTTGAAGTTGGGTGTCACACCCTTCATTCCTCCAAGTTCCTCTATCAGACAGGCACTCATGCCCTCCAGTATGATTGTTATGATATTGGGCCGCGTACAAGTTAATAATGTGTCGGTCAGTGTGGGGTCATTGACGTATAGACCGTTGAACACCCTGTCGAGTTCATCCTTCCCGAAAAAGCTGTATTCATCGCAGAAATCCTCATTGTAGATGACGGTGTCAAGGAAACTGAAGATGGGGTTTACGGCTGCGTCATTCAGGAACTGCCGGTTGCAATGATACACGGTTCCTATGTTGTTGGTGGATTCTGTGACTCCACCTCTGATGCCAAGGAAAATGACTCCCCCCAACAAGGTCATCGTGATGGCCGTCGCTGCTTTTCTGCCGCACTCTTTGAATCTCGCGCTTGCGTTGCGGCTACGGTACATTGCAAGTGTCAGCAGCCGGTATATGCCGTATGTCGATATTGCAAGGAGCACTAAGAGTAGCATAATCTGCCAAACGGCAATACTGGCAAGTGCATTCCCGGGCGAGTCGAGGTATATGAGTACCGATGCGTCGAGTTTGAACTCCCAGTAGGGGTACAGGGTCAGGTCCGACAGGAATGCCAGTGCCATGGCGAAGGCTATGAGCATGTTGTATCCCATGAAGAATTTTTTCATGGGCAGGTTCCAGAATACGGACACTATGACCAGAAGCAACGGTATGGCCGTGAAGTATCCTGCAACCGCAAAATCATGGGCCAGCCCGTGGTATATTGCTCTTATGCAGTCTGCAGCGGAGCAATCAGTGTTGCCGCAGTCCAGTAGCATGAACAGAACCTTGTAGGCAACAGAGAGCGCTATAATGCAGAAATAGAACCCCACGAGGAAAAGGAGCCTTTCCCCTGTGCCGCTCTCCTTTACGGATGCAAAACTCCTTCCTATGTAACCTGGCATCTTCATGGTAACTCCTATTTTCTGCCGAAGTCGGCAGGAATCTCTCCCCATTTGTCTGTCTCCCACTTCAGCACGGTGGTGCTGTAGCTGTTCTCTCTGAGCCACTTTTCGGCTCTTGCGATATATCCGAAAAGCTCCTCGCTACGTCTGTTCTTCGGCAGTTTCGTCCTGCATGTCTTCTGTTTTACCCACAGTTGGGCGTTCACGCTGTCCGAATATATCGGCAGCCCCGAGCCCTTCTGCTTGAGCAGTGCCAGTCCATGTACGATGGCGAGGAATTCGCCTATGTTGTTGGTTCCGTATATCGGTCCGAAGTGGAAGATCTCCTCACCTGTACCGACAAAGACCCCACGGTACTCCATCATTCCCGGGTTGCCGCTGCAGGCGGCATCGACGGCAATAGCGTTCCTTATTACCTGTGCCGGGTAGTCGCCGGGTGTCTTGGGCGTCTTCGCCTTCTCCTTGCCTCCGAGATACTGTTGCGGCGATGACGCGTAGGCCCTCTCGGCCTCCTCAAGGGTGCCGAACGATTTGTAAAGGGCCTGCTTTACTCCCTTTATCTGTGCGCTGCACTCGTCCCAAGAACCGTATATCCCGGGTGTGACGCCGTTCCAGACTACATAGAAACGCTTTTTTGCCATTGTTTGCCTTCTGTAGGGTAATCGTTACATTCTTTCGGGAACCTCAATGCCGAGCAGGTTCATGGCTGTCTTTATGACCTTGCCCACATTGCGTGTCAGCAGAATTCGGAAAGCCTTGGTTTCGGCATTCTCTTCCCTCAGGATGCTGAAGTCGTGGTAGAACTGGTTGTACTCTTTCGCCAATTCATATGTGTAGTTCGCTATGCCCGAAGGAGAGTAGTCAGTGCCTACCTGCTTAACCACGTTCGGGAACTCGTTCAGCATTCTTATAATGCCGCACTCCTTCTCGCTTATGGTTGCCGGAACTGCGGCATTGTCAATGTCGATGCCTGCTTCGGCAGCCTTGCGCTCAATTGAGCGTGTACGGGCATATGTATATTGGATAAACGGTCCTGTGTTTCCGTTGAAGTCGATTGACTCCTTGGGGTTGAACAGCATGTTCTTGCGTGCGTCCACCTTCAGCATGAAGTATTTGAGCGCTCCGAGTCCTATGATGCGGCTTATCTCAGCCTTCTCCTCTTCCGGCATGTCATTCAGTTTTCCGCCCAGCTCCTCCGATGTTTCGCGTGCTGTCCTTATCATCTCGTCCATGAGGTCATCTGCATCCACGACTGTACCTTCGCGGCTCTTCATCTTGCCCTCGGGCAGTTCAACCATTCCGTACGAGAAGTGAAC
Source organism: Bacteroidaceae bacterium (assembly GCA_045646845.1). Classification (GTDB taxonomy): domain Bacteria; phylum Bacteroidota; class Bacteroidia; order Bacteroidales; family Bacteroidaceae; genus HGM04593. Next base: position 96,173 of record JAZRLO010000003.1, read on the forward strand.
GAGTCCTTTGCCCCATGAGAATCCCAGTCTGTCGAGCAGCAGAGAGAGTACCTGAAAGTGATAGTTCTGCTCATTTCCTACTACATAGACCATCTTGTCAATGGGGTAGTCGCGGAAGCGCAGCTGTGCCGTACCTATATCCTGTGTCATATAGACCGATGTACCGTCGCTGCGCAGCAATAGTTTCTCATCGAGTCCCTCGCCTGTGAGGTCGGCCCATACCGAGCCGTCCTCCCTGCGGTAGAATTTGCCCTGTTCGAGTCCGCCGAGAACAGTCTCCTTGCCTACAAGATATGTGTCGCTCTCATAGTATATCTTGTCGAATCCGACCCCGAGTCGTTTGTATGTCTCGTCGAAACCTTCATACACCCAGCTGTTCATCTTTTCCCACAGTGCGCGCACCTCCTTGTCGCCGGCCTCCCACTTCACGAGCATCTCGCGTGCCTCGGCCATGAGCGGTGATGCCGCTTCAGCCTCCTCCTTGGTCATGCCTTTCTCCATGAGTTCGCCCATTTCGGCCTTATAGTGCTTGTCAAACGCCACGTAGTAGTCACCTATGAGGTGGTCACCCTTCTTGCCGCTGCTTGCAGGCGTTTCGCCGTTGCCCCACTTCTGCCATGCCAACATTGACTTGCATATGTGTATGCCCCTGTCGTTGACGATATTGGTCTTTACGACCCTGTTGCCGTTTGCTGCAATGATGTTTGATAGTGCGTATCCGAGCAGGTTGTTGCGTATGTGTCCCAGGTGCAGGGGCTTGTTCGTGTTGGGAGATGAATATTCCACCATTACCAGCGGAGAATCCTCGGTAGCGGCAACCGTACCCCATTTTTCGGTAGCGTCAATGTTCTTGAGAAGGCTTATCCAGTATTCTGGAGCAATGGCAAGGTTCAGGAATCCTTTCACTACATTGAACGAAGATATCTGCGGCAGACTCTTCTTCATCTGCTCGCCAATTTCCTGTGCCGTCTCCTCGGGACGTTTCTTCGAGAGTGCGAGGAACGGGAATACCACAAGGGTGAAATCTCCCTCGAACTCCTTGCGTGTCTTCTGCAACTGTATCTTCTCTGCGCTGAAATCGGTACCATAGAGGCTCTTTATCGCCTCCACCGCGCCTTGTACCAGTGTCATTTCAATATTCATCAGTATATTTTTTATGTATATTTTCCGGTTTTGTCCAATCGGGCCTTATGCCGGCTGTCGCGGCAGGGACCAAATGATAAATCATTTGCAAAGATACAAACAAACGCGCGAAAATTCAATAAATATGATGACTCAAAACGGCTATTTAAAATAGAAATAAGTTATAGAAATTTAAATAAATCGCTTCCGTGCCGTTTTCCGCTGTTTAAATCGTAAGATTGTATTATCTTTGCCGACCAATTGAAATTTTCGTCATATGGATAAAATGCCTGTTGTTACAAAGAATCTGTTGGCAATAAATGTGCTGATGTTCCTTGGTGCGTTGGTGGCATCGAAGCAGGGTGTTGACCTTAATGGTATTCTTGGGCTCCACTTCTTCATGTCATCCGATTTTGCGCCATATCAGTTTGTCACATACATGTTCATGCATGGTGGTATAGAGCATATTTTCTTTAATATGTTCGCCTTGTATATGTTCGGTAGGGCAATGGAACATGTCCTTGGTGCAAAACGCTTTCTGATATACTATCTGGTAGCCGGAATAGGTGCTGGAGTACTGCAGGAGATTGTCCAGTATGTCTATTATGCCACGACGCTCTCGATGTATCAGAGTGTTGACTTGGGCGGTGGTGTGATTATTCCGATGTCGGAATATCTCGGAGCCTTCAATACGGTGGGTGCGTCCGGTGCCATATATGCTATCCTTTTGGGATTCGGAATGACATTCCCGAATGAGAGAATGTTCATATTCCCTCTCCCTTTCCCCATTAAGGCAAAGTTCTTTGTTATCGGATATGCGGTGCTGGAATTTGCGCTCGGAGTCTCGGGCAGCAATGACGGCATAGCGCACTTTGCCCATCTGGGAGGTATGCTGTTCGGTCTTTTCCTTATCCTTTATTGGCGTAAAAAGAAGAAGTTAGGAGGCCCGTATGTTTGATAATCTTGTTTCCCGTTTCAGAAGCAGCAGCATTGTCGGCAAGTACATATATGCCAATGTCGCTCTATTTGTTTTTGTCGTTTTAATCGCTGTTTTTTCGCTGTTGCTGAATTCTCCGGGCGCAAGCGACAGCCTTGTCAGGTGTCTTGAATTGCCGGCTTCGCCCGGGCAGTTGATAAGGCAACCGTGGTCCCTGTTCACATACATGTTCCTTCATGCCGATTTCTGGCATATCCTGTGCAATATGATTGCGTTGAACGTCTTCGGCAAGGTGTTTCTTAACCTCTTTTCGGTGCGTCATTTCGTAGGCTTCTACATATTGGGCGGTCTGTTTGGCGGTCTTTTCTATGTGCTGGCATTGAATCTTTTCCCCTATTTCGCGCCGTTGGCCACCCACTCATATCTTCTCGGAGCTTCTGCATCCGTTCTTTCGGTGGCTGTCGCTTCGGCGGTGCGTGCGCCTGGTTACCGGTTGAATCTGCTCCTTTTCGGCAGTGTAAAACTTTCTACCATAGCTGTCGTTACAGTGCTTGTTTCGTTCCTTATGATAACCGGTGAAAACCCGGGCGGAAATTTCGCGCATTTGGGCGGTGCATTTGCAGGGTGGCTTGTATCGGCATTGCTCGCGAAGGGCATTGACCTTACATCGGTTGTGAATAAACCGATAGACTTGTTGTCAACAATTTTCAAAAAGAGACCGCCCCGTGCCAAAAAGAAGGGAAAGTTCAAGTTTACGGCTTCATCCGGGAGTGCGAAGCATGCGTCCGATTACAGCTATAATGCCGGGAAAAAGGCTGATGAGGCAGAAATAGACAGGATTCTTGAAAAAATCAAGAAGGGTGGCTATGCCTCTTTGAACGATCAGGAGAAGAAACGTCTGTTCGATGCTTCCAACAGGCACTGATGTCTCTTATCTTTGCTTTTGACCTGCGGCAAATAACGTCTGTAGGTCTCTTTTGTCGCCTATTTGCCCTATTATTAACAAATAAAACGCCTAAAATCCTGCTTGTTTAAGAAAAAAACACTATATTTGCGCGTTTTTAAAAGGTATGAAATAAATCATAATAAATTTTAATTGAAATGCAGAACAAAGGATTTGTAAAAGTTTTTGCAGTATTGCTTACTTTGGTGTGCTTGTTCTACCTTTCCTTCACTTATTTCTCAAAGAGATACACAGGCAAGGTAAACAAGGACGAGAAGGTATGGTTCTTCGGTCTTTACACACTTGAGCGCTGCCAGGAATTGGAGGTGGGTCTTGGACTTGACCTTCAGGGAGGTCTGAGTGTGACAATGGAGGTATCGGTACCCGACCTTCTCAAGTCGCTTTCAGGTGACAACAAGGATGCGGACTTCAATGCAGCTTTGGCTACAGTCCGCCACGAGATGAATTCAATCGATGGTGTGAAGGACCCTGTCGCTCTCTTTGCCGAGAGCTACAAGAAGGAGTCTAATGGCAAGCCGCTTGCTGCGGTGTTCGCTACAGCTGAGCTCCAGGGTCTCATCCAGCCCAACAGCACCGATGATGCTGTTCTGGCGATTCTCCGTCAGAAACTTGATGAGGCTGTTGACAACTCATACACTGTAGTGCGTTCACGTGTTGACCGTTTCGGTGTGGCTCAGCCCAACATCCAGAAGATTCTTGGCGGTCAGGGACGTATCGTCGTTGAGTTGCCCGGTGTAAAGGAGCCGGACCGCGTGCTCTCTATCCTCAAGGGTTCTACAAACCTCCAGTTCTGGGAGACATACAACCTCGAGGAGATCGGCAACATCATCATGCCCTCAATCGACAGAATCTACAGCAAGGTTATCCTCAAGGATACTGCAGCTAAGGAACTTATCAGAATGCTTCCTAACCAGCTCAATGCAGACAGAAGCAATATCGGTTCATCAGTCCTCGGTTACTTCCACGTGAACGATACCGCCGACATGAACAAATTCCTTGCATATGAGGATGCAAAGTCGCTTCCGCGTGACCTCTACCTCATGTGGGGTGCTTCGGCTGTCGCTCTTGAGCAGAACGGTCCCAAGGAGTTCGTTGAGCTTTACGCCATCAGAGATGTCAACAGAGACGGCAAAGCTCCTCTTCAGGGAGACGTTATCGCCAAGGCAGAGGCAAGCTTTACTGGTCCTCAGACTGGTGCCAATGAGCCTTGCGTGAACATTACATTGAATTCCAAGGATGCGCACGTGTGGGCGAACATTACTGAAAAGAATGTCGGCCGTAGCGTTGCAATCGTTCTCGACAATGTGGTTTACAGTGCTCCTACAGTGAACGAAAGAATCGGTGGCGGTAGCTGTGTTATCTCAGGTAGCTTCACAATCGAGGAGACACACGACCTTGTAAACGTTCTTTCTTCAGGTAAGATGCTTGCTCCTATGAACATCGTGGATAGCCAGATTCTCGGTCCTTCACTCGGTGAGGAGGCAATCAACCAGGGTCTCATCTCATTCGTTGTGGCATTCATCGTGCTCATGATTTACATGTGTGCAATCTACGGCCTCATTCCCGGTATGGTTGCGAACATGGCACTTATACTTAACCTCTTCTTTACCCTTGGAATCCTCGCATCTTTCCAGGCGGCGCTGACAATGTCCGGTATCGCCGGTATCGTCCTTACTTTGGGTATGGCTGTCGATGCGAACGTGCTTATCTATGAGCGTACCAAGGAGGAGTTGAGAGGCGGCAAGAAGGTGTTTGCGGCTTTGACCGACGGTTACAAGAACGCATTCTCTGCAATCTTCGACTCTAACTTTACATCAATCATAACAGGTATAATTCTGTTCAACTTCGGTTCAGGTCCAATCAAGGGCTTTGCTACAACTTTGATTATCGGTTTGTTGTGCTCATTCTTCACAGCCGTGTTCATCACACGCCTCGTATTCGAGCACAAGCTCGCAAAGAACAAGTGGCAGAACCTTACATTCACTACAAACTTCTCAAAGAAACTCATGCGTGACAACAATATCAACTTCATCGGTTCAGCCAAGAAGGTTGGTATTGCAGTGATTGTCGTTGTTGCAGTCATGATAGGTTCTTTGTTTGTTCGCGGTCTCAATGCCGGTATCGACTTTACCGGTGGACGCAACTATATCGTACAGTTCGAGAAGAAGGTTTCTGCCGATGATGTACGTAAGGTTCTGAAGGCTGAAATGGGCGATGCCAATGTTCAGGCAATCCAGTACGGTACAGATGGCAAGCAGGTACGTGTATCTACCAACTACCTTATCAATGATACAGTGCCCGAGGCTGCTGACGAGAAGATTGAGGAGTTGCTCTTCTCTGCATTCCAGAAAGGCGGTCTTGTAAGTGAGGACCTCAAGGTTGAGGAGTTCCGTGCACGTACACTTGAGAAGGGTCAGGGCGCTTCAATCATGGGTTCGCAGAAGGTTGGTGCAAGCATTGCCAAGGATATCCGTGACGGTGCTGTCGTTTCTGTGATTCTTGCCCTTGTAGCGATATTCTTCTATATCCTCATTCGTTTCCGCAACGTCGCATACAGTATCGGTTCTATCGTGGCTCTCGGTTTCGACGTTGTCATGATTATCGGCTGCTACTCTCTGCTCAGAGGTATAGTACCGTTCTCGCTTGAGATTGACCAGACATTCATCGGTGCCATCCTTACCGCTATCGGTTACTCTATAAACGATAAGGTGGTAATCTTCGACCGTGTACGCGAGTTCAACCATATCTATCCGAAGCGTGGTAAGTTTGAGTTGTTCAACACCTCTTTGAACACAACACTTGCACGTACAATCAATACATCTGTAAGTACATTGGTTGTATTGCTGTGTATCTTCTTCCTTGGTGGTGACAGCATCCGCAGCTTCTCGTTCGCGATGATTCTCGGTGTGGTTTTCGGAACATTCTCTTCACTTTATGTTGCAGCACCTGTAGCATACAAGATTCTGAACCGCAAGAACAAGAAATAAGACAAGCGTTATATGAAAATAATGGCGAGGGTGACCGGTTGGTTACCCTCGCTTTATTCTGTTTTATGCAGTTTATTCTCCTACCCGTTAATTGCTGAGCCCTTATATCATATCCACTCTATAATACAGCCAATATCCTTTTTCTACTGGGCCGATACTCGGTCACCGGCGAGAGCTTCTGTGATTCTTCCTTTTATATAATGGTATGCAAAGGGGCATTCAATGCAGTTGTTTTTGCTGCAGTACCGTTTATTCAGCTGTATTATGGCTTGTGAGTCCGCAGCGCAGTCTATTGCCATCCCGGCGGCCTTCCACCGTTTCGTGATGCTGTTCTCTTCGCCCTTTATCCAGTGCAGCAGGTCTTCGGCTTTGTTGCGCAGGTTCCAGTCGTTGCGGTGCTTGCCATAAACATACAGTAAAGGAACAATCGCGTTTATCGTTATTACATCGGCGTGCCGTTGTGTCAATCCACTGTTTCCGCATGTCTCCGTGCCTCCCAGGCATGTGTGGTTCTGCCAGTAGCCGCAGAGCGGGCTCTCCAGCATACTGTACAGTTCCCGTAGGTTTTCGGCATTGCATACGCCCGAAAGTGTGAGCGCGCCCCTTTCCATTATGGATGCTATACGTGCAATTCTCACGTGCGGTGTGCTGTTGCCGTATCCCCATATCCTGCTGTCGCACCTTTTGAGCCCGAACTTCCTCTCAAGGAACCTGTATTCGCGTATCAGTTCCCTGCAGTATTCACTTTTTAAGACGTTCTCTCTATAATAATAAGGTATGCTCTCCTCTTCGAGCAGTCCTGCCTGTCCGAACAGTATTGCCTCTACCTGTATGCTGTTGTCGCGGTGCTTGCCTATTGCTTTCAGGTCAATTGTCATGGCCCACTCCTCGAACGCGGCACTCTGTATCCCGAATCCGAAGCTGCGTATCAATAGTTTCATGAATGCCTCTTCCCAGTTTCCGTTACATCTTTCGAGAATGTTCCTTACGCTCACTTCTTTCTCCTCCATCCTCTCTACGAGCAGGCGCGACAGTATTGTGTGTCTGTGCAGCACCGGAATGTTTACAACAGTGCTTTGGCAATTGAAGCATTCATTTCTGCGTGCAATAGCGTTGAACTCCTCTTCAAGCTCCCGGCTGCAGTACTTCGCCTCCGTTCCGTTGCTCGCGGCTCTTGCAAGTCTGTGCCTCTGTAGATATTCAGTAAAACTTGTCATTGCAATGGATTTTATTGCAAAATAAAAGGGTAAACCCTTTCCGGGAAAAATCTTCCCAAAGGTTTACCCTTCTTATTTAACAAATATTAGCAATTACTGCTCCTTTTTCTTCTCGCTCGGGTAGCTTATCCTTGTATGGTATATTGCCATTAGTCTTTTCTTGAACACGTTCTTTATGGTGTCGATGTCCTGGAATGTCAACGGGCTCAGGCTGAGTTCCTTGTCTGCTACACGGGCATCTATGATGTTGTTCACCATCTTTTCAATCTCCTCTTCCGTGTATTCCTTCAGGCTATGTGATGCTGCCTCTACGCAGTCCGCCATCATCAGTATCGCCTGTTCCTTTGTGGTCGGTCTGGGACCTGGGTACTGGAACAGCCTCTCGTCTATCTCCTCGTCCGGGTGTTCGTTCTTGTATGTTATGTAGAAGTAACCTGTTTTCGAGAGTCCGTGGTGTGTTGTAATGAACTCCCTGATTTTTTTCGGCAACTTCTCTTTTTCGGCCATCGCAAGCCCCCTTGTGACATGCCCGATTATTCTCTTCGCGCTTTCCAACGGGTTGAGCTTGTCGTGTGGGCTTATGCCGCCGTTCTGGTTTTCTGTGAAGTATATCGGTTCTTCAAGTTTTCCAAGGTCGTGGTATAGTGCTCCCGTTCTCACTTCAAGGCTGTTTGCGTCAACAGCTCTTGCAGCCTCGGCCGCAAGATTTCCTACCTGCATCGAGTGCTGGAATGTGCCGGGAGCCTCTTGAGACATTCTTTGCAGTATTTTGCTGTTGAGGTTCGAAAGTTCTATCAGTGTTACGTTCGATATGAACCCGAACGCCTTTTCTACAATAAACATCAGCGGGTAAATGAACAGCATGAGCAGTGCGCTTATGATGAAGTATATGTACATTCTGTAGTTCATGCTTTCGAGGCTCGACTCCACAACAAGTTCATAGCACAGGTAAACGATGGAGTAGGTGAGGAATGTTATTATCACGCACCTGAACATCTGCGAGCGCGACGACAGTTCCCTGAGGGTCAATATGGCGGCGTTTCCGGCCATGAGCTGCAAGAGCAGGAATTCGTACGGCGAAGCAAGCATCAGTGAGCATATCACCACGCTGGTCATGTGTGTCACGAATGCTGTGGTGTGGTCAATGAACAGGCACAGCAGCATCGGTACAATAGCGAACGGAAGCATGAAGACGTCCGACGCATGGTCATTTCCGGTTATTCCCACCAGAACCGGAAACAGAGTTGCCGCCAGTATTGTGAATATGAATTTGTTCGTGTTTCTGACCACATCGTTCCTGTATATGTACAGGTATGTCAGCAGGGAGAACATTGCCAATATTATGAATGCAATCTGTCCTATGAATATCCTGAACCAGTTGCTGCTCGCCTTTTCGTGCTCCTCCTCCTGAAGCAGCTGGAAGTATCTGTTCAGTTTCCAGTAGGTAAGGCTGTCAATCATCTGTCCATCCTCTATTATGGTCTGGTTCTTACGCACGATGGCCAGCGTTTTTGAAATGCCTGCGAACTCCTTTTCTATTCTCGCTTCCGTAATCTTCTCTTCATAGATGTAGTTCGGCTTTATGTACTTCTTGAAGTCGAAAACTGCCGGGATTATGTTGGTGCTGTCGCTTTCGAGCAGCAGTGCGTACGCCTCCGACTCGCTTACGGCGTTCGGCAGTTCCATCTCCGGCTCCTTATCTCCGTCGGCAATTCTTATCATGCCGTGCTCCTTCTCCCTGATCTCTGCAATCTCGTTGTCGGCCACAATGCCCCTTCTGTATAGTTCCTGCAGTTTTCTTCGGTATCCGTTGCTTATCTGTGCCGCCACAATCGGTTTTGTGCCTGCCGAAACTGTGTTGTTGATGTCAGTTCCCAGGGCACGGCTCTGGAATGTGCCAATCTCCCTGTCGTGTCTGAACAGGGGTTTTGCGTTCTTCAGAATACTGTCCTTTTCCGCTTTTATCTGCCGGTCGTTCTTCTCGACCTCGAAATAGAAGTTCGCCTTAACGTCCTCCCCGGTCCATATCGAGTTACATTCCGGCTCGCTAAACCCGAGGTTCCTCTCTTTGGGCATGAAAAATGCTATCAGCACTATACATAGCATAACCATTATTCCCTGTGATATTATGCGCGACCTGCTGTTCCCGAAAAAAGTCTGATTATCGTTCATGATTTATGGTCTTTTCCTGTTTTATTTTCAAAAGTACAAAAAAAATATATATATGCAACGCTTACCGAACAGCTTCTTGATTGTTAAAAATTGACAAACTTATTTTGCTGTCATTGCAAAATGTGCTAATTTTGCATTATTAATGGATTGCTACGTTGGGATACTGCGGACATTATGCAGGAAGCCTCTGCGTAGTATAGTAATTTTAGTATTTTATGAGTGAAAGAAAAGTTAGAGTGCGCTTTGCACCGAGTCCTACCGGTCCGTTGCATATTGGAGGCGTGAGGACTGCGTTATATAATTATCTTTTTGCGAAACAGCATGGCGGCGATCTGATATTCCGCATCGAGGATACCGATTCGAACCGCTTTGTTCCCGGTGCCGAGGAGTATATCCTCGAGTCGTTCCGTTGGTTGGGTATCAAGTTCGACGAAGGTGTCTCTTTCGGTGGCGACAAGGGTCCTTACCGTCAGTCGGAGCGTCGTGAGATATACAAGAGGTACGTTCAGGTGCTGCTCGACGGCGGCAAGGCATACATAGCCTTCGATACCCCCGAGGAGCTTGAGGCCAAGCGTGCCGAGGTTGAAAACTTCCAGTACGATGCTTCTACGCGCCTCTCGATGCGCAACTCTCTGGCGATGCCTGCCGAAGAGGTGAAGGCGCTGATTGACGGCGGTCACCAGTATGTGGTGCGCTTCAAGGTAGAGCCGGGCGAAAAGGTTGTTGTGAACGACCTCATCCGCGGTGCTGTCACAATAGACTCCTCGATTCTCGACGACAAGGTGCTCTACAAGTCGGCCGATGAACTTCCCACATATCACCTTGCCAACATCGTCGATGACCACCTTATGGAGGTATCGCATGTGATACGCGGCGAGGAGTGGTTGCCTTCGGCACCGTTGCATGTACTCCTTTACCGTGCGTTCGGTTGGGAGGATACCATGCCGCAGTTCGCCCATCTTTCGTTGCTGCTCAAGCCCGAGGGCAACGGAAAACTCAGCAAGCGCGACGGCGACCGTCTTGGCTTCCCGGTATTCCCTCTTGAGTGGCACGACCCCAAGAGCGGTGCTGTCTCATCGGGTTTCCGCGAAAGCGACTACTTGCCCGAGGCTGTCATCAACTTCCTTGCTCTTCTTGGCTGGAACCCCGGTGACGATGTCGAGATGATGTCCATGGAGGACCTCGTTGCCAAGTTCGATCTTTCGAAGTGCAGCAAGGCAGGTGCCCGTTTCGACTACAAGAAGATGATATGGTTCAACCATGAATACATACTCAGGAAGTCCGACCGCGAGATTGCGGAGATATTCATGCCGGTCGTTGAGTCTCACGGAGTATCGGCTACCATTGAGCATCTCGAGAAGATAGTATCCCTTATGAAGGGACGCGTGAACTTCGTTCATGAACTGTGGGATGCAAGCAGCTTCTATTTCATTGCTCCAACAGAATATGACGAGAAGACCGCAAAGAAACGCTGGAAAGAGGATTCGGCCCAAAAGATGGGCGAGCTTGCAGCGTTGCTTGAGAGTCTTGACGACTTCTCCATCGAGAACCAGGACAAGGCTGTCCACGAATGGATAGAGGCCAAAGGCTACGGAATGGGCGAGATAATGAACGCCTTCCGCCTTGCCCTTGTGGGCGAAGGTAAGGGTCCGCAGATGTTCGACATCTCAGGCCTTATCGGCAAAGAAGAGACACTTGCACGCCTTCGCAGGGCTATAGAGGTATTGGGATAAACTGTCGGCGATGTACACTTTCGGAATATACGTCTATATCTTCTTCGTTAAGCTCGTCGCCCTGTTCGGCCACAAGAAGGCAAAGCAGATGCTTCGTGGTCACAAGGAGGTCTTTTCAATCCTCGAGGAGAAGGTGAAGCCGGGAAACTCATATGTGTGGTTCCATGCTTCGTCGCTTGGCGAGTTCGAGCAGGGGCGGCCCATGATTGAGAAATTGCGTGCCGAGCATCCCGAATACAAGGTGGTGCTCACGTTCTTCTCGCCTTCGGGGTACAATACCGCCAAGAACTACCAGCAAGCCGACGTGGTCTGTTATCTGCCGTTCGACACCAAACGCAATGTGAAGCGTTTCCTCGACCTTGTGCAGCCCAAGATGGCGTTCTTCATAAAATACGAGTTTTGGCTGAACTATCTTCTCGGCCTGAAGAAACGCTCTGTACCTTCGTACAGTGTCTCCTCAATTTTCCGCAAGGAACAGTCATTCTTCAAACCGTGGGGTGGCCGCTACAGGTTGGCCCTGCACTGTTTCGACAGGCTCTTTGTGCAGAACGAAAAATCCAAGGAACTGCTCAAGTCGATAAGTGTAGATAGGGTGACTGTCGTGGGCGATACGCGTTTCGACCGTGTAGGCAAGATTCTTGAACAGGCGCGCCAGTTGCCGCTTGTCGAGGCTTTTGTGGGAGAGGGGAACAAAGTGTTCGTGGTCGGAAGCTCCTGGGGAGCCGACGAGGCTGTGTATCTCCCTTATTTCAACGCCCACAGGGAATGGAAACTCATAATCGCCTCGCATGAGGTCGATGAGGAGCGCGTTAAGGCCATTGAACAACAGTATTCAGGCACATGCGTGCGTTATACAGGGGCAACCATGGACGAAGTCCGTAATGCCGGCTGTCTTATAATAGACTGCTTCGGTCTCCTCTCCTCCATATACCGTTATGGCGACATGGCATATGTCGGCGGTGGTTTCGGTGTGGGAATACACAATGTACTGGAGGCTGCGGTCTATGGTGTCCCGGTCTTCTTCGGCCCCAACAACAGGAAGTTCCAGGAGGCGCAGCAACTCAAAGCCTGCGGTGGCGGAATAGAAATAAGCAGTGCATATGAGTTCGGGCAGAAGATGGATGCTTTCGCGGCCGACCCGGTTGCTTTTGCAGCATCGGGCAATGCTGCCGGGGAGTATGTGTCGGCGAATCTCGGCGCATCGCAGAAGATATTTGACGAACTGGGGCTGTAGTGCCTTTTGAAAGATTAAACAATGTTAAATGTGTTGCCGGAGGGCAAGGTTTTGCTATCTTCGCATACAATGAATTGAAATATAGTGTAATAATATAAACCTTTAAATTTTTAAGTTATGCAGTTTTTGACAGACGAAAAATTGGTGATTGTAGGTGCTGCCGGCATGATCGGTTCTAACATGGCACAGTCTGCTCTTATGATGGGCTTGACAAGCAACCTTTGCCTTTATGATGTATTCTCACCCGAGGGTGTTGCCGAGGAGATGCGTCAGAGCGGTTTCGACAACGTAAACATAACAGCTACTACAGACGTGGCTGAGGCATTCAAGGATGCCAAGTATATCATCTCTTCAGGCGGTGCTCCACGTAAGGAGGGCATGACACGCGAGGATCTTCTCGCGGGCAACTGCAAGATCGCTGAGGAGCTCGGTAAGAACATCAAGACATACTGCCCCGACGTTAAGCACGTTGTAATCATCTTCAACCCTGCCGACCTTACAGGTCTCGTGACACTTCTCTACTCTGGCTTGAAGCCCGGTCAGGTTACAACACTTGCAGGTCTCGACTCTACACGTCTGCAGAACGCCCTTGCAAAGAAGTTCGGCGTTATGATGAGCGAGGTTACAGGCTGTGCTACTTATGGTGGTCACGGTGAGCAGATGGCAGTTTTTGGTAGCGCAGTGAAGGTTGCTGGCAAGCCTTTGACCGACCTTATCGGTACAGCGGAGTTCCCCGCAGAGGAGTGGGAGCAGATGAAGAAGGACGTTACACAGGGTGGTGCGGCAATCATCAAGCTCCGTGGCCGTTCATCATTCCAGAGCCCATCTTACCTTTCAGTTGAGATGATCCGTTCAGTTATGGGTGGTGAGACATTCCGTTACCCAGCAGGTACATACGTTTCAAATGAGAAGTACAACCACATCATGATGGCAATGGATACAACTCTCGATGCAAACGGTTGCTCTTACAAGATGCCTGTAGGAACAGAGGAAGAGATTGCTAAGCTCGATGCAAGTTATGAGCACCTCTGCAAGATGCGTGACGAGCTCGTTACTTTGAACATCGTTCCTGCGATTTCAGAGTGGAGCTCAATCAACCCCAACCTTTAATATATAAATAAGGTTTAGATAGGATGGCGGCAATGCCGCCATCTTTTTTTTAGGTAATAATATAGCTGTGACCCAATGTTGACATTATTCGCGAATTTGTCATCCTGACCATACCTTAATGCAAAAATTAAAGACGTTTTCGATGAGCTTTAGCGAATAACGGATGTGAAGGATCCCATAATCATGCAGAACAGAGATACTTCGCTTTGCTCAGTATGACAAAGGGTTGCGGGTCAACTTCTATATTATTGCTTTTTTATGAGGTCGTTGTTGCTGTATAGCGTTGTTCCCTTTCCAGGCCTCCCCGATTTTTACCTACAGTCTAAACTTTTTCTTCTTTTCTGCAAAAAACCGCTCAAATGTTTTGCTGTTTAAGAAAATGTCCCTAATTTTGCACCGCATTTTGTGTAAAGTGAAAATAATATAAACTAAATAATTAAATAGGAAATGATTGTAGTACCTGTTAAAGAGGGCGAGAACATTGAAAGAGCTCTCAAGAAATTCAAGAGAAAATTCGAGAAGACCGGTGTGGTTAAGGAGTTGCGCGCACGTCAGCAGTTTGACAAACCTTCAGTACTCAAGAGACTGAAGATGGAGCACGCTATCTATGTTCAGAAACTTCGTGCAAACGAGGAATAAAAAACACGGTTTACTTGTTTTTTTGATTTATCTGATTTATATTCGTTGCCGAAAGACTATCTCTTTCGGCAACGAATATGTTTATAGACTCATTCATAGGGCATCTGAAGGCTGAAAGGAACTATTCTGCGCACACGCTCAGGGCGTATGCCGGTGACCTTCGCTCATTTCAGGAATATCTTGCCCGTGTCGATGAGTCTATCTCTTTTTTGGATGCCGACAACGACCTGGTCCGTTCCTGGGTTGCCTCGCTTATGGATGCAGGGGCAGCACCTTCGTCGGTATGCCGCAAACTCAGTTCCCTGCGCACCTTCTACGACTATCTCCGCCGCGAGGGTCATGCCCTTGCAACCCCTATGGGTGGCCTGCAAGGGCCCAAACGTCGTAAGAGGCTGCCGGCGTTCGTGAAGGAGGGTGACATGGATTCCCTTCTCGACGATACGGATTTTGGCGGTGGTTACGAGGCTTGCCGTGACAGGATGATACTTCTCTGCTTTTACGAAACCGGCATCCGCCTTTCCGAACTCATCGCGCTCGACGTCGCTGACATCGATACCGGGGCATCGTGTCTTAAGGTGCTTGGAAAGCGCAACCGCGAAAGGGTGATACCTTTCGCCGGTGAACTGAAGAACGAGTTCCTTGCTTACATTGAAGAGCGTCACCGCTTTTGCGGCAGTGATTCCGGCGCACTCTTTCTCTCGTCCCGCGGTGTGCGTATCTCCCATTCATCGGTCTATCGCATGGTCAACTCCCGCCTTGCAGGGGTTACCTCCATGGAGAAGAGAAGCCCCCACGTGCTGCGCCACTCGTTCGCGACGGCGATGCTCAACAACGAAGCCGAGATAGGTGCCGTCAAGGAACTGCTCGGGCACCGCAGGCTCGCGACCACGGAGATTTATACCCATCTTACTTTTGAAGAACTCAAACGTTTTTATGATAAGGCTCATCCCAGAGCCGGTAATAACTAAATAATAGGAGGATTTATTATGGAGACAAGAATTCAAGCTGTTCATTTCGATGCATCACAGCAATTGCTGGATTTTGTTGAGAAAAAAGTTGCGAAGTTTGAAAAACTTTGCGAGGGTGCTACTGCTCTTGAGGTGAATATGAAGTTGATTAAGCCCGAAACTGCTATGAACAAAGAGGTTGCCCTCCGTTTGTCAACAGGCCACGGTGAACTTTTCGCCTCAAAGGTAAGCGATACTTTCGAGGATGCTCTTCTTGGCGCAATCGACGCTGTAAAGACACAGTTGGAAAAGAATCGCAACAAATAAGCCCTTTGCATATATGTAACGCTCGCAGCCGCCAATTGGCGGGTGCGCTGTTTGTTATTTGTAGCTTATCACTGCGCGCACTGTCGATGCCTTTTGACATTCATCTTTGCTCTTTCATCTTTGCTCTTTCATCTTTGCTCTTTCATCTTTGCTCTTTCATTTTTGCTCTTTGCTCTCTGCGTATCACGGCTGTTGGCGAGAGGTTCCAGAATCGCTTTGTCAGGTCGTTCAGTCGTTGGGGCGGTAGTTCCAGTTCATTTGCAATGTGGCTTGCCGTCACTAAGTGCTCCTGCGCCATCTCAATTATTGTAGCCTTTATCCTCTCGTCGAGCCATTTCTTAGGCTTCATACCATATACAGCCATGAACTTGTTGTTGAAGGTTGCCACCGACAACCCCGACAATGTAATCAGTCGCGACACATTACCCTTTGCCTCAAGGTAATTGTTCTCAATGAACGACTCAAAGTCGGCACCACCCGAAAGTGTCGGGCGCATGAAAGCCGTAATGTCATCCTTTGCATAGTACGATGACATGATGTGAAAGAAGTAACTGTTCCATATATGGCATATACCACTGTGCCTTAGTTTTTGTTCGTGTATCTGCGTGTGAATAAGCATCAACAGGTCATCCATCGCCTTGCAGATAGGCAGCGTGTTGAACGAATAACCCTTTTTCGATGCGTGCTTGCAGAAGTATTCGAGCATCTCCTTGTCGCTGCGTATTATGGTAGTGGTGAATGCAAACATAATAACATCGGCATCCTCAACAGCCAACATATCAAACACACCCGCCTTTGGAACAAGCGCCATAGTGCCCTCGCCAATAACCTTGTTCTGGTACAATCGCGTACTGAGCTTGATAGCCCCCTTCTTTATCGAAAGTATATAATAATGCTTTGTCGATGGCTCCCGGTAATGCTCATCCTTGGTCATCGTAATGTGCGCAAACCCCGTTTCGTGCCCGTTCATGCGGCTCGCCATCTGCACAGCACCCTTTTTGCGTGTAATTTTTATCGGCTTTGGCATAGTTGTAATGTATTGATACCCAGATGGATACCTCCTCCTGGAAATAAAAACCGTTAAAGTGTATATAAAAAACGTTACTTCGATTTTAGTGCGAAATTAATATTTTTTCTAAAAAACAACATATTTTTGGCACCGAAACAATAAACGACCGACCAAAATATGGATAAAGCCAATAACGAGTTTCCCCCGATAAGGGTGCCATTACCTTCCTATAAAGAGAAAATCGATGCCGTTGAAGAGTCACTCAAGGAATGGGCAAAGCACAAGCACTACCATCGTCCGGGAGTTAAGCTTTCAGAGGTTGCGGCAGAAACAGGCATTGCCTCCATACACATCTCTTACTGCGTAAGGAACCGAATGAAGATGAACTTCCCGGCATGGCTGAACAGCCTGCGCATAGAGGATGCCAAGAGAATGATACACCGGAACCCCGATATACCATCTTACGAGGTTGGCTACAAGATAGGTTGCCCCAATCCCGAGACATTCAAGAAGGTGTTCCAGAAGTTTGCAGGATGCAGCATTGAAGAGTACAGAGAAAAGATGAATGCCAAAAGGCATCGACAATGCGCGCAGTGATAGGTCGCTCGTAGCACGGTATAGTCGTGCCGTGCGGGTCACGGGAAGCGCGTGATGTCAAAGAGCAAAGATGACAGAGCAAATTCAAGCACACGAAGTGTGATTAAAAGCACAGCAATAAATAAGTAATTTATTAACCTCAAAAATATGAAAAACAACAGACAGACAAAAAAACTTTACACTCCACCTGCAATGAATATCGTAGAAATAGAATGTGAGTCTATGCTTGCAAATTCTATTACAGGCTCTGCTCCTGATAGTGATGATTCAGAATTCGGTGCTCCGGCTTCACGCCACGGTGAATGGGGCAATTTGTGGCAGTAATCCACAAATTGACCTATCGCGAGTTTTGCAGCAATGGTCGCTCGCAGTGTGGAGTAGTCACACCCGCGTGGGTTGCGACAAGCAAAACGAGTCAATGGGAAATCATTAAACGCTTGACAAAGAATAATAAAACATAAACAGTATGAAAATAAATAAACTAATAATTGGTGCGTTGGCGATGCTGTCGTTTGTTGCTTGCAACAACGACGACATTGTACCTGACATCCCTGACACCCCCGAGCAGCCTACCACGGGCTACCGCCTCACCTTTGACGGCGGTGTGGGCGTTGAGAATCAGACTCGTGCCCATTGGTCTGACCTACAAGGCAGTGGCAACCTGTTGTTCAATTGGGACTACACTCCCGCAGGAGAAGATGGCAATGAGATGGTGATGGCATTCTATAAGGAAAAGTTCATTGCCAGCACAACAGGGAACTACCACACCTATGCCAGCATCCATCGTCATAGCGATCCTGAGAAGCAGCAGGACAACCATTATGCCTCTTTCACCACCGTAGA
>JAZRLO010000004.1:0-14098 GCA_045646845.1 Bacteroidaceae bacterium
ACCTTGAATAACGGCATCTTTCTGATATTTCAAATCCTTGACACCATCGGGTAACTGAATGGAGAAATCATCTTCCACTTGGTCACCAAAAGTATCGATAAGTACTTTAATGTATAGCTCGTATGGTGTTGGCTGATAACCCAAGTATGTTTTCTTCTTGTACTCTTCAATATCTTCTGCGGTCAAAGGAATTGCCTCATTCCACAAAGCCCAGAACTCATCGGAGCAATATTTGACATCATCAAAGTCTTTCATTGCTACATTAAGTTCGTACTGTGGCGGTCGCTTGATGCCTAAGCCCGAATCGGAGATATTGGACGAACCCATTATAACCCAACCATCGCTATGCTCACTATGATTTTGTGGTAGGCATAGATAGAATTTTGCGTGCAGGTTCTTCGTTGCGTGAATACGCATCTGTAAGCGTCCCGAAACAAGATCTTCGCACATCTGCAAGATTCCTTCTTCAACTTCGGGAGAGTATTGGGCATTTACAATATCCTCTTTGAAGCCATTGTGGTAGATTTCTTTTGCCTTGTCTTCATCAGCAAGCATCAAAAGAGCCTTGTTGTGCTTACGGAAAATGTCATCTATATTGATACCAACCAAGATTTTAATCTCTGATATATCGCCCAACTCTTTACGCAACTTGAAGTAACCCGATGAACGGAAGAAACCTACAACCGCCATGAAGCGGTCGAATGTTGCCATCTCCGATGCAATACCCTTCAACTTATCGAAAAGCGTATTGCCAAGTCCATTATTGAAAAACTTTGTACTCACGCTGTGTCAAAGTTTTGTAGGGTTTAGGACTTCGGCAACCCTGAGGTTTATAAGAAATTATTGAACTTCAAGACACAAAAAAGCGTGAAGCCCTGCACTGTCGCTCGCTTCACGGTTAGAGGCTCTGGTAAGCCCGAATGTCAGAAACGAGCAACGCATAAGCCCCACGCCGATATGTATAACACAACCTCTATACCAATAGTTGCCAATGATATATATATACCAATGGCTATATAGGTATTTGAGGTATGTATATAACACACCTACGGGGCATTCACGTTGCTTTGTTTTTTGACATTCAATGAAATTTACCAGATTTCTAACCGTCAAAACCAAAGCGTAGTAAACGCCTTTTCATATGTCTTGTCCCACCCTTGCGGTTTATGGTAATTGACCATCTGCCGCAATTTCCCTTTCGGCGCGGGACATTTGCAAAACTAAATAAAGTAATTGGATTTTCCTACACCCTCGCATTTTTTTCTTGAATTGTTGCAGTTCTTTGGGGAATATGGTTAAATTTGCCTGTGGTGTATGCGTGATTTTACGGTAGGATTGCATGGGGTTTGTAAAGAATCCGTAGCCATTTATGGGTTGTCGATTAATGAGTAATTTATAATAGTATGTCTAAAAAAAGTAAAAATAGTGATGACAGGGATTTCTTCGAATTCAAGAAGCAGTTGCCTGCTAAGTATCGTGATATGTTGGAAATGTTAGGGGTGAGCAGCTACGAGGATTTGTTGGGTTTGTCGGTGATGATGGGTATTGACCCCGATAAATTACAGAAATATAGCGATGAACATGGTGAGGATGCGATTCCCTCCATGGATGAGGTTATGTTTGATGAGGATGACCCAGCTTTGGGTTTTTCGCAGATGATGAAGGGACTTCAGAATACTGACGGTGGTGATGGTGATCCTTTCATGCTTCCTGAGAAGATATTCTTTGATAATGAACCTTCGTTGGTATATCATCTTCGTGTAAAGTTGAACAATTCTCCGGTCCCAGTATGGCGTGAGTTGGAGGTTCCTTCTAATATTTCTTTGGAGTTCTTGGCTTTTGTTCTGATTATTGCAATGGGCTGGGATAATACTCATCTGCATCAGTTCAAGGTCAAGGATGCCATTTACAAAAATAGTGTATGTTATAAGCATGATAACGAGATGTATGGTTGCCCGTTTGGATGTACTGAGGTGTATGTTGCCAATGACTATCCGGTATCTGCGTTGTTTAAGGAGAAGGGAGACCGCGTTCAGTTAGAGTATGACTTTGGTGATAGTTGGATGCACGATGTATGGCTTAAGGGTGTGCGCGAGTATGGCGTGGATGAGTCTCCTTGTCTCAAGGTGCTTAAAGGTAAGGGCGCTTGCCCACCAGAGGATTGTGGCGGAATTGGTGGGTATGATTATCTGTTGGAGATTCTTGACAAGAAACGTAAGTCGGCCGAAGAAAAGGAACGCCTGGCTTGGCATGGGATTGACAAGTATTTCGATCCTGAATATTTTGATGATGAATGGGCACAGGATGAACTTGATTCTTTGTGGGATGATGCTCTCTTTTAACAATAAATAGTTTTTATTATTGCGTGGCTTAGCGCAGTATTGTTCAAAGCGTGGGAGTTTTACATTTTTCCCTTGAATCGTTGCAGTTCTTTGGGGAATATCATTAAATTTGCCTGTGGTGTTACTAACCTTTTAATATGGAATACTATGGAACTACCTTTTGCTGAATCTTGGAGAATTAAGATGGTTGAACCCATCAGAAAGAGTACTCGTGAGGAGAGGGAGAAGTGGATGAAGGAGGCTGATTATAACCTTTTTCAGTTGAAGTCGGAGCAGGTTTATATCGATTGTCTCACTGACTCGGGAACGGGGGCGATGAGTGACCGGCAGTGGGCTGCGCTGATGATGGGTGACGAGAGTTATGCAGGCTCGTCGTCGTTCTTCCAGTTGAAGGATACAATCACGCGCCTTACGGGGTTTGAGTATGTGATTCCCACTCACCAGGGCAGGGCTGCGGAGAATGTGCTGTTCAGCCATTTGGTGAAGAACGACGATGTTGTTCCGGGCAATTCGCATTTCGACACTACGAAGGGACACATTGAGAGCCGCAAGGCTGTTGCGCTCGACTGCACGGTTGACGAGGCGAAGAATACTCAACTTGAAATTCCTTTCAAGGGAAATGTTGACCCGGTGAAGTTAGAGAAGGCTCTGGCGGAGCATGCCGACAAGGTTCCGTTCATCATCATCACCATTACAAACAACACTGCGGGCGGCCAGCCTGTTTCAATGCAGAACCTGCGCGAGGTGCGTGCCATTGCCGACAAGTACGGCAAACGTGTGATTTTCGACTCGGCGCGTTTTGTTGAGAATGCCTATTTCATAAAGGTTCGCGAGGAGGGGTATGCCGACAAGACAATAAAGGAGATTGTAAAGGAGATTTTCTCGCTTGCCGACGGTATGACCATGAGCGCAAAGAAGGACGGTATTGTGAACATGGGCGGTTTCATAGCGACAAGGCACGAGGACTGGTACGAGGGTGCGAAGAGGTTCTGCATTCCTTTTGAGGGTTACTTGACTTATGGCGGCATGAACGGTCGCGACATGGCTGCGCTGGCTGTTGGTCTCGACGAGAACACGGAACTGGACAATATTGAGACGAGAATACGCCAGGTGCAGTATCTGGCCGCGAAGTTAGACGAATATGGCATTCCGTACCAGCGTCCGGTGGGCGGCCATGCTCTCTTTGTTGATGCCGACATGGTGCTGTCGAATGTCCCCAAGGAGGAGTTCCCGGCACAGACTCTGGCCATTGAGCTCTATCTTGAGGCAGGTGTGCGCGGTTGCGAGATTGGTTACATCCTTGCCGACAGAGACCCTCTTACGCGCGAGAACCGTTTTGGCGGGCTCGATCTGTTGCGTCTTTGCATTGCACGCCGTGTATATACCAACAATCACATGGATGTTATTGCCGCAGCACTGAAGAATGTGTATGACCACCGAGACAGCATACGCCACGGTGTGCGCATTGTGTGGGAGACGGAGCTGATGCGTCACTTTACGGTGAAACTCGAAAGGATTGAGGAGTAAGTAGGGGAGTAAGCCGGGTGGCCCGATGTGCTATATTTTGATGGCACAATTCATACCCATCGCTAAAGCAAGGTGAAGTCTATTGATTGAATTCTCTTTCCGGTTGTTCTTTTGCAACCGATATACTAAGGGATTTTTACAGAGATTGCCGTAACATGTTATGGCAATCTCTTCTCTTATAATAATGTTTTCTCCGGCGAACTGTTGTGCCACGATGCCTCCAAGAACCTCTCATTTAGCCTGTCCTTAATGGTTTTTGCAACAATTTACGTTTTTTATTTTTAAGTTGATTTAAGAAATACTATTTTTGTGAATTGTATGGTTTACCATGCGTTGACCGGAAATTATTAATTTAAAAGATATGATTAAGAAAATTCTCCTTTTTATTCCACTTTTGTGTGTGTTTGCCTTTGCCACTGCGCAGGACGGCAATGTTGAGAAAATGTTGAAGAACATCGATGCTGTGACCAACTTCGAGAAGATTGAGAAGGCCGACACTACACGCCAGTATTATCTTATGAAGTTTACTCAGCAGCTCGACCCGAAGGATGCTTCGGCCGGTACATTCGAGCAGCGAGTGATGTTGGGCCACCGCGGCTATGACCGTCCTACGGTTGTTGTTACCGAGGGCTATGGTGCAGATTATGCATTCAACAGTCCTAAGTATATGGAGGAACTTACATATATCATGGATGCGAATATCCTTTTTGTAGAGTACCGTTATTTCTCAGGTTCAACACCGGAGCCCTGCAACTGGGATTACCTCACAGTGGAGAACTCAATGATGGACTATCACAAGATAATTACAGCCTTCAAGCCATACTATAAAGGTAAATGGGCTTCTACCGGCATAAGCAAGGGAGGTTCTACATCAATTTTCTTCCGTGCATACTTCCCCGAGGACCTCGATGTTTCCGTGCCATATGTAGGCCCATTGAGCGGTGCCGTAGAGGACGGCCGTCACGAGTCTTTCCTTGAGAGAGTGGGAAGCAAGGCCGACCGCGATGCCATCCGCAATTTCCAGACAGAACTTTTTGAGCGCAAAGAGCGTCTCATGCCTATGTTCGATGCCTACTGCCTCAAAGAGGGTCTGATATTCCGCGTTCCGACTTCGCAGATATATGACCTTCTGGTGCTCGAGTACCAGTTCTCAATGTGGCAGTGGGGTACTCCAACAAATACAATCCCGGCACTTGACTCTGACGATGAGACAATCTTCAACTATTTCATGAAGATGTGCGGTCCCGACTATTTTGCTGCCGGTAGTGACATTGAATCATTCTTCGTTCAGGCACTCAAGGACTTCGGTTACTATGGTTACAACATTGAGCCTTTCCGCAAGTATGTTAACGAGGATGAGATTGAAGGCTATCTGCCTCGCGTACTCCTTCCCGAACAGTTTGCCAATGTAAAATTCGACGATAGCAACTACCGTTTTGTTACCGACTACTACACCGAGAACGACCCCAAGATGTTGCTTATATACGGCGAGGTTGACCCATGGACCGCTACAGGTATCACATGGTTACGCGACAGGAACAAGCAGAACGTAAAGGTATATATTCAGCCGGGCGGTAGCCACAGGGCACGCATCCTTAACATGCCCGAGGATATGCGCGACGAGATACTAAAGCAGTTGAACGAGTGGATGCAGTATAAGTAAGGACTGCAAATAACCCTTTTTCGTTCCATTGAACAAACAGTTCACAAGCAATCCAAACAAAGCGTTTCGAACCATGCAGGAAAAACTTCTCGCCATAAGCCGGGCTACTATAGGATACCGCAAAGGCAGGACAACAACTCCTGTTGTTGCGGATATTGAAGCTGCTTTGTACAAAGGCGAGCTGGTAGCTCTGCTTGGCAGGAATGGTGCCGGAAAATCGACCCTGTTGCGTACCCTTATATCGGGATTGCCACCATTGGCAGGAGAGATAACTTCGGGCGGGTGCAGCATTGACCGTCTGTCACAGGTTGAACTGGCAAAACTGGTATCAGTGGTGCTGACCGACAACTCTGTTCCGGGACTCAAGGTGCATGAACTTGTGGCCATTGGCCGTACACCGCACACCAACTTCATGGGACGGCTCACGAAGGAGGACAAAAGGGTAGTGGAGAACGCAATGGAGACAATGAGGATTGCCCATTTGGCAAATCGTGATGTAGCGTCACTGAGCGATGGAGAAAGACAGAAATGCTTTATAGCAAAAGCCTTGGCGCAAGAGACGCCGATTCTTCTGCTTGACGAGCCGACAGCTTTTCTCGATTACCCGAGTAAGTTGCATCTGTATGCTACACTGAAGGAACTTGCCGTAAAAGAGGAAAAGGCGGTGCTTGTTTCGACACACGACCTTGACCTTGCACTGAAGAGTGCCGACAAAATCTGGTTCATAGACGATGGCAGGCTATACCAGGGCACACCTGATGAACTTGTCAGCGGTGGGGTAATGGAGCGGTTCATGAAGGAGACATCTATTGCAAAATAAATTGGATGCGCCCTGTTGTAGCATTCACGATGAGTGTGAAAAATGGAGTCCTTGGCTTTGGTCAAAGGATAACAGACAAAATAATAAGGAAACCAATACAGACACAAAATGAAATATAATTTTGACGAAATTGTACAGCGCAAGCATACCGATTGCTTGAAGTATGACAATGTAAAGGAGATTTTCGGCACAGAGGAGATTCTGCCGATGTGGATAGCCGACATGGACTTTAAAACCCCTGACTTCATTGTAGATGCAATCCGTGGTCGTCTTAGCCACGAACTGCTGGGCTATAGCTATATATGTAAAAGGTGGAAACCGGCAATTCAGAACTGGGTGTCTCGCCGTTACGGCTGGCAGGTTGAAGCCGATGAAATTGGCTTTGTCGGTGGTATAGTGCCCGCTATCTCTTTCGCATTGCAGTGTTTTACAAAGGTTGGTGACAAGGTTATGATTCAGCCACCGGTGTATCACCCATATCACCATGTGACACACGACCTTGAGCGTACACTCGTATTCAACCCATTGAAGCTTGTCAATGGACAGCTCGAAATTGATTTTGCCGATTTTGAGGAGAAGGTAAAGGATTGTAAGGTCTTCCTTTTGTGCAACCCCCATAACCCCTGTGGCCGTGTGTGGACAAAGGATGAACTGCAACGCATGTGCGACATCTGTGTGAAGAACAATATCCTTGTCATCAGTGACGAGATTCACTGCGATATGGCACTAAAAGGCTACAAACACACCCCGTTTGCAAGTGTCAGCGAAGAGGCGAAGAACTGTTGCATCACCTTTATGGCTGCAAGCAAGACATTCAACATCGCCGGTCTCAAGAGCTCATATCATATTATACAGAACCCCGAAATCCGCCAACAGTACAACGAGTTCCTGCGCAAGAGCGAACTCGACACAGCTCACGTCTTTGCTACCGGCCCTGTTGCCACTGCATACGAGCAGGGCGAGGAGTGGGTAGAGCAGATGCTTGAATATGTAGAGGCAAACATCGACTACATGGAACAGTATCTCAAGGAGAACATGCCAAAGATGGGCATGATTCGCCCACAGGCATCGTTCTTAGTGTTTCTTGATGCACGCGGCCTTGGCTTGCCACACGACAAACTCGTAGAGTTCTTCATCCGCGAAGCAAAGGTGGGTATGAACGACGGTGCAATGTTCGGCGAGGAAGGCTCCGGCTTCATGCGCATGAACCTCGGCTGCCCACGCTCGGTACTCGAAAAAGCCTTGAACCAGATAAAGACAGCATACGACAAGATTGCGTAAATAGAATACATAAAACACCTCAGCGCCCTCGGTCACTTCTATGGCTGAGGGCGTTACTATTGTATTGTTATTTGTTAATACCAATAATTTTCCTGTTGTTTGTTTGTGGTTTTCTAATAAAAATGCTACTTTTGTTACGGCGGTAAAATTTACGGCTGTAATAAAATGAAGGTGTTATGAAATTTTACAACAGAGAGCACGAGATTGCGAAACTCAAAGAGGTACGGGAACTATCCTACAATGACCATTCACGATTGACTGTCGTGACTGGACGAAGGAGAATTGGCAAGACTTCACTTATTTGTAGAGCTATGGGTGATGAACCATTTATCTATCTCTTCGTCGGTCGCAAGAATGAGGCATCACTTTGTAGCGGGTATTGCAAAGAAGTTGCTTCAAAATTAAACATTTTTGTTCCCTCAATGACTTCGTTTCAGGATTTGTTTGTATTCTTGATGCAACAGGGTGAAACAAAAAAGTTTACGCTTGTCATTGATGAAGGACTGTCATATATTCCGTGGGGGCAGACAATCAAATGCCTTATGAAATACTCAATCTTATTGAGGGCGACGAGACACTATCCACCTGTCAGTTCCCGTCACAAGGGATGTTCATTCACCCCCTGTAATAGAGTATAGGGATTTTTTAATCCCGCAAAAAAATACAACCTCTCGCATCGGGTGTGGTGCGTGTCGCAACGGTCTCCGCAAGGACAAAGATTACTGATACTATTGTAACTCTAATTTTCAACAATACGAGCAGTGAAAGGTCGCACGTAGCACGGCGTAGTCGTACCGTGCGGGTCACGTTCAGCGAGTGTTGTTAAAGGCGGTGAAAAGTTGGACGAGACGGAAGAGAACCTGCTCGAACACCGCACTGACGGCACCGATGCGTTTGATACGCTGTTCATAGGCTGTGAAAAGTTTCCACAAAGAAACTTTTATCCTATCTCTACAAACGGTGTTTTGTAGGGAGCGAGAATTTTCGTGCAAACGAGCGAAACGCAAGTTTACTTGCAGGTTTCTCAGCGAGTGCAGCCGAAAATCGACAATGTAATTGTCAAATTCCCTGTAAACAATGCTTATCCTGTTTCTACTCCGGGAATTTTGTAGCATCCTCTATATCCGTTAAATGCTTGTCATTGATTTTTTTGACCTTTGGCATAGGATTATAACAAAAATATATTTTTGCATTTGCATATCGCTTGCAGAAGCCCGATATGGGTTATGTGGGAGGGGTAACAGCTACAGGATCTCACGCTTTTTTTGTGTCCGTTAGGCAAGAATATGTACACACATTGCACAACCAAAAAAAGTTCTTTGAAGTCCGCTGACCCCGTATTAACAGGCTGAATAGTGTAAACAAAAGAATAATATGTAAACTTAACAATTGTAGTACAATGAAAAAGATTATTTTGCTTTCGCTTGCTACTTCCCTGTTTTGTTTTATGTCTTGCTCTGAATCAGAGGACTTTTTACAAACAACGGAAATAGCAGAAGAAATTCAGATTGATGGTAATTGTGATGTGTATTCCCTTGAGAATAGTGAATCAGCAGCATGGAGCATCGTTGAAACACCTGAATGGATTACCCCAGTAAACCCAGATGGTGGTGTCTCTGATGACATAGAATTGTATGTTGAAAGTAACGGTTCGGCAGAACGAAAAGGTGTGGTTACTGTCAAGTATTCAAATGGTAAAACCATGTCCACCCGAGTAGCACAATCTACCGACCAGACAAATGTCTCTTTGCCGAAATCGTATGCTATTGGCTGGGGCTTGGATATAACTACATATATGGATAGCCGAGGACTGAAAGACCAGATACTTAACACACAAAAGGTAATCAACAATTTGGGGCCTCAGTATATTCAATACGAAAATTCCAAGTCGGAGGATATACTTGTTTTCTATGGTGATGATTATCAGACTCTCAATGACAATATAAGTGCATCATTGTCGGCAAATGTTAAGGTTGCTGCATTTGAATTAGGCCTTAAAGGTCAGTTTGGAAATAATGCCCTTAAAGATGCTAAGCGTTTCTTCTCTTGGATGCGCGGAACTTATGTAGAGCGCAGAGCCAATATTATGAATATCGACCTTAAGAGTGCACATAGCAGCGGGATTTTGACAATTGATTTTGAGCAGCAATATAACGAGGTTGTCAGCAGTGGTGGTAGTGATGAGAGCATTAGAAACCTAATCAACAGATATGGTACTCATATTGTGACTATTTCATATTTAGGCGGATATCTGGACTATTACTACTCTTCTTCGGTTGAAAAGATTGACGAATCAATGGATATCAGCGGAGCCATAAATTTCGGATATAAGGATATGTTCAAAGTCGAAGGTGGCGGTGGTTATAATGAGACCTACAATGAACTTAAATCTGAAATGATTGAGAAGTTCACCGTGAAGGGTGGTAACGCCATAGATATTACCAATAAAGTCATTACCAAGACTATGGAAAAGGCCGATTTGGAGGACTGGCTCAAATCTCTTCAGGGAGAAGATGCCAAATTGGAACTTGTAAATTTCCAAATAAAATCAATCTCTTCACTATTCCCATATAAAATATCAAAGGCTATTGACAACTATATAGCAAGGGTATTGTATTATGGAAATGTAAATGTTACCCGTACAAATATTGACAACGAATAAGATATACGCCGTATGAAATCATTTAGATATTTAATTGCAATCGCTTTTTTGCTGATTGTCGCAACCGGATGTGAAGATAAGGAAGACTTTAACTCCATACAGTCTGTCAACAAAGAACTGACATTCTCTTCTCATGCCGATATATATAATGTAAGTCTTGAACAATGCTCAACTTGGGAGGTGAAATCATATCCTGAGTGGGCCACTCCAATGCAGGAGTTTGGAACAGGAGATGCGAAAATATCTGTTTTCGTAGAAGATAACTTTACAGAAATGGAACGTAAGGGAGAGTTGGTTGTCATTACCGATAAAAATGAAATAATCTACTCGCTTACACAAAGAAGTACTCTTACCGAAGACACTAATGCAGAAATAGTCAGCGATAATATTTTGAATTTGACTTATGGAGTAGGCTTTGGAATAAATGTGTTTGGAAATTCTCCTGCCGGAGATAAATATGATTATGCCGGTGCTATCGTAAATCCTGCGCTTCTCACCAAGATGTTAGCAGAAGTTGGTGAGGCCGATGCATTCTGTGCCGAGGACCATTATTTCTCACATACAGAATCTCTCTCCGGAACATCCACAGCAAGCCTTGCTACTCAATTGTCTGTAAATGCAGGAATCGAGGCTGAAATCAGTGGCTTTTCGGGTTCTCTCAGTGGAAAGTTTACGAGTAATGAAAGCACAAATACCAACACTGCTTATGCAATGCGTGAAATCAAGCACATTGTAGGTTCAAGATACCTTCGTTCAGGAGTGCTTCGTTATCTTTCTGCTGCTAATAAAACCAGCGTGTTTGCCACCGGATTTAATGAACTTGTAGAGGTAATCAAAGAGGATCCAAATGAGAAGGATGCTATTCACGACCTGCTTGAGTCGTATGGTACTCACCTTATTGTTCATGGCACTTTGGGTGGAGAATTGGAGCTTGCAATGGAGATGACCAGCACAGAGACTATTTCCGAAATGGATATCAATGCTGCGCTGAACGTATCCAGTGAAGTAGTAAAAGGCGATGCGTCATTTACAATGACCGACGATGAGAAGAAGCTGATGAAAAACACAAAAATCTCACTGAAAACTTATGGTGGTAGCAATGTTTACACCTTGAAGCCCGGTACAACCTTTGAGGAGGCTATGCAGGAGGCGTTGAGTGCCGAAAAACTGAATAGTTGGGTAAAATCAATTAAAGACAAGTCCTCTTTAGCGTTGGTAGATGTTCAGCTTTATCCGATATACGATTTAATGCCCGATGCAACCACGCGTGCCGCGGTAAGGGAGTATATGATAAATGAATATCAGGAAAGAAAGACAAAGAAAAAACCTTTGCTCTTTGCTGTGAATGGCTTTGGCGACAATGGCGTAGTCACAGGAGAGGCTTATATCCCGGAACTTGATATTAAGTTGGAATGTTATAGCGAGATGATACCCGAAATATCAAGTGAAGAGCCTGTTTACATGATTTATTCCGGAACAAAGAGTGAGATGAATTATAACACCGGATTCTTTATCGGAAGCGAGACTCTGAAGCCCGGAAAACTTCGCAAGAACAGAGAAGGTGTATATTCATTTGAACCTTTTGAAGAGTTAAGGGAAGGACAGATTACAGAATTGTATGTCAATGCGACGGGCGATATTACTATTGCTGCAAAGCCCGAGGTTGCGTATTCTGAGGTAAAGTTCACAGGTATGACCAAAGAGTTTATGAGTAAAAACAGAGCGCCGTCAACAGTAGAAGCAACGACTGATGCGACTCGTTATCATGTAGGTTCTCCCTCGCTATTAATACATGATAACATAAAAAACTGGCTGTATAAGTATAGTGATGATCTCTTATTTAGAACTACTTGTGCAATTGATTTAAATGACGAAGATTGTATAAAAGAAGCAATCAATCTTGGCAACATCAATCTTGTGCTTGAATATTCAAAACCGAAGGAATATATGTCAAAGTATATTTATCTTTATTTTTACAATAGTGAAGTAAAAATAATAAATTCATACGATCTGGTTACTAGAGATAAAGACAAGGTAGAATGTGAATATAGCATAACCCCCGAAGTAAATTATATAGGTATTTCGACTAGCTGCGAAGGTTCTGATGACGTGCCCAAAGTCTTTGATGAAGAATCTATTAAGGTATACTTTAAATTTACGCACAAAAACACCCCACGCTGGAGATAATGAAGTTTAGAGAATACTATCTTATAGTCCTGTCAGTGATAATTACAACTTTGGCCTGCACTAATGATGATGTGCAGGTCGAAGTTGTCTCACCACAAACGCTGAATTGGGATGCTTCGTGCCAAAGGGATTCCATCGTTTTCAATGCCGATTGTGGCTGGAATGTAGAAAACGATTGCGATTGGCTTACCATTGAAGTTGATAATGGATACGGCAACGGGGTGGTTCCTGTTTATGTGCAACAGAATGATGGTGGCATAGATCGAACAGGAAACATACGTTTGCAGTTCGAGGATGGTACAAAGGTTGATATATCGGTCTGTCAAGAGGCGAGCGACCTGAACAGTTATGGCGTACTGGTGAACTTGCCAATGACATACGGCGTTGGATGGGGGTATGACTATTCTGTAGATCATGCTGACATCGACGGCATACGAGGGCAGATTGTGGATGAGGCAAAGTTGAACAGGATAACAGGTAATCAGGCTCTTATAACAGAGGCTTATGCAAATAATTATACGCAATGTGTATCGGAGCAGAGTTCTGCTCGTTTGATAGAAAAGGTTAGCGGAGAGCTGAGTGCCGGAGTAGATATAAAAATTGCGTCGGCCAAACTTAGCGGCTCATTTTCCAAGCAGACTACTGAGAATGTGGACAGGTTGTATGTCTGGTATCGGGATATGAGGTCTGTCAGAAAGGCTCACATGAGTGCCGATTTGAGCGACATTGCCAAAAATTGCCTTACGAGTGATTTCAAGAAAGCCATAAATGCTCTAAAAAATGGAGGCTCTGTCAAAGACTTTGTAAACAAGTATGGCACACACTTTATTTGGAATTCGACTCTTGGCGGTAAATTCGATTGGTATTTCACCGTTAATCAGGATATAAAAGAGACTGCGGAGAAAATTGTCGTAACGGTTACAGTAAAGTTGCTTTTCTGGAAAAAGACATCTACAAGCGTTGATGAAAAATTATGGGCTGAGGTAAAGAAAGACTTTATAGCCGATTTTGAAGTAACCGGAGGCGGAGAGAAGGGCAAGAACTTGAATGAGGCTTTAAAAGCGACTGCAAGCAAAGGCGAGCCTCTGAGCGACCCCGACCTTATAACAAGGTGGCAGGATTGCTTTGTGAATTCAAATACCGCAAAAGACGATGACTTGACAATGATTGATTTTAAAGTATATCCTATATGGGATATCGTTAAAAAAGTTGACAAGGATGTCGCGAAGAAGATCGAAGATTATATATTGAACGAGTATCTGAAGTGAGAATTAGAATTGTAATATTATCGATAATACTTTTCGGGATGTGCTGTGCATGTTCCGAAAAATCATATTTTGATGAGCCTCGTCCTGAGATAACAGTTATATTGGGCTTAAGCGGTGCCGGGGACAATGGATATAATGATGAAATCCTGGCAGGAATTATGGATATAAATGAGTCTGCCGATGTCTCTCTTTCAATGATTAGTCCGGCATCAATGGATGATGCGAGGAGTGCATTGAGTACATGGGTCAATAAAGATTTATCAGGAGTACATGCTCTGCTTGTTTTAGCGGGAAATGAATATGAATCCTTGGTACAGGATATTACACTTCCACAGAACAAGTCGATTC
>JAZRLO010000005.1:0-44053 GCA_045646845.1 Bacteroidaceae bacterium
GCAGATGCAAGCATGGTAACATGTTCAGTCGAGCAGTACTAATTGCCCGATAGCTTTTCTTTACGACGCTTTGCGTCGTCATCAGCACTGTGCGATACATCCACAGCTTTGCTTCTCTTTTGGAAAAGTGAAACGGTTTACAGATGTAGAAAGATTTACATGACTAAGAATGTACGACACGTGATCGGTCCCTTATTAAGGCGATTGATAGCGTTGGGGTCCCACCTCTTCCCATCCCGAACAGAGAAGTTAAGCCCAACAGCGCCGATGGTACTGCAAACATTTGTGGGAGAGTAGGTCATCGCCACTTTTTATGAAAACGAGCTTTAGTTAACACTAAGGCTCGTTTTTTTTGTTATAAGAGTAATTAAGGGGACTAAAGGTAATTAAAGTTTACTAAAGGATAAAGGCCAAAAAGGGCAGAAAGGGCATTAAGGGCCAAAAGGAATTTGTCATCCCGACAGAGCGGAGCGACGAGGGAACTCAAAACATGGATATGCTCTCTTTTTTGTATTGGTTTGCAAATCGGTGATTTTATTTATATTTGTATTCTCAAATTAGCATATCACTTTTTATTATGAAAACGTCATATCGTCTGTTTCTGTTGTTGGTTTTCTTTCTATCTATGGCCGTTGGCCTTAATGCTCAGGAATCCACTGCTTATGTAATTGATAAGAATATTAAATATCAGGAAATTGACAATTTCAGTGCGTCCGATGCGTGGCGCATGGATTTTGTAGGCAAGAATTGGCCTCTGGAGAAGAAGAAGCATATTGCCGACTTGCTTTTCAAGCGTGAGTTCGACAAGGATGGCAATCCTGTGGGTATGGCATTGACCAACTGGCGAGTGAACATCGGTGCCGGCAGTTTTGAGAATAGGGAAAATAATGAGGTAACGAGTACTTGGAACAGAACCGAGTGTTTCATGTCGCCAGATGGCTCCTATGACTTTACAAAACAGGCCGGACAGCAGTGGTTCATGAATGCTGCAAGGGAAAGGGGAGTGAATGACTTTCTCTTCTTTACAAATTCGGCTCCATATTTCATGACCCGCACCGGTTCTACACTATCGGGTGACAATTTATGCATTAACCTTCAGAGTGATAAGTTCGATGATTTTGCCCGTTTTCTTGTGCGTAGTGTGCGGCACTTCAGAGAGAACGGCTATAATATAAAATATGTAAGCCCGCTGAACGAGCCCAACGTAGAGTGGCACACCAACAGTTGGCAGGAGGGCACTTTCGCCACCAAGGCCGATATTTATAAGGTGGTTGCAGAACTGGACAAGGCAATATCGGAAAAGGGTGTCGATACAAAGATAATTATCCCTGAAATTGGCGAGATGAAGATGCTCTTCGAGGTGGATGCCAATGAAAGGATTCCCGATGACATTATCCGCTCGATGTTCTATGATGATGGCGCCTATAGCGTCATGGGGTTCAAGAATCTCTATAATTGTCTTGCTGCCCATGACTATTGGACAGCCTATCCTCCAAGCCTGTTGGTGGATATACGTACACAGGTAAGGGATTCGCTTGCCGCGAACGGCAATAATACCAAATTCTGGGCATCAGAATATTGTATTCTGGAGAAGAATGAGGAGATAACAATGCCGCCATCGCCCGTAAAGAGCATAAACCTTGGTCTGTATGTGGCACGTCTAATCCATACAAACCTTGCTGTTGCAAATGCCTCGGCATGGCAATGGTGGACTGCAGTGTCGTTGAATGAGGATGTTCCTTTGCAACTGTTGCCGTTGGAAGGCTTGACTGGCGAGGATGTGAAATATGATGGCAGGGTAGTGACTACAAAGATGTTCTGGGCTACAGCCAACTATAGTTTCTTTGTACGCCCCGGCATGCGCAGAATTGATGTGTGTGCTGTGGATAAGGAAGTGACACCACTTGAAGCTGCCACTTCGCTGATGCTTTCGTCTTATACCGACGGCTCCCAGGTTGTGACAGTCATTGTCAACTATGCAGATGAGGACAAATGTATATCCTTGAAGTGTGACAATTCCCGAAAAGGAAAACTCTACGTGACTTCCATTGACAAGGATTTGCAATACATTGGCAAACACAAACTGAAGTCATTGACAATCCCTGCGCGTTCAATTGTTACCGTGGTGGTTGATTGAAAAACAGATAGTTATTTCTGGTTGTAGAACTTGTAAGAAAGAGACTTTATGGATTTATATGATGTCCAAGTCACGACAGACCTTGGTGAGATGGTGGTGTTGCAGGTATATGCGTTTTCTGTAGGGGAAGCAGAGATGGCAGCAATCTCTATGGTGGAGAATGGTGATGCTGGAGTGATGGGCACTTCTGTAATCAGCTGTTTTGCATTGTAGTTGCAGGCAGGGTGGACAAAAAGTAGGACAAAACCTTTGTAATTATTTGATTTACATATCTTTGCAAAGATTATCATTGATATGCCTAAAAAAATGCTTTTATTGTGGGTCAAACAATGTGGTCCACAATGGTTTCAGAGGGGGTAAGCAGAGATATAAATGTAAGGACTGTGGCCGTCGTTTCACTGGTGGCTTTCACCGCGATAAATCGCAAGTCATAACTGATTATGTAGAGGGAAAGCAAACGCTGGTACAGTTGGCAACGAAGTACAAAGTTGAAGAAAGAACAATCCGCAGAGATTTGGAAGCAATGCGCTTTGTACATTGCGTGGCAAAGTACAAAGAAGTTACAATACAGTTTGACACCACGTATTGGGGCAGGAACTTCGGTCTTATGGTAATTAAAGATGCTCTGCGCAACAAAGTTTTGTGGCACATGGAACTTTGATATAAAAAACTTTCTACGTTGAACTTGTTGCCAAAAAAAGGCAGAATTCATCTGTCTAACGGAAATTTTCTGTAACTTTACGAACCGACATGTGCTTGAGCCTAAATACTCATATATCTATAGTGTCGATTCTGCAAATGGGTTGATGAAGGTTGATAGGGCGGTAAGGTCGGTTACCTCAGTAAAGACGGAAGTGTGTTTGGGCTTTGGAATGAACTCTTCAGACATAGCTTCTCTACGCGAAATATTGTTTGTGAATATTGATTATTATATATCCAGGTGAGAATATGAAATGTCCGAATTGTAACAACGAAATAAATCCCGATTCAAGATTCTGTAAATATTGCGGTGCAAGAATTGAACGCAAACAGAATGATGTGGTATATTATCTTGTGCTTGACGGCAAGCAGGCTGGGCCGTTCAATATGGACCAACTGATGGAACTTGTAAGTCGCAAGATAATGACAAAAGGGACTTACGTCTGGAGGGAAGGTATGGAAAACTGGGCGTTTGCAGATACTATGGCCGAATTGAAAAGCCTGTTTGTGGTAGAAAAACGGCATGCGTTCGAATCACCTGTACACGATGCTCCCCGGCATAAGGAACGCCCTGTTTCTGATGGGCGACAAAGGATACAGCGGGTGATGGATGAACAGCAGTGTGAACTGGAGCGCGAGAAGGAGATGGACAGGGTAATGCAGGACATGCAGATGCATATGATATACGATGATAATCTTGAAGAACTGTGTCGTGAGGTCAAAGGTAGTGATTATATTGAAACCTTGCATCTGGGGCGCAGTTGGGTGTTGCCGGGCCTGGTGCAGATGGGGTTCAAGAATGGCAGCTTCAGCAAGCCGCTTTATTATGGCAACCTTGCCAAGTTCGATTATAATAGAATTTGGAGGATATTGCTTCGTAACCTCAGAGCATTGAGCCTTATGGGTAACAAAAGTTCTGCCACGTACCGTATGCGTGTGGGTTGGTGGAACAGGGATGTAGCTGTAAGTCTGGCCATGTATGATATGAGAATATTCAGTAAATATATCTCAAGATTGCCTAAATTGGACAATTGCAGTGGTGGAGATTATGTCAAGACGTATGCTGGTATGTATTTTTGCGATGAACCTAAAGGTGCAAAATGGAGAGGTAGTACCAATACGATAAACAGGCTTTTGGAACAGAGGAAAAATGCGATTTCCAATATTCTTGGAAGTACAAGCGACCGGGATTTGTACAACGCAGTACAGGAATATTACGACATTGCCAAAGTGAACAATGCATATGCAAGAGACTCATGGAACGATGAACTGAAACTGCCAAAAGAGTATGTCAATGCCTTTGCCGGTGACGGTGCATGTTCGGCTATGATGACAATGCTGAAATATCTCAAACTCACCCCTGCGGACACAACGCGCGACAAGTGTATTGTATCTATTGCCAAGAAGGTTATGGATACAGGATTCAATGGCGATACAATGATTGACTATTGTATAGAGAAATTCTTCGACAGCGGCGTGTTCAATTTGAGGAACTATAGGGGGTACTGATTAAGCGTTATGATTGAAAACAACCAGGGCGGGTTACGCCAATTCGGTTGACAATACTGAATTGCCCGTTGCGTGAAGGCATGGCCATGCCTGCACGCAACGCGGCAATCATCTAAAAGATGTAAAGTTATGCCCCGCGTCAATGGAATTGGCTTTTTATTATAATGGACAAAATACTCAGGTCAATATTTCTCGACAACCAGCTTTGGACTGAGGTCATTGAGCACGGAGTTGAAAAAGGTATCCCCGAAGATGTGCTGGAATACCTTCAAAGTCCTGACGGAAGAGCTGACCTGTGCAGGAAGGTGGGCAGCGGAAGTTACAATATAGCACCGCCGCACACCGGTTACAGGCCCAAGGATGGAGGCGGAGAAAGGACATTCTTTGCCAACTCTCCGCTTGACCGTATGTTGCTGAATGCTATTTATAAATGGCTTATGAGGAACGAGAGCGCAATGGTCCACCCATGCTGTCTTTCGTATCAGGAGAATATTGGTGTGGGAAAGATTGTCAAGGGATTGGCACAGCGCATAGAAACGCTTGCCGGCATGGACAGGCAGGCCGTGGTAGGTCGAAAGTTCGACATCCACAAATATTTTGAGACGGTAGAGCGTGGTTGCATACACAAGGCTCTGGATGCCGTGGAGGAGTACCATGGCAAGTCGTCCGTGATTGCACTTCTGCGCAGATATTACGACTCGGATATATACTACGATAGTCGGCAGAAAAGGATGGTGTGTGGCTATCAGGGTATAAAACAAGGTTGTGCGGTGTCGTCGTGGCTGGCAAACGTTATACTCCACAAACTCGACAGTGAGGTATCTGCGCTCGGTGGCAACTATGTACGCTACTCCGATGATATAATATATATCGGCGAGAATTACAGCGAAGCTACAGAAGTGATTGTCTCCAATCTCAGGGAGATTGGTCTTGTCCTGAACGAAAAGAAAATCGAGGATGTTGTAGCAGGTGAATTTATAAGGTTTCTTGGATATAATATTAGAGGTTCCGAAATTTCACTCAGCAGCAAATGGGTAGATTACTTCAGACACAATATTGACGTTTGTACCGTAAGGGACAAAGGACTTATATCCGCGTCAAGAGCCGCGCATCGAATTGAGGATGCGAAAGAGAAAAAAAGAAAACTTGACGCGCTGCTGTGCAGTGCCCAAAGAAGAGTTGCGCGTTTTCTTTATTATGGTAACGGACGCTATTCCTGGGCATCGCTCGTGTTGGGAGTGATAAATCGTCCGTCAGACATCAGGACGCTTAATCTCTATTGTATGGATGCGTTGCGTGCCGTATATACGGGCAAGACAAACATCGGTGGTCTGGGAGTTTCAAGGACCGGTGGCATAACAAGGGGAAAAGGCCGTAATGTGAGTGCCAACAGGTCTGCAACAGCGCACTTGTTGAATTCCGGTAGCAGCATAGAGGGTTGGCTCGGAGGGTACCGTTCCTTTTGGACGATGAGAAGAATTCTATCCAACCGTTGGCTCTACAGGGCCGTGGCGAATAACTTGCTTGTCAGAGAGGGTAAGGGCCGGTACGGCAATGCCACTGGTTGCGGCACTGTGGAAGAACTGGAAAGACGATATGAACAGTTTCTCAACAGCCAGCCCGATGGAAAGAGGTTCGAGCGTCACTATGCAAGGCCACTGGGTGATATGAATACCTTGGAACTGCTTTGCGGCAGTAACAGGGCCGATGCGAGAAGGGAGTTTGAAGAGTATCTGGAAACAAAGACAAAGTACGGGGAACTGAGTAAAAACGGCCGCGGATGGTATTGGCAAAGTACCGATTATCCTCAATTGGTCCTGCTTGAAGAGTGGTTCAGTGAATGATTGGGGTTTTAGGCGGAACATATATAACACTATAGAAACAATAACGCACAAAATAATTTACACAGATGCAAAAACTAAAGGAACAACTTGCGCGAATCTTTGATAATAACTTGCGCACAAAGCAGTGGGAGAACTATCCCGATTACATAATTATAGGTCTTATCGTATTGAGCACTCTTTCGGTGTTCATATCGACGTTTGATGTGAGTCCCCTTTGTGAGAAGGTGCTTTCGGTGATTGACATTGTAACAGTTATTGCCTTTACCATTGAGGTTACGTTACGAATTTGGGCTGCCGATGCTATCGACGACAAGTACAAGGGCTTCTGGGGTAGGGTGAGATATTGCTTTACTTTCTATGGCTTGATAGATATTCTTGCCACGTACACCTTTTATATCCAGATGTTTATACCGGTACCATACTCGGTGTTCAAGGCTTTGCGCGTGCTGCGTCTGTTGAGGGTGTTCCGCTACATGCACTCGTTCCGGCTGTTGCAGATAGCCGTTTCGTCAAAGGCGAAGGAGATGTGGGTATCGTTGCAGTTCCTTGTGATTGTGACGCTGATACTCTCCTTCGTATTGTTCTTCTATGAACACGATGCACAGCCCGATGTTTATGACAACGGCTTCAAGTCGGTGGTGTGGGCTTTCGCACAGTATGTGGGTGACCCCGGCAACTTTGCCGACACTCCGCCGATAACCCTTGTCGGCAGGATAATCGCATGCATTATAGGTCTTCTTGGTATTGCTCTGTTCGCCGTTCCTGCCGGCCTTATCGGTGCTGGATTCTCTGAGGCAATGGAGGACGACAAGAACGAGGAAAAATTGGCAGAAAACAGTGTAAAGCTGCATAAGCGTTTCCGTCGCATAGCGCAGTCGGCATCGTGGATACGCGATAAAGGGGGATACAAGATTACTCTTAAATATGTCCCACGCTACCGTTCATACGAACATATTCAGGTAAGGACAGGAATGACTGATGCCGAGATTGTTGAGACTGTGGGGAACTGCCCGGATATGCGTCTGGTTGACCTTGGAACAACGCAACGCGAGGATG
The DNA here is from genome assembly GCA_045646845.1 of Bacteroidaceae bacterium. Lineage (GTDB taxonomy): Bacteria > Bacteroidota > Bacteroidia > Bacteroidales > Bacteroidaceae > HGM04593. The sequence continues at coordinate 7,246 of JAZRLO010000005.1, forward strand.
ACAAGCAGCATAGCGGCATTGCAGTGGCGCATTTCCCCTTGAACAACGAATATGGCTGTTTCATTGACCGTCACTCCGATGTAACCATTGTGGCACCTGTTGCTGTCACCCATCCCGGTACGGGACATTTTGCCTTCAGCCTTGCGGCGATGGGCGGTTTCAATTATGTAAGTAAGGAACTCTCTCCCAACCCCGACGACCCGTTCGGTTTCTACTCTATGCAAAAGGGTAATCTTGCACTCATAGGCGATGAAAAGATGAAGCGCGAGGTTGAACTGCAGGCGATTCATTTCATGGACGACCTTGCTACGCTTAAACAGAACAGCGAGGCTGCCGGCCGCAAGCATTGGTTCATATTTGTCATGGGTACCACAAAATCGGTCGATTGTCAGATGCATTTCTGGCGTCTGGCAACTGATAATGCCAAAGAACTTGCGCGTCGCATTGTCAAGGGTACCGAGTATGGCAGTACGGTGCTTGAAGAGAGCGAGGACGTGTTGCAGAATATTTTCACTGCCTCAAAAGAGGCTCTTGCCAAGTTCGAGGTTACAATAAAAGGTGAAAAGCAACCTGTTGCGGTGTGCATGGATAATTGTGACTTGCTGAAGAGTGTCTCCAAGTCAAACATAATGTGCCGCGTGGGTGGCGGAATCTCCTGCAACGCATTTACCCTGCGCGTGGGTTATGAGGTGCTTATGTTCCACAACAGCCACCTTCTCGTCACAAAGGAGCTCGCCGACATCATCAAGGCGCAGGTTGAGCCTAATCATGAGATACCGGCAGAAGCTATAAAGTGCTTTATGAAGGAGGGTGATGGTTACGCCGACGACTATAACTGCAATGACGTCTTTGAGCATAATGCCCAAAAGCTCAAAAATATGATAGACAAGTGCAAAAAAGAGCTGGAGCATAAATACAAGGGGAAACATATAGCGTAACGGAATATTGTGAGTGGCCTTGCATATATAGGAACGTAGGGGTTCAGGAATCCCACGCTGGGTGTCTATCTCGAGTGGTGGGACTACCTGGCATATACGTTGCAGCAGGTGTTGTCGAAACTGAAATTTGGAAACTGAAGGGTGACTGCGAAACTGACCAACAAATGGCAACCCTGTTTTACTGTTGGGTTTTCCTCTTGCTTTTGTGCTGTATATACGAAACGGCGTTTTTCTACGTTATTAAGTGTGTAGAATATTTTGCGTCATGAAGTGGTTCAGCAATTTCAGGTATATCAAATACCTTCTTATAATAGTGGCGGCTGTAATAGCCGCCGTATCGCTCTTGGTTTCAAACTCCTTGGTCGAGGATTTGAAGCAGGAAGAGGAACGTAAAATGGAAGTGTGGGCTTCGGCCATGGGGTCGCTCATCAGTGCCGAGGAGAATGCCGACGTTTCTCTTGAACAGGACATACTTAGCGGCAATGCTACAATACCTGTGGTGCTTACCGATGCAAGCGGTTCCATAATGCAGTACAACAATATTGAATTGGATGCCGATGCCGATACTTTGTCCGTGCTTATGGAACGTGCGGCAAGTATGCGCCGTGCCGGAAGGGTTATCCCCATCCCTATGGGCGAACTCGGCGAGCAGTATGCCTGCTACGATGATTCCATGATACTGACCAAACTGGCATACTACCCTTATGTGCAGCTGGCTGTCGTACTTCTTTTCTTCCTTATCTGCTTTGTCGCTATCCTCAATTCAAAGCGTGCGGAACAGAACCGTGTATGGGTCGGCCTTTCCAAGGAGACTGCGCATCAGTTGGGTACGCCGATATCGTCGCTGATGGCATGGACCGAGGTCTTGAAGGAAAAGTATCCCGGCGATGAACTCGTTCCCGAAATGGAGCACGACGTGGCGCGCCTGCAACGTGTGGCGGAGCGTTTTTCCAAAATCGGTTCGAAACCCGACCCTGAGGCTATGGATGTGACGGCTGTCGTGTCGGGTGCTGTCGATTATGTCAGACGCCGTAGTCCGGCAAAAGTGGAGTATTCTGTCGCTTATCCCAAGAATCCGGTTCTAGTACGCATGAATGCGCCGCTTATAGAGTGGGTTATGGAGAATCTGTGCAAGAACGCCGTGGATGCGATGGACGGTGCAGGAAAGATTACAGTGACCGTCGCTCATGACAATGACAAGGTGTTCATAGAGGTGGCCGATACAGGCAAGGGTATAGCCAAATCGCTGCGCAAAAGGGTTTTCGAGCCCGGATACACTACAAAGAAACGCGGCTGGGGGCTTGGATTGTCGCTTGCCAAAAGAATTGTCGAGGAGTATCACAAGGGACGTATATTTGTCAAGAATTCTGCTGTCGGCCGTGGCGCGACATTCCGTATTGAACTAAAAAAGTAAAGTTTTTCGGCATTTTAGATGTTTCTAAAGAATTTTATTACTATCTTTGTGTCCTAAATTCGGATAGTGCGGATGTGAGGCACTGCTTTAAGATGCTTATATTGTTGAATGTGATGATTTTATAGTTGCGATGGGAAGATTTGATAAGTACAATGTAAACCTTAAAGGTTTGAAGACCTCTGCTCTTGAAATGGAGTTTGACCTCGATAACGCCTTTTTTGCCGATATCGATGGTGAGGATTTCCAAAAAGGTACAGTCAAGGCTGTGGTGACGGTAAAAAAGAACCGTGAAATTTTCGATTTCTCGTTTGCCTTGAACGGTACGGTAGTTGTTCCTTGTGACCGTTGTCTCGATGATCTCGAGATTGAAGTGGCCACAGAGAACACTTTGAGAGTGAAATTCGGTGAAGACTACATAGACGAAGGTGATATTGTGGTTGTTCCCGAACAGGACGGTGACATAAACATTGCCTGGTATCTGTACGAATTTATCGTGTTGGCACTGCCAATGAAGCGTGTTCATGCTCCCGGCAAGTGTAATCACGAGATGACCGGAAGACTGCGCAAGCATTCGGCAGAAGACGCAACGGAGGATGCCGGTGCTGAGGAACAGGAGATTGATCCGCGTTGGGCCGGTCTCAGGAATTTGCAGATAGAAGAAGATAATTAAAGAAGAATATAATTAAAAAGTTAGAAAAATGGCACATCCTAAAAGAAGACAGTCAAAGACTAGAACTGCCAAGAGAAGAACTCATGACAAGGCAGTAGCTCCTACATTGGCAATTTGCCCCAACTGTGGCGAGTGGCACGTTTATCACACCGTATGCGGTGCGTGCGGTTATTACAGAGGCAAGCTTGCTGTAGAGAAAGCTGCTAATGCCTAAATAACATTCTGCCGCAGATGCTTGCGCATGTGCGGGAGTTTTTGTCACAAGACAAAAACGCACCTATACAGTCACTGATAGGTGCGTTTTTTCGCTTTTAAGTAGTCATATTATGCATAAAGCCGGTTTTGTAAATATCGTGGGCAACCCCAACGTCGGCAAATCGACGCTGATGAATCTGCTTGTGGGGGAGAGAATATCCATTGCGACATTCAAGGCACAGACAACACGCCACAGGATTATGGGTATCCTGAACACCGATGAGGCGCAGGTCGTCTTTTCGGATACTCCGGGTGTACTCAAGCCCAACTACAAGTTGCAGGAAGCTATGCTGCGCTTCTCGCGCAGTGCGTTGCGTGATGCCGACGTGCTCCTGTATGTAACGGACATGGTGGAAACACCCGAGAAGAACAGCGACTTCATTGATGAGGTGCGCAAACTCGATGTCCCCATCCTTGTACTTATCAACAAGATTGACCTGAGCAATCAGGAGGAACTTGTGAAAAAGGTGGAGCAATGGCACGAGATTATTCCTGAGGCCGAGATTCTGCCGATATCGGCAATAGCGAAGTTCAATATCGATGCCGTAATGCGTCGTATCATGGAACTTCTGCCCGAATCGCCACCGTACTTTGAGAAGGATGCCCTTACCGACAAGCCTGCGCGTTTCTTTGTCACTGAGATAATACGTGAAAAGATTCTGTTGCATTATGACAAGGAGATACCGTACGTATGTGAGGCTGCCGTTGAGCATTTCAAGGAGGATGAGGGAAAGATATACATCAAGGCCCTCATCTATGTGGAACGTGACTCGCAGAAGGGTATAATAATAGGCCATGAGGGCGCGGCTCTCAAGAAGGTGGCAACGGATGCCCGCCGTGAACTTGAGAAATTCTTTGGGAAAAGGATTTTTCTGGAAATTTATGTGAAGGTCGATAAGGACTGGCGCAACAGCGACAGGCAGCTGCGCCGTTTCGGGTATGACCAGAAAGATTAATCAACTGTAAAACAGGTTTGGAACAAATATAGGATTATGGGAAATCTGGTAGCTATAGTAGGTCGTCCCAATGTGGGTAAATCGACACTTTTCAACCGCCTGACTGAGACCAAGCAGGCGATAATCTCGGACGAAGCCGGTACGACACGTGACCGCCAGTACGGACGTTGCCTGTGGTGCGGCAAGGAGTTCTCCCTTGTAGATACGGGCGGTTGGGTCAGAAACTCGGATGATGTGTTCGAAGAGGCCATCTGTGACCAGGTTACGCTGGCTCTCGAGGAGGCAGATGTCATTCTCTTCGTGGTAGATGCGATGAACGGTCTGACCGATCTTGATATGGAGATGGCTTCGATGCTCCGCCGTTCGAAGAAGCCGGTGCTTGTCGTTGCAAACAAGGTCGATACATATGAGATGCAGTATGCCACAGCCGAGTTCTACAGCCTTGGACTCGGTGATATGTACAGCATATCGGCGGCGAACGGCAGCGGTACCGGTGACCTGCTCGACGAAATTGTCTCGAAGTTTACAAAGGAGGCCGAAGAGGCTCCCGAGGAGAATATCCCGCGCTTTGCCGTTGTTGGCCGCCCGAATGCCGGAAAGAGTTCTATTATTAATGTCTTTTTGGGTGAGGACCGCAATATAGTTACCAATATAGCTGGTACGACGCGTGATTCAATTCTTACACGTTATACGAAATTCGGCTTTGACTTCTATCTTGTCGATACTGCGGGAATACGCAAGAAGGGCAAGGTTACAGAGGATATCGAGTATTATTCAGTGCTCCGTTCTATCCGTGCCATAGAGAATAGTGATGTCTGCATTCTCATGATTGACGCTACACGCGGTATAGAGTCGCAGGACTTGAACATATTCTCCATCATACAGCGTAACCAGAAGAGCCTTGTCGTTGTGGTCAACAAGTGGGACCTTGTTGAAGACAAGAGCGAGAAGGTGCAGAAGTTCTTTGAGAATGCCATCCGAGAGCGTGTCGCTCCATTTGTCGATTTCCCCATCATCTTCACTTCGGCAGTGACCAAGCAACGCGTGTTCAAGGTTCTTGAGACTGCCAAAGAGGTGTATCTCAATTCGAAGACAAAGATTTCTACAGCAAAGTTCAACGAGGAGATGCTGCCCCTTATCGAAGCTTATCCGCCACCATCGACCAAGGGCAAGTATATAAAGATAAAGTACTGTATGCAGTTGCATGAAACACGTGTGCCCTCTTTCCTCTTCTTTGCCAACCTGCCGCAGTACGTGAAGGAACCATACAAGCGTTTCCTTGAAAACAAAATCCGCGCAAAGTGGAATTTCCACGGAGTGCCTATGAATATATTCATAAGGCAGAAGTAATTTGTTTTGAAGTCCATAACAAAGAGAGTGACTCAAAAGTCCTATTCTTGAACATGCAATCCCCACCAGAGCATATTCTGATGGGGATTGTATTCTTTGTAAAATAGCTTTTGGGTCACCCTCTTTGTTATGCGAATTCGCTCAGTTCGAGCCAGCGCATGCTCTTTTCGTCTATGAGTGTAATGACCTCCTGTATGCGCATCGATTTTTTCACCAGAGTGCCGTTGTCGAGTATGCCGCTGCTCATCTCCTGTTCTATGGCGGCTTTCTCCTCCTCCAATGCCATTATTTCCTCTTCGAGACTTTCATACTCCTTGCGTTCCTTGAATGTAAGTTTGCGCTTTGTTTCGGTACGGTAGCTCTGTTTAGGAGTATTCTTTGCGGCCTTCTCAGCAGCCTCCTTTGCGGCCGCGGCTTTTTGCTCTTCGCGCCAGTCGCGCCATTCGCTATAATTGCCCGGGAAGTCTTTTATGTCGCCGTTGCCGTTGAATGCAAATATGTGATCGACAACCTTGTCCATGAAATAACGGTCGTGGCTAACCACAATCACGCATCCCTTGAAATCGCAAAGATACTCTTCGAGCACCTGCAGCGTTTCTATGTCGAGGTCGTTGGTAGGCTCGTCAAGCACCAGAAAGTTCGGGTTGGCCATCAGTACCGTGCAGAGGTAGAGACGGCGTTTTTCTCCACCGCTCAGCTTATATACATAGCTGTACTGTTTTTCAGGAGTAAACAGGAAGTGCTGTAGGAACTGCGATGCAGTGAGCATTTTTCCTGCAACAGGGATGACCTCGGCAATGTTCTTTACCACATCGATGACTTTCATCTCCTCGTTGAACGAGAGGCCGTCCTGGCTGTAGTAGCCCCATTTTACAGTCTCTCCCACTTCGATTGTTCCGCTGTCGGGGGCTGTGCGCCCGAGCAACATCTTGATGAATGTCGATTTCCCGGTGCCGTTGTTGCCTATGATTCCCAGTTTCTCGTAGCGTGCGAAGGTGTAGTAGAAGTCCTTTGTTATCACCTTGTCGCCGAATGCTTTCGAGAGGGCTTTGATTACGAATATCTTATTGCCGATGTATTGAGATTTTATCTCAAGCGAGACTTTGCTGTCGTCGCGCATTGCTGCAGCCTTTTCTTCGAGTTTGTAGAACGCGTCTATGCGGTACTTTGCCTTGTGTGCGCGTGCTTGAGGCTGGCGGCGCATCCAGTCGAGCTCCTTGCGCAGCAGGTTACGTGCGCGTGCTGTCTCTGCCGCAAGGTTCTGCAGACGTTCCTCACGCTTCTGCAGAAAATAGCTGTAGTTGCCCTTGTAACGATAGACCCGCTGATCGTCAATCTCTATAATCTCGTTGCATACGTTGTCCAGGAAGTAGCGGTCGTGCGTTACCATGAGGAGGCTGCCGCTCATGCGCGAAAGATGCTCCTCGAGCCACTCTACCATCTCCATGTCAAGGTGGTTGGTCGGCTCATCAAGTATCATAAGCTCGGGTTCTTCTATGAGTACGGCTGCAAGTGCCACACGTTTCTTCTGTCCTCCTGAAAGTTCCTTTATGGGCTGGTTGAAGCGGTTGATTTTAAGTCTGGAAAGAACCTGCTTTGCTCTGTTCTCATAGTCCCATGCCTGCAGACGGTCCATCTCCTCCATCAGTTGTTGCAGGTTGCTGTGGTCGCCGCTCTCTATTGCCTCTTCGTATCGTGCTATGATTCCGGCCTTCTCGCTGTTGCGTTGCAGGCAGGCCTCTATGACGGTAAGTTCGCCGTCAAAATCTGGTTCCTGCTCCAGATAGCCGACCCGTATGCCGTTACGCAGTGTTATCTTGCCGTCCTCGTGCGGTTCTTCGCCTGCGACAATCTTCAGTAAAGTGCTTTTGCCTTTGCCGTTGCGTGCGATGAGTCCTATCCGCTGACGTTCTTCAACGGTAAACGATATGTCGCTGAAAAGTACAAGGTCGCCGAAGCTTTTCGATATGTTCTCTATCTGCAGGTCTATAGCCATAAATTCTATTCAATTTGACCGCTAAGATAATAATTTATGTATTTATAGGCAACTGTGCGGTGCGGTTTGGCGAGTTTCCGTTCTTTTTATTCAACGTGAACAAAGAGAGGGCATATACTTTCGTTGCTTTTATTATATGCTAAAGTACTTACAACAAATATCTGCTTGAAGCGAGCGGAAGCACCCTCGATAAAGTTGAATTACAACATAAAGCAGGGCGAACCATTCATGTTTTGGTTCGCCCTGCTTTATGTTGTCTTCTTGTCTTATTCTTCAATTCCGTATATGCCGCCGCCCATTATCCATTTCTCTTCATTGTAGTCATATTCAAAGGAATATGAGTAAATGAAGTTCTCTCTGCCCTTTTCCCTGAAGCCCAGGAAGTATGTACAACTTCTGTTGAAGGTATGTGCCTTCTCGCTGAACTTTACGTTGAAACTGTTGGAACCAGTCTTTGTTACAGTGAACACTTCGTTCTCAGGATTGCGGTAGGTGTAGGTGAAAACATCTTCCTTTTCGTAGTTCTGGTTGTTTCCCCAAAGATCCTTTACCTGAATCTTTCCTGGATTGATGCAATTGAATCCCTTGAAATACATTTCGCCTACATCGGACATTGCGGGTTCGCGGAGTTCGAATTCATTGGCCGAAATCCTTTTATTGACTTTGAACGATGTCTCTGCGGTATTTTGAATCAGATGCAACTCATCTTCGGTGCATGATGTAAGAACGAAGATGCTGCACAGGAGTAAAAGAAAGAGTTTTTTCATGGTATCATTGTTTTATGATTAGTGTTATGTGTGCCGATAGTCCTCTGTTTCAGATTCTACGGGACAAATATAGAGATTTTTTCTATAGTGCAAAGGTAAAAATGCAATTTTAACGGGGTAAAATATCGTAAATCAACAATATACAAAACGTAATGGTATTGTCCGGTGGGTCGATTTCCAAAAAAAATGCCGGGCCAAAAGATTTTGGTCCGGCATTTTTTTGGATTGATAGGCTGTTTCTTATTTTCCACCTCTTCTGCCACCGCGATGTCCGCCTCCACGGCGTCCTCCGCGTCCTTGCTGCATTTTTTTCTGTCGCTCCTCCCTGTATGCAGTATATTTCTTATATTGTTCGGGGGTGAGGAGGCTTTTCATCTGCTCGTCGCGTATCTTTTCACGCTCCTTGTAAATTTCCATCTGTGCTTTCATATCCTCCTCTGTAGGGCGCACGCGCTCTGGCTTCTTTCCCTCCGCGCGCATCTTCTCCATGCGCTCCCGACGGGCGTTTATACTGTCCTGCATGGTGAGGGCATCGGCATAGTTCATTATGAATACGCATTGGTACTGCATGCTGTCGAGCTGCAGCACTTCGTTAAGGGCGTTAGTCTGCCGCAGTGCGGTCTCTTCGGGGTTGAATTCCCGGCGTGTGCGTTCTCTGTCGTTTCCGCTCTGTGCGTATGCTGATGCTGCGATGACAATTGCAACAAGGCATAAAAGAATCTTTTTCATGATATTTTCTGTTTTTTATTGTCTTGGAAATTCTACATCTTATTAAACCAGTACAGCCCCTGCAGGGCAGGAGCTGTAGAGACAAACATTGAAAAACAACGAGCAAATAGCTCATCATCTGTTTATATGACACTCTTGTTTAGCGAATGTCAAACGGATAGACTTTTGTTTAACATTTTTTAACCGTAGTGCATTCGATTACTCCGTCAACCATGCGTATTGTACGGTCTGTGTAGGAAGCCAGGTTTTCGTCATGGGTCACGATGATGAAGGTCTGTCCGAACCTCTCCCTCAGGTCGAAGAACAGCTTGTGCAGTTCCTCCTTGTTGTGGCTGTCAAGGCTGCCCGAGGGCTCATCGGCAAGCACTACGTCCGGGCGGTTGATAAGCGCGCGTGCTACTGCGACACGCTGGTTCTCTCCTCCCGACATCTCTGCAGGCTTGTGTCCGGCGCGCTCCTCCAGTCCCATTATGCGCAGCAGTTCCATGGCCTCCTTCTCTGCCTCGTTGCGGTTGCGTCCGGCAATGAGTGCCGGTATTATGATGTTCTCGAGTGCTGTGAATTCAGGCAACAGCTGGTGGAACTGGAACACGAATCCGATATGTCTGTTACGGAATGCCGCCAGTCTCTTGCCGTTCATGCAGGCGAGGTCCTCGCCGTTGAACAATATGCTGCCGCCGGTAGGCTTGTCGAGTGTTCCGATGAGCTGAAGCAGAGTGGTCTTTCCGGCTCCGCTCGGTCCTACGATGCTTATTATCTCTCCTTTTTCCACAGTCAGGTTCACGCCCTTAAGAACAAGAAGGTCGCCGAACTTTTTTGTGAGTTCCTTTATCTCTATCATATATTCTTTATTACATATTCTGTCATATAGCACCCGAACGTCGCCGTGAAGTATCCCAAAGAACCGATTATGGGCTTTCCCCCTTCGGGGTTTGGCTTTATGGCCGTTCTTGCCGGTTCTTCCATGCTGAATATTACCGGTAGCCGATGCTTGCCGCGCTCGTCGCGCAGCAGCCGCCTAAGGTTTTTGGCAAGCGTACAGTGTTCGCTCTTCCATAAATCACCCGTGCGTATGTCTGCAAGGTTACATTTGGCTCCTGCCCCCATGCTCGAAACTATTCTTGTACCGCGCTTCCAGCACTCCCTGATGAGGGCGGCCTTTGACGGCAGCGAGTCTATTGCGTCAACAACAAAGTCAAATCCTCGGTCGAGCAGAGCCGGGATGTTATCCGGCTCTATGAATTGTCTTATGGCCGTGACTTCCATTCCCGGGTTGATTGCGAGCAGGCGTTCTGCCACGACATCGCACTTGGGCTTGCCTACATTTCCGGCAAGTGCCGGCATCTGGCGGTTTATATTGGTCACGTCAACCGTGTCGGCATCTACAATGGTCATGCGTCCCACGCCTGCACGGCATAACATCTCGGCGGCCCATGAGCCTACGCCTCCTACGCCCACAATTAGCAGGTGTGCCTTTTTCAATCTCTCCTGCTTCTCCTCTCCCAGCAGCAATTCGCCGCGCTGTAACCAGTTGTCACTCATAATTCTTCAACAATGTGCCGCACATCGCGGCCTTTCACCTGGCGAAAGTACAAAAAAATAGCGACAGAGTGGGGGATATAGATAAAATTTAAGTATTTTTGCCGATGGTTCAGACGTCCGGCTTGTACGGCGCCTGTGTCTTATGTTTGACAAACTAACTTTTACAGATATGAAAATAGCAATAGTAGGTGTCAGCGGAGCGGTAGGACAGGAGTTCCTTCGCGTTCTCGACGAGAGAAATTTCCCATTCGACGAACTGGTGCTTTTCGGCTCGGCTCGCAGTGCAGGACAGGTTTATAACTTCCGTGGAGTGGACTATGTCGTAAAAGAGCTCAAACACAACGATGACTTTGAAGGCATCGACTATGCTTTCGTTTCGGCAGGCGGCAGTGTGTCAAAGGAGTTCGCGGAGACTATAACGAAGCACGGAGCGGTCATGATTGACAACTCAAGCGCGTTCCGTATGGACAGCGATGTGCCTCTTGTAGTTCCCGAGGTGAACCCTACCGATGCGTATAATCGTCCCCGTGGCATCATCGCCAACCCTAACTGTACGACAATACAGATGGTGGTCGCGCTCAAGGCAATAGAGAACCTTTCACATATCAAGCGCGTACACGCTTCTACATATCAGGCAGCAAGCGGTGCCGGTGCGGCAGCCATGGCGGAACTCTATGAGCAGTACCGTCAGGTGCTTGCAGGTGAGGAGCCTACTGTGGAGAAATTCGCTTACCAGTTGGCATTCAACGTTATTCCTCAGATTGATGTATTTACCGACAACGGTTATACAAAAGAGGAGATGAAGATGTACAACGAGACACGCAAGATAATGCACAGCGACATTGAGGTCAGTGCGCAGTGCGTCCGTGTGCCGGCTCTCCGTTCACACTCACAGTCATTGTGGATAGAGACAGAGCATCCGTTGAGCGTCGAGGAGGTACGTTGTGCCATTGCCGAGGGCGAAGGACTTATACTTATGGACTGCCCTGAGGACAAGGTATATCCGATGCCTCTCTTCCTCGCCGGTCAGGACCCCGTATATGTTGGCCGTATCCGCAAGGATATAACAAACCCCAACGGCATACTCATGTGGATTGTAGGTGACCAGATAAAGAAGGGTGCCGCACTCAATGCAGTGCAGATAGCCGAATATCTTATCGCTCACCCCGAAAAGAGGTAAACGGAAAAATCCATATATGACAAGAGAGGGTGACCCGGGTCACCCTCTCTTTGTTTTGAATGAAAAGAGCTTCCTTTTTATATGAACCTCTTTGTGAGCATCTTTACCGGTAGCCATACCGCAATGAAACCGGCGACTATGACCGTTATGAATACTGTGGCAACATCGCTTGTCATAATCTCTACAGGGTAGCTTTCGACAATGAATCCGTCGGCACTTCCCATTGACAGAAGCCCGAATTCCTGTTGTACGAAGCAGAGCAGCAGACCTGTTGCGATTCCGGCAACTGCTCCTATCGTAGAGATTATGCATCCCTCTATGACGAAAATGTTCGCGATGGTTTTGCTGTCGGCACCCATGCTCCGCAAGGTCTCCATGTTGTCGCGTTTCTCTATTATGAGCATTGCCAACGAGCCGATGATGTTTACGCAGGCGATAAGGAGTATGAATGTCAGGAATATGTAGGATATGAGTTTCTCTATCTGCATCACCTTATAGACATCGTTCTGTTGCTGGTATCTGTCCTGTACTGTATATCCGCTTCCAAGGATACCTGCAATCTCCTCTTTTGTCTCTTCAATGTCTGCTCCGGCCTTTACCTTAAGTTCCATTGTGGTGGCTTCGTTGGCATCCCTGCGGAACAGCCTGCGTGCAAAATCATCGGATGTGATGATGTAGTTGTGGTCGTATTTTGGCTGGTTCAGAATGAAAACCAGTCCGGTTAAGAATATGCCGCATTTCTTGAAGTTGCGTGCCGGGATGGTCATGTTTACCTTTCCGCTCCTGTTTGGCGCGTATATCTCCATTGGAGTCGCAGGCGCAATACCGCAGTTCAACTCTTCGATAAGTCCTCCTCCGAGTATGGCGTAGCTGTTCGTGCCGTCTTCGAGCATGAAACTGCCGTTGCCGTAAAGGCTGCCTGTGAAATCTGTCAGTCTTGTGAACGATTCGTCAATGCCCTTTACAATGACCATTGCCTGCCTTCCTTTGTATTCAAGCATTGCCTTGTCCTCTACACAGAACGAAACAGCCTCTATCTGCGGCAATCCGCTGACCTTCGCAATCTCCGTGTTGTCAGTGTTCAGGGATTTGCCTTTGGCGGCCGTGACCTTTATGTCCGGATCCAGTGCCGTGAACTGTCCTGCTACGACAGACTGGAATCCGTTGAAAACGGACAGGGCACAAATCATCGCCGCCGTAGCCAAGGCTACGCCCGCTATTGCCACACCTGTAATCTTGTTTATGACCTGGTGGCTCTTTTTTGAGAACAGATAGCGCTTGGCGATGTAAAGCGACAGGTTCATCCCGGTATGTTATTCTTTGAGGAGTTTGTCTATGTTTTCGATGTAGTCGAGAGAATCGTCTATATAGAACTTTAACTCGGGTATTATGCGCAACTGGTGACGTACCCTGTTGCCCAGCTCAAAGCGTATTGCTTTGATGTTCTCATTGAGGTTGTTTACCACATCATCTCCCTTTTCCGACGGGAATACGCTCAGGTATGCCTTGGCGATACCGAGGTCTGGGCTTACGCGCACCGCGCTTACCGATACCATTATGCCGCGTGTCTCTTTTGCAAGGCGAAGCAGAATGTCGCCGAGTTCCTTCTGTATGAGGCGTGAAATCTTGTTCTGTCTTGTACTGTCCATATTGTAGTCTATTTCTTTCTAATTATCGTCAATCCGTCGCGCAGGGGGAGAATCACCGCCTCGACCCTTTCGTCGTTGCGCACAAGGTCGTTGAATGCCCTTACGCCGTTGGTCTGCGCGTCCTGTCTCTCGGGTTCTATCACGTGCCCGTCCCATAGCGTGTTGTCGGCCAATATCCAGCCGCCTTCGTTAAGGTATTCGAGTGCAAGCTCATAATATTGGATGTACTCCCTCTTGTTGCCGTCGATGAATACCAGGTCGAACTTCTCGCCAAGTTCTGGCACTATCTTCAAGGCATCCCCTATGATGAACTCCACCTTGTCGGCATATGGCGAACCGTCTATCCAACGGCGTGTGAAGTCCTCCAGTTCGTCTTCCACCTCGAATGTGAATAACTTGCCGCCTTCCCCGAGCCCTTCGGCCATACAGAGTGCCGAATATCCTGTGAAGGTACCGATTTCGAGAATCCTTTTTGGAGAAATCATCTTCACTATGAATTTCAGTAGCCGGCCCTGAATGTGTCCCGATGCCATCTGCGGTGCGAGTATCTCGACATGCGTGGCGCGGAACAGCCTATAAAGGTAATCTCCCTCGGGGCTGCTGTGTTCGGCTATGTATTTGTCAAGTGGTGTGGTTAGGCTCATATCTGCAAGGTACAATGACCCGGTGTCATTAATTCATCCGCGAAGATACAACAATTTGGCGAGCAACAAAGTATCGTAGGGCGATAAACACCCTTTTTGTGTCTCTATTTCGGGTTTTATTGCTAATTTCGCATTATGAAACAGAAACAGCCGATGAACCTTGATGTCAAAAGTCCGTTAGTCCGTTACCGCATGTATCTGCAGCTCGAGAAGTCGCTGCGCCCGGCAACGGTGGAGTCGTACCTGTCCGACGTCAACAAACTCGCGCTCTTCCTGGGCGGGAACGATGCGCTGCCCGGTGCGTCGCTTGACGGTATTAGGGAGTTCCTTTCGTCGCTTGCCGACGTGGGCGTGTGTGCGCGTTCGCAGGCCCGCATCATTTCCTCCCTCCGCTCCTTCTACGGTTTCATGAAACTCGACGGCTATTCTGAGAGTGACCCGACAGAACTTCTTCTCTCCCCTAAGATTGGAATGCACCTTCCCGATGTGCTGACCTTGCAGGAGATTGATGACATCATCAATGCGATAGACCTCTCCAAAGGTGAGGGGCAACGTAACAGGGCTATGGTCGAATTGCTGTACAGTTGCGGATTGCGCGTTTCGGAGCTCTGTTCGCTGCGTCTTTCCGACCTTGACATTCAGGGGCAGTTCCTCCGTGTAACCGGCAAGGGCGACAAACAGCGTCTCGTGCCGGTGTCCCAACGTGCCATAGCCGAAATTGAGGCCTATTTCGAGGATAGGAACAGAATAGAGATAAAGCGTGGTTACGAGGATTATCTGTTTATAAGTGAACGTCTCAAGAAACCGCTTTCACGCATAACTGTATTCCATATCGTGAAGGAATTGGTCCTTGCTGTCGGGATAAAGAAGAATGTGAGTCCTCATACCTTCCGTCACTCGTTTGCGACGCATCTGCTGGAGGGTGGTGCCAACCTTCGTGTGATACAGGCCATGCTGGGGCACGAGAGCATTGCCACAACCGAAATATATACTCATATCGACGCGCTCCGTCTGCGCGAAGAGATAACATGTCACCATCCGCGCAACAGAAGGATGTGAAAAATATAAAATATTTGTCTATCCGGGACCTATTCGTTTTGTCAATTCGAACCGTAGAGTTAACTTTGTAAAAGTTTATAAAAACGATTATTGAATAAACTACGGCAATAACTGAATCTTAAATTATAATCAATGAAAAAAATCTATTTACTGCTTACTCTTGTAGCAGCAATCTTTTTGGGCTCATGTAGCTCCAAGATGAAGAGTTTGAGTCCTGAATATTTTACAGTTACTCCGGGCGTTCTTGAGGTTGTCGGAAGCGAAGTTCCTGTCGTAATTGACGGCAAGTTCCCTGCAGAGTTCTTCAACAAGAAGTCTGTACTGACAGTTACTCCTGTCCTTAAGTACGAGGGCGGCGAGGCTTTGGCTGAGCCAATGACATTCCAGGGTGAGAAGGTTCGTGGCAACGACCGTGTTGTCTCTTACGAGAATGGCGGCACATTCAGAATGAAGATGTCGTTCAATTACGTGCCGGGTATGGAGAACGCTGAACTCTATCTGCGCTCAGTAGTCAACAAGGGCACAAAACAGTATGCGTTGCCCGACGTGAAGATTGCAGACGGCTGTGTGGCTACATCACAGCTCTACCGTCAGGCTGTCGCTACAGCCAATATCGCTAAGGGCGAGGATGCTTTCCAGCGTGTAATCAAGCAGGCCAAGGAGGCTAATATCATGTTCCTTATCCAGCAGACCAATCTCCGTTCTTCAGAGCTCAATAGTGCCGATATGCAGGCTATAAAAGCTTCAATTGTTGATTTGGCGACAGATTTCGAGAACAAGGTGCTCGATGATATCCAGATTTCGGCATATGCTTCGCCCGACGGTAAGATGGACCTCAACCATGACCTTTCTGTAGGCCGTGAGGAGAATGCCGCAAAGTATATGAAGAACGAACTCAAGAAGGCAAAGCTCGAGGGCTTCGTTGACAGTGAATATACAGCCGAGGACTGGGAAGGCTTCAGCGAACTCGTTGCAAGTTCAAACCTCCCCGACAAGGAGCTCATTCTCCGTGTACTCTCAATGTACGAGGATCCCGAGGAGCGCGAGAAGCAGATAAGAAACATCTCGGCTGTCTATAGCGACCTCGCCGACGAGATTCTTCCTAAACTCCGCCGTGCACGCGTGACTCTGAACTATCAGCTTATCGGCCGTTCCGACGACCAGATTATCGCGCAGTATGCCGAGGATCCCGAGGTTCTCTCATTGGAGGAGATTCTTTACTCGTCAATACTTACTGAGGATGCGGCAAAGCAGGAGGATATCTTCAATACTGCCGTTAAATTCTATCCGAACGATTATCGTGCATACAACAACCTCGGTGTGCTTGCATACAATCAGGGCGACTACAGCAAGGCTGCAAGCTATTTCGCAAAAGCTGCTAATGCCAACTCTTCGGCTCCTGAAGTCAAGCTGAATATGGGTTATCTCGAACTTCTTGAGGGCAATGTTGAGTCTGCCGACTCATACATCACTCTCGGTGTCGATTCAAAGGCCGGCAACGAGGCTCTCGGTAACCTTTACATAGCTCAGGGTGACTATGCTCGAGCAGCATCTCTTCTCGATGGCGTGAACACCAATAGCGCTGCCCTTGCTCAGCTGCTGAACAAGAACTACAGCGCGGCACGCAAGACCATTGAAAAGATCGAGACCCCCGACGCTACGACACACTATATAAAGGCTGTGCTTGGTGCTAGAACAGAGAACATCGCGTTCATATATGACGGTCTCAAGGCTGCCATCAAGCTCGATCCTTCATTGGCAAAGAAGGCTGCGACCGACCTCGAGTTCGTAAAGTATCTCGGTGATAGCACATTCCAGAATATTGTAAAGTAACCCTGTGGGTACAACTCTCCTGAACGAACAAGTTGCGATGCTTGCACTCTCAAGAGTGCAGGTGCCGCAACTTGCTCTTGTTCGTGAACTTATAAGCATGGTCGGCAGCGCGAAGGAACTCGTGGAAAATGCCGGCAACATATGTGACATATTACCCGAGGCCAATCCCCGGTTGGCAGGCATAATAGGAGATAGCCACCTTGTGGAGCTTGCCGAGCGCGAGATGGAATTCATTGAAAAGAACGGCATAAAACTCATCTGTTTCGGCGATGATGCTTATCCCTGTCGCCTTGCCGAGTGTTACGACGCGCCGTTGGTGCTTCACTCTATGGGAAATGCTGACCTGAATGCCCGTCACATAGTCTCCATTGTGGGTACACGCCACGCAAGCGAGTACGGGAAGGATTTGTGTGCGAATTTTGTTACAGACCTTGCCAAGTTTGCTCCCGGTACGCTCATTGTCAGCGGTCTTGCTTATGGCATTGATGTATGTGCCCATCGCGCGGCAATTAAAGCCGGTTTGCCAACTATTGGAGTGCTTGCCCACGGTCTCGACCGCATATACCCCGGAGCCCACCGCGCCACGGCAAAGCAGATGCTCGAAAACGGCGGCCTGCTTACCGAATTCATGAGTGGAACCAACTCTTTGCCTCAATTCTTTGTGCAGCGCAACAGAATTGTTGCCGGTATGGCCGATGCCACGGTTGTTGTGGAGTCGGCATCAAAGGGCGGTTCGCTCATAACAGCCTCGCTTGCCCAGAGTTATTCTCGCGACTGCTTTGCCTTCCCCGGTAGGGTGAATGACCAATATTCGCAGGGTTGCAACGAACTTGTGAGCCGCAACAGGGCTGCGCTAATAACCAGTGCCTATGACTTTGTCGAGGCAATGAACTGGGAAATTGCTACAACAAAAAAGAGTGCCTCGGATTTGCAGACCGAACTATTCCCCGATCTTTCGCCCGAAGAGGCGGCTGTAATCACCGCGTTACGTGAGAACAGCGACGGATTGCAGGTAAATCAGATGGTTGTGCAGTTGAACATGCCAATAAACAAGCTGCTGCCGCTGCTTTTTGAAATGGAGATGAAAGGCCTTGTCAAGGCCGTTGCTGGCGGGTGTTACAGGGCTGTGATGATGTAAAGTGGTTTAGTGTGTCCATTTCTCCAGTGTCCCCCACTCGTCATCAGGGATTTTGGTTCCTTTCTTTAAGGGGAAAACCCAATTAAGGTATCTTGTCTCAAATTTACCGTTAATGTACCATACCGGCCAGGGCTTCAAATCCTTCAATACAGCCTTGACGGCCATTATTAATGGAGAATCCTGGGACATTGATTCATACTCATCAGGGCTTAGGCATTGCACATTGCAATCTTGCAGTATGCCGTTCCCGTCAATGATGTAGTCGCTGAATTGTAAGACAAACCTTGTCTCTTCATATTCGGGGAATTTTTCCCAAGGGAAATTCTCGGTCAGTGCTTTGCAAACATCAGACGGCGCAATTCCCTCTCTGTGGTAATTGTTGTACTGGGTTATCTCTTTAACAATTCCGTTGTCAACAACTATTAGGCATTCATTCTCGTTGTGCCTTGCAAAGGCCATATGCTGGTAGCATATCTCTTCACCTCTGCCTGCGCGCATGGTGTCGCAGAACCACGATGCACATATTCCCTCGGTTGTGTAATATGGTGCAAAAATCTCCTTGAGCTTCTCTTTATTCAGTGTAAAAAAGTGTTCTTCTAATCTGTTCCCGACTTCCCGAATGTATGGAACTCCGATTTTCCGCAGAAACAACCTGTTGTCCTTGATTTCCCATTCTGCAATATAGCTTCTCCATAAAGCGGTGCTTTGGCCTTTCACCCATTCGATACTATCTTCGGTTATCGTTTCGGGCAGTGACTCAATAGCTTTTGCTATTTTTTCACTCAGTTCCCTGTCGGTTTCTATCGGGCAGTAATAGAGTTGCCAATATTTACCATTCATCAGCAGGCTTTCGGCCATCTGTCCGGTTGCCTTAATCATAACAGGCAAGGAAAGCAATAGTAGGGTGAACAGTATCTTTTTCATTCCTATAATATTTATAATGCAATGATAACTATTTTTCTGCAAAATTGTATATCTTCGCGTAAAATATAATTGGATGAAAGAATTTGTTATATCGACAACTAAGAAGGAGACCGCCATTCTGGTGGGATTGATTACCGCCACGCAGAACGAGCGCAAGACAAACGAGTATCTCGACGAGCTCGAATTCCTTGCGCAGACAGCCGGTGCCGAGGTCGTGAAGCGCTTCACGCAGCGCATTGACCATCCGCACCCTGTTACATATGTGGGTACAGGTAAGCTAAAGGAGATTGCCGACTATGTGGAGATGCTCAAGGATACCGACGATGAGATTGGTATGGTTATCTTCGACGACGAGCTGTCGGCAAAGCAGATACGTAATATTGAAAAGGAGATAAAGATAAAGATACTCGACCGTACATCGCTAATCCTCGATATCTTTGCTATGCGTGCACAGACTGCACACGCAAAGGTTCAGGTTGAGCTTGCGCAGTACAAATATATGCTCCCCCGTCTGCAGCGTCTGTGGACTCACCTTGAACGACAAGGTGGTGGTTCCGGCGGTGGTAGCGGAAAGGGCGGTAGCGTGGGCTTGCGTGGTCCGGGTGAGACACAGCTTGAGATGGACCGCCGTATAATCCTTGGCCGCATGTCGCTCTTGAAAGAGCAGTTGGCACAGATTGACAAGCAGAAGAGCATACAGCGCAAGAATCGCGGACGCCTTATCCGTGTGGCACTGGTGGGTTATACCAATGTGGGTAAATCGACACTCATGAACCTGCTTGCCAAGAGCGAGGTTTTTGCTGAAAATAAACTGTTCGCCACACTCGATACCACCGTGCGCAAGGTAATCATCGAGAATTTGCCTTTCCTGCTCTCCGACACCGTTGGTTTCATCCGCAAGTTGCCTACCGACCTTGTAGAGTCCTTCAAATCGACACTCGACGAGGTGCGCGAGGCCGATCTGCTGTTGCATGTTGTCGATGTGTCGCACCCCGAGTTCGAGGAGCAGATTGAGGTGGTTGAAAAGACACTGGCCGACCTCAAGTGCGGCGACAAACCATTGATGGTAATCTTCAACAAGATTGATGCCTTCACATATGTTCAGAAGGAGGAGGACGACCTCACTCCAAAGACAAAGGAGAATATCACTCTTGATGAGTTGAAGGAGACCTGGATGCACAAGCTTGCCGACAACTGTCTGTTCATCTCGGCCCGCGAGAAACAGAATATTGAAAACCTGAAGGATATCATATATAAGAAGGTATGCGAGTTGCATGTACAGAAGTATCCGTATAATGATTTTCTTTATCAAACCTACGACGAGGAAGTAAATGACTAAAAAGCGCATTGTATTGTCATCCTGAACGTAGTGAAGGATCTTGATAAAAATGACATATATTGCATAAGAAATGACAAATGTTCACCAATATTGGGTATATTTGATGTCGAATTGGACACGCACGGTTTTATACATTGGCGTGACAAATGACTTATACCGGAGATATGTTGAGCATAAGACAGGTGAAATAAAGGGATTTACGCAAAAATACAAATGTCACTATCTTGTCTATTACGAGGAGTATAATTCCATCGATGATGCTATAGCGCGTGAGAAGGAACTGAAAGGTTGGATAAGAGAGAAAAAGGAACGGCTTATTGCAGAGATGAATCCCGGAAAGGAAGATTTGGCGGTAAAATTGGGCTGGTGTGGTTGATTGTAATGGATGTGTCATCCTAACGATAGGAAGGATCTATAGAAAATGGTATAGATTCTTCGTTGCACTCAGAATGACAAGTATCGCATAGAATTTTCGCATTGCTCAGACGTGTTGTTGAGGGCTCTGCCCGAAAAATGACAAAGTAAAATGCATTGTCATCCTGAACGTAGTGAAGGATCTTGGTGTATGGATAGATTCTTCGTTCTGCCCGAAAAACGACAACACTGTGCAGGATGCAAAAATGAACTGATATAAAAAGTACGAAAAATACAATACTAACAATATAAAAACCATTGAAACTATGGCAGCAATTCCTGAATTCAAGTATGCCCACATGTTCCAGCATGGAGAGGATACTACAGAGTACTATCTCCTTTCAAAGGAGGGCGTTTCAGTAGGTGAGTTTGAGGGTAAACCTATCCTTAAAGTAACTCCCGAAGCTTTGACACTCTTGTCACGCACAGCTTTCCGCGATGTATCGTTCATGCTCCGCCGCGCCCACAACGAGCAGGTGGCAAAAATCCTGAACGACCCTGAGGCAAGCGACAACGACAAGTATGTGGCACTTACATTCCTCCGCAATGCCGAGGTTGCCTGCAAGGGGCAGCTCCCATTGTGCCAGGATACAGGTACTGCAATCATTCATGGCGAAAAGGGACAGCAGGTGTGGACCGGCTTCTGCGACGAAGAGGCTCTCGCACGCGGCGTGTATGACACATATACACAGGAAAACCTCCGTTATAGCCAGAATGCTCCTCTGAACATGTACGACGAGGTAAATACAAAGTGCAACCTCCCTGCACAGATTGACCTTGAGGCAACAGAAGGCATGGAGTACAAGTTCCTTATGGTTACAAAGGGCGGCGGTTCCGCGAACAAGACATATCTCTATCAGGAGACAAAGGCCCTTTTGAACCCTGCGACTCTCGTTCCTTTCCTTGTTGAGAAGATGAAGAGCCTGGGTACAGCAGCTTGCCCTCCTTACCATATTGCATTCGTTATCGGCGGTACATCGGCCGAGAAGAACCTGCTTACAGTGAAGCTTGCTTCTACACACTACTACGATGACCTGCCTACAACAGGCGATGAGACAGGCCGCGCATTCCGCGACATCGAACTCGAGGAGCAGTTGCTCAAGGAGGCTCACAACATAGGCCTTGGCGCACAGTTCGGCGGCAAGTATCTTGCGCATGACATCCGAGTGGTACGTCTGCCGCGCCACGGCGCAAGCTGTCCCGTGGGTATGGGTGTTAGCTGTTCTGCCGACCGTAACATCAAGGCAAAAATCAACAAGGACGGTATTTGGATAGAGAAACTCGACGACCAGCCTGCAACACTCATCCCCGAGGAACTGCGTAATGCCGGTGAGGGCGAAATAGTACGTGTTGACCTCAACCGCCCCATGAAGGAGGTTTGCGCTCAGCTTTCACAGTACCCCATCGCTACACGTCTTTCACTCAACGGCACAATCATTGTTGGCCGTGACATTGCTCACGCAAAGCTGAAAGAGCGTATCGACCGTGGCGAGGGTCTGCCTCAGTATATCAAGGATCATCCGATCTACTATGCAGGTCCTGCAAAGACTCCAGCCGGCATGCCTTGTGGCTCAATGGGGCCCACAACTGCAGGCCGCATGGACTCATACGTTGACCTCTTCCAGGAGAACGGCGGTTCAATGATAATGCTTGCCAAGGGTTACCGTAGCCAGCAGGTAACCGACGCCTGCCACAAACATGGCGGTTTCTATCTTGGTTCTATCGGTGGTCCTGCAGCTATTCTTGCCCAGAACAACATCAAGAGCATCGAATGCGTGGAGTATCCCGAACTTGGTATGGAGGCCATTTGGAAAATTGAGGTCGAGGACTTCCCGGCATTCATCCTCGTCGATGACAAGGGCAACGATTTCTTCAAGCAGATAAAGCCGCGTTGCTGCTGCAAGTGATTGAATATTCTGTAATAAAGGAAACCGCGGCTGTAAGGCTGCGGTTTCCTGTTCTTTGCTTATAATGGTACCGACTGTTTTTAATATCATTGCCGTTGTCAATGTGTTGACGTTCATGGTCTTCGGTATTGACAAGCTTCTTGCCAAGGCCGGAATGCGGCGTCTCTCCGAAGGCTTTCTGCTGCTTCTCTCCTTTCTTGGAGGTTCTGCCGGAGCTGCTCTTTCAATGGCCATCTTCCGGCACAAGACAAGGAAGCCCGGGTTCGTTGTCGGCATCCCGGTAATGCTGTCGTTGCATCTTCTGCTTCTGGCGGTTCTGCTTCAGGTTCCCCGTTAATCCCTTTTCTTGAATTTCAGGTCGAATTTTGAAGAGACCGTTCCGTTTTCTTTCGTTACCTGTGCAAGGTAGTGTCCCGGTTCAAGTTCCTTTATCCCGTATGTGAGTTCTTCGGTCGCGTCGCCTTCGTGCATGTATGCAACGGTGATGTCTGTCATGTCATGGCTGTTCATGAAATCTATCGGCAGTGAGTCGAGGATGTGGTCAATCTGTCTTATGCTGTTCATGTGCCCGTTGATGTCTATGTCGCTGTAATGCGGGCGGCGGCGGAATGTGACCTCCTCGACCGGTGTACGGTTTATCGCTGGAATGCGGTTGAGCATAAGTTTCTCTTCGGGAACAAGGCAACGCGACATGCCTATGCCTATGTCTCCGCTGAGGTCAACAGCACTGCGTGTGTTCAGGTCAATCATTGTGAACGTCGTTATCATTGACGCTATTTCGTTGCCCTCCTCGTCAATCATGCGTACGCAACGGTCGCTGAATCCGTGGTAAAGGTTTCTTATCCATGTCTCAATGCGGAGTCTCTCCTTCTGCATAGGAGTCCTTTCGATATGCACGCCAAGGCGTACTATTACCCAACCCAGTGTCGAAGTGGAACCGAAACCGCGTGTTTCGCCGTGCCTGTTGGCTGCCCCCAGCATATTGTTGAGCAGTGTGGTGACGCGTACGCGCCCTTTGCTGTCGGTCAGGAACGATTCTGCATAAAAAGGTATCCGGTCGATATTGTTGTTCTCCATGATGTTTTGCTAATAAAATTTAAATGTGAAAAAGCTTTGGGCTCTCATATTGTTCGGGAGTGCCAAAGGTACTATATTTGCGAATAAACACCAAAACGCTTTTTAAAATACTATAACAAATGATAAGATTGAATGTTTTTATAAGTGTAGGTGCGGAGAACCGCGCCGCATTCGTTGAGATAGCAAAAGAGTTGGTAGCTGCATCGCAGAATGATGCCGGTTGTGTTGCATATGACCTGTTCGAGAGCAGTACACGTCCTGGTGTCTTGATGATATGCGAGACGTGGACCGATGATGCCGCACTTGCCGCACACGAGGCTGCACCGCATTTCGTGAATCTGGTTCCGAAGATGAACGGGCTTGCACAGATGAAGATTGAACGTTTCGTGTTCTGATGCATTTGCGGATATACCGCTAAACCGGCTGTTTAGTAGCCTGAACTGTTATGGATAGAAAAAGAAAACTTTTATACGTACACGGTTTTGCCTCGTCAGGCAATTCAGGTACAGTGATGGCGTTGCGCCGTCACCTTTCCGGTTGGACGGTCGTTGCCCCCGATCTGCCGGTCGATCCTTTCGAATCGCTCGAACTTTTGCGCCGCCTGCTGGATGAAGAGGCTCCCGATATTGTGGTCGGAACCTCCATGGGCGGAATGTACGCACAGCAGCTGTGGGGTGTGCCGCGTATAGTAGTGAATCCTTCGTTCGAGATGTCGCGTTCCCTTCTTTTCGGAAAGATGGGCCGTAACAAGTACATGTCGAAACGTAAGGACGGTGCGACGGAATTCCGCATAGACAAGGCAGTCGTGGAACGCTTTAAAGAGATGGAGAAGTATCAGTTCGACGGCATCACTGACGATGAGAAGAGACTTGTGGTAGGCCTTTTCGGTGACAAGGATCCGGTGGTGCATTTCCATCCTCTGATGTCGCAGCTCTACGGCGAGGAACGTTGCCGTTGGTTCAGCGGAGAGCACCGTCTCAACGATGAGCTGGTCAAGAAGGTTGTCTTGCCGGTAATAGCAGAATTGGCAGGTCCCGATGAGGCCTGCGGCTACTGACCGGGGAAAGTGTCATCGATTACAGCTTCCGTGTAGTTTGTCTTCCATAGTTCAATACGGAATCTATTAGATATTTAAACAGTCCCCGATTTTCTAATGAACGGTTGTTTTTGTATATTTGCATTCCTATTGAAATTACACGTTGAATACACTCTTTGCCATAATGTCTTTTCTGCTGCTGCCTGCTCCGGAGGTGGTTGACTCCGTCATGTTGCAAGGTGTCGATGTCGTCTCGTCGGTGAAAATGCCGGGTGACGGCAATTCAGGCGTTTGTTCCATGACTGCCATCAGCGGTGCGGAACTCGATGCACGGCATGTCTGTTCGGTAAAGGAACTCTCGGCTACGGTTCCAAACTTCTATCAGCCCGATTACGGCTCACGCATGACATCGTCGATATATGTTCGTGGCTTCGGCTCGCGTATCGACCAACCGGTGGTTGGTATGAACATTGATGACGTGCCTGTGATGAACAAGAACTGTTACGATTATGAACTGTTCGATATAGACCGTGTGCAGGTGGTGCGCGGTGCTCAGAGTGCGCTTTACGGGCGCAACACATCGGGCGGTGCCATAAATCTCTATACACTGTCGCCCTTTACATTCCAGGGGAAACGTCTCTCGTTGGAATACGGCAACGGCAACAGCTTGCGTGTCAAGGCTTCGCACTATTCGCGACATAGCGGCAAGTTTGGTTGGTCGGCAAGTGCCTTCTATAGCCATAGCGACGGCTTTTTCGAAAATAAGGAGCTGGGGGTGAACTGTGACGGTGGCGATAATCTCGCAGCGCGCTTGCGCGTGCAGTATATGCCTGTCGGGAATCTGAGCATCGACAATACTTTTGCTGTAGGTTATACCGATGAAGGGGGCTGGGCCTACCGCGCATATGATGCCGCTTCCGGCAAACTTGCTCCGGTCGCATATAACGATCCGTCAACATACCGCCGTTTTGTGGTCTCAGACGGGCTGGTGGTGAAGTGCTTCCTCGACTGGGCTACGCTCTCTTCGGCAACAGGGTTCCAATATCTGGAGGACCGCATGCGCATAGACAATGATTTCCTGCCCCTCGACTACTTCTCCATGGGGCAGTATCAGCGCGAGCGCTCATTGAATCAGGAGTTCGTGATCAAGTCGCATCTTTCCGGTGTTTTCAATTTTACAGGCGGCATTTCCGCTTTCTATAAGAATCTGGACCTTTCGGCCCCAGTGCGTTTCAAGCAGTATGGAATAGACAACCTGATATTGAAGAATGCCAACGAATATTATTATCATCTTCTTGGCCCCGATCGTGAACTGTCGTTCCGTGATGACAATTTAACCCTTCACGATGACTTTGATATTCCTGCATATGGTGCCGCCGCATACTTTCTGGCGGAACTTTCGCTTGGCAATTTCGATTTTCAGGCAGGTCTCCGTCTCGATTACGAACGTTCTGTCATGGACTACGACTGCCGTTCACAGATCCATTACAAGACATACAGGAGCATGTCCGACTATACGCAGCTCAACACCTTCTTTACAGGCAGGAACGAAACCGATGCTCTTGAACTGTTGCCGAGTTTTTCGGTTTCGTACAGGCACGGATGGGGTAATGTCTATCTGTCGGCGCGCAAGGGATTCAAAGCTGGCGGTTTCAATACCCAACTGTTTTCCGACATTCTGCAGAACCGAATGACCGGTGAACTTGTGGGCAACGTAACAGATACCGATGCATCCGCAACTGTATATAAGCCAGAAGAGAACTGGACCTATGAACTTGGCGCACATGTATCTCCCTTGCCCGATGGCTCCTTGAACATCTCGGCGACCTTTTTTTATATCGATTGCAGGAATCAGCAGCTTACGGTCTTCCCGAAAGGAATGAGCACCGGGCGCATGATGTCTAACGCCGGCAAGTCGTTCAGCTGCGGTGCGGAACTTGCCGCAAACTATTCGGCCGGTCCGTTCACGGTAGGCGCATCGTATGGATATACTCATGCCGAGTTCCGCGAATATGTCAGCGGTGACAGCGACTATTCGGGGAACATACTGCCATTTGCACCTCGCGAGACGGTGTCGGCTAATGTGGCATACAGGCTGCCTGTACCGCAAAGTTTTGCCGATTCCTTCACGCTGAACGCCGGTTGGAACGGGGTAGGGCGCATATACTGGAACGAGGAGAACAGCCTTACGCAAGCCTTCTATGGTCTGCTGTCGGCTTCGATAGATTGGCGCAAAGGAGTTTTCGGTGCTTCGTTGTGGGGTAAGAATCTGCTTAATGAACAATATAATACCTTCTATTTCCGTTCAATAGGAAACGATTTCTTTGCACAAGGAAAGCCCCTGCAGTTCGGAATATCATTGAATGTTAACCTTTAAAAATGAATAATATTATGAATATCAAGATGAAAAGACTGTTTCTGTTGCCGTTGCTCATGCTCTCTGCGGTTATTCTCTCCTGCTCGGGTGACGATGACAATAACATGCTGAAGATTGAAAACAAGGTGTTTGCAGGTGAACTCATGTTTAATGGGTCAGCTATGGCCGATGACATCAGGTGCGAACTCAATATCATTGACGGAATGGCTTCCATTACTCTTTGTGGCGTTAAATTCGATCCGGCAATGCCCGAGGTCGATATGACAATCTCCATGCTTGACTGCAAGAGAAGTACAGCCGGTTATGAGATAACCGGCAGGAATATAGTGCCGTTGGCAGGCGGCCAGCCGATGATGGATTTCATGGTGTCGTCGGTTGAGGCCTCTCTTGTAGGCGACAAGTTCATCATGTCTGCGGTGACTGCAATAGGAACCATCGGTTTCAGCAATGTCCCTTCCGCTCCCGCGACTCCGTCGGGAAGCAAATACAGGGGCATGCTTCAGGTAGAGGAGTTCTCCAAGGAGGTGTTGGTGAACGTTGTGAGAAACAATGATGCCGGAACGCTCGATATGGTAATAAATGATGTGAAGTTTGCGGCCAATATGCCGTTGGAACTTGACATAACCCTAAAGGATATACCCTTTGTCAGCGGTTTGGGAATAAGTTTCATTGCGGAGAATGTGGCTCCATACATAAATACGGAGAGTGAACCGGCTGCGGCCTATATGTTCGCGGTAGTGGAAGGCGACATTAATGGCGGAAGGCTCACGTTCACGGCAAAAATGGCCGATAACCTTGCTCCTTACGTTGCAGGCAAGGAGTTCGTTTTCAGTGGTGAAGGTGTTGTGGAATAAATCAAGGACTGTCTATTAAATCAGATATTATGTGCAGGAATTTTTTTGCAACTGTAGTGGCCATCTTCGCAGTGATGCCGCTTGCGGCGCAGTTGAAGGCGGAGTGGGGCGACATTGATACCCGCTATCCGATGAATTCAACCGACGAGGTCAAGAGCGTTCAGGTCAGTAAAGCCGTTGCGTGGAAGGGCGAGCGCGTAAATCTTCAGCTGAAGGTGGTCAATCCCTTGCCCGAAGAGTGCGAGGTGAAATATGTGTTCAGTGAACTGAAGTGCGGAAAAAATGTTATCCCTGCCGCGAATATCGTGGGTGGCTTCGTTGAACCTGTAATTACTGACCGCTTCATAGGGTGCGGCAAGCACGAGGTGGACGCTTATGGCGAGAATCTTGTGGCTGACCGTATTACGGGTGATAATCCTGCTTCTATGGCAGCCGGTTCCATGCGCGGACTGTGGCTTACCGTGCAGGTTCCCCGGGATGCGAAGGCCGGTACATACAGGGGGTATGTGGAACTGGCATGTGGGGGCAAGACAAAGAGGTTTGCTTTTTCAGTCAAGGTCCTCGACCGTACATTGCCTGCGCCCAAGGATTGGAAATTCCATCTTGACCTTTGGCAGAACCCTTATGCCGTTGCGCGTGTACATAATGTTGAACTTTGGAGCAAGGAACACTTTGACGTGTTGCGCCCGTATATGCTCAAGCTTGCATCGGCAGGCCAGAAGGCCATTACGGCAACGCTCATCGACCGCCCCTGGGACGGCCAGACATACGACCCGTTCGGCAGCATGGTCACATGGATAAAGAAAGCCGACGGTACATGGTTGTATGACTTTACGATATTTGACCGTTGGGTCGAATTCATGATGTCATGCGGCATAGACAAAGAGATTACATGCTTTTCTATGATACCGTGGAAACTCTCTTTCCGCTATTATGATCAGGCTACGCACTCGCACAAATATATCGAATGCGCTCCCGGTGACGAGGCTTATGCGCAATTCTGGGGCGGAATGCTCGGTGCGTTCGCGGAGCACCTCAAAGAGAAGGGGTGGTTCGACAAGACTTTTATCTCAATGGACGAACGCAGCATGCAGCAGATGCAGGCGGCGATAAAGGTCATAAAGGAGTATGCTCCAGGCATGAAGATTTCAATGGCCGGCAATTATCATCCCGAAATAGAGGCGGACATTCATGATTATTGTCTCGATATATTCGCATACGGTGCATATACCCCGGAACTTATAGCGAAGCGCAGGGCTGTCGGCAAGGTCTCTACCTATTACACCTGCTGCAGTGCGGAGTATCCCAACCTGTTTACGTTTAGCGACCCTGCAGACGCCGAGTTCATCGCGCTCGAGGCACTTGCCAAGGATCTTGATGGTTATCTGCGTTGGGCATACAACAGTTGGACGGTCACTCCCGAAAAGGATTCCCGTTTCACTGCATGGCCGGCAGGAGATACCTATGTGATATACCCGTTCAGCATAAGCTCTGTCCGTTGGGAACGTCTTGTGCAGGGCATACAGCAGTTCGAAAAGTACAAGATACTTCTCTCCGAGGCGGAAAAGAGCGGTAACGTTTCACGCGTAAAGGCACTGAAGCGGCTTCTTGAGGGTATAGATGTTAAGAGTATCGCGGACAAAAGCGAGGCTATGACCAAAAAGTTCCGTGATGCCCTGAATGCAATGTGAAAAGGTTGTCATGAAGAGGTTGTGCAGGATAATGCTACTGTTGCTCATGTGCGCTCCGTTCGTCGCGCATGCGCGAGTGTACAGGGTCGAGGATGTTCCTATGGTGCATCTTCAGGACCGTACACGGTATGTGTGTAATCCCGACAACATCCTTTCGGCCTCTGTGGTAGCTTCGATAGACAGCACTCTCTTCTCTCTTGAGGAAAAGACCGGGATACAGGTGCTTGTCGCTGTACTTACGGATATAGAAGGCGGTGACTGTTTCGACTTCGCCTATCGCTTGGGGGAGAAGAACGGTGTAGGGCAGAAGGGACGTGACAACGGACTTGTCGTGTTGTTGGTAACAGGTGAACGTTGTGTGCAGTTTGCGACGGGATACGGTCTCGAGGGCGTGATGCCCGATGCAATATGTAAACGCATACAACAGCAATATATGGTGGAGCATTTCGCCGATGACGACTGGGATGCGGGAATGGTGGCAGGAATGCGTGCCGTCTGCGGTGTCCTGGATGGGACAATGGAGCCACCTGCCGATGACGAAGAAGACCTTGTTGCCATTCTGTTTCTTGTGGCATTCGTTATAATAGGTGTTCTGGTCATAGTGTTTGCTGTGTGGCATGGCAGCCGCTGTCCCAAGTGCGGCAAACACAATATTCAACGCGTTGATTCGCATATTGTAACAGAAATCACCGGTCGTAGAAAACTGGAAATTACTTATGTCTGCAAGGATTGTGGTCACACATTCAAACGGAGTAGTGATAATATTAATTCCCACGGTGGTGGTTCGCGCGGCGGAGGTATGATAATAGGCGGAGGCTTTGGCCGTGGCGGTGGTTTCGGCGGAAGCTTCGGTGGAGGACGTTTCGGTGGTGGCGGTAGCGGCAGCCGTTTTTGAGTTTAGTATAACAGTATGAACATAAAATGATTTGAATATGAAAAAGTCAACAATCGTAACTCTTTCGGTAGCAGGCGTCATCTTGCTTATCGTAATATGGATGATTTCGGGTTACAATGGCCTGGTTTCGGCCGAGGAAGAGGTGAACAATGCATGGAGCAATGTCGAGAACCAGTATCAGCGTCGTGCCGACCTTATCCCTAATCTTGTGAATACCGTTAAGGGCTATGCTTCGCACGAAAAGGAGACTCTTGATGCCGTGACACAGGCGCGTACCCGTGCTACGCAACTCACTGTGCAGGCCGATGAACTCACCCCCGAGAAGATAAAGGAGTATCAGCAGGTGCAGGGCGAAGTTGGGGCTGCTCTGGGACGTCTGATAGCTATAAGTGAAGCATATCCCGACCTTAAGGCCAACCAGAACTTTCTTGAACTGCAGGCTCAGCTCGAGGGTACGGAGAACCGCATAAGTGTAGAACGCCGTAAATTCAATGATGCTGCAAAGGAGTATAATGCTTCTATCCGTTCTTTCCCGCGCAACCTGCTTGCCGGAATGTTCGGCTTTGAGAAGCGTCCCTATTTCGAGTCTGCCGAGGGCTCTGAATCGGCACCCATTGTGGCCTTCTGACAGGAATTCCGCAAAAGTATAACAATGCAAAAGATATTATTATGGAAATATCACCAGCAATAAAATATGTAGGTGTCGATGACCTTGATATCGACCTCTTTGAGAGCCAGTATGTGGTACCCGAGGGAATGGCATACAATTCGTACATAATCCTCGATGAAAAGGTGGCAATCATGGATACAGTCGATGCACGCAAAGGTTCAGCGTGGTGGGCAAATGTAGAGGCTGTTCTTGGTGACCGCAAACCCGATTACCTTGTTGTGCAGCATCTGGAACCCGACCATGCAGCGCTC
The DNA here is from genome assembly GCA_045646845.1 of Bacteroidaceae bacterium. Classification (GTDB taxonomy): domain Bacteria; phylum Bacteroidota; class Bacteroidia; order Bacteroidales; family Bacteroidaceae; genus HGM04593. The sequence goes on from JAZRLO010000005.1 coordinate 38,801, forward strand.
GTCCACGAAGTGCTCGACCGCTATCCACAGGTGAAGGTTGTTGCAACTGCAAAGGCTGTGCAGATGATGCCGCAATTCTTTGGGAAAGTTGATTTTGAAGGTCGCACAATAGCCGTTAAAGAGGGCGACACCTTGTCATTGGGCAACCACACCTTGCAGTTCTTTGTGGCTCCAATGGTGCACTGGCCCGAGGTGATGGTCTCATACGAGCAGAGCGAGAAGGTGCTTTTTGCTGCCGATGCGTTCGGCAAGTTCGGTGCTTTGTGCAATGGCGGTGCCTGGGATTGCGAGGCACGCCGCTACTTTATAAACATCTGCGGCAAGTATGGTGCGCAGGTGCAGACACTGCTCAAAAAGGCGGCAACACTCGATATAAAGACAATTTGCCCGTTGCATGGCCCTGTGCTGACAGAAAATCTCGGCCATTACATTGGACTCTATGATATCTGGAGCAAGTATGAGCCGGAGAATGAGGGTGTGCTTGTGGCATACGCATCAATTCATGGCGGAACAGCTGTTGCAGCCAACCGTCTTGCCGACATGTTGCGCGAAAAGGGCGCGCCCAAGGTTGTAGTTACCGACCTCTCCCGTTGCGATATGGCCGAGGCAGTGGAGGATGCCTTCCGCTACAGCCATATGGTGGTGTGCGCAGCGTCTTATGATGCCGACGTGTTCCCTCCGATGCACGACTTCCTGCACCACCTGAAGCTGAAGAACTATCAAAACCGCAGGGTGGCGATAATGGAGAACGGCTCATGGGCTCCCACTGCGGGGCGCGTGATGCGTGCGATGCTCGAGGACATGAAAAACGTGGAGATTGTTGAACCGGTGGTTACAATCCGTTCGCGTATGAACGACGGCGATATTCCGGCAATGGAACTGTTGGCAGGAAATCTGTTGGCATAAGGAACTTCTCTTGCATGAAAAGGTGGTTGTGGCATTTGCTGCAGCCGCTTTTCGTTTTTAACATATCTGCAATTGCTGAATGGTAGGCATTTTTTTGCACTTGTAAAAAAAATGCTCTATTTTTGCTTGTAATTATATATATTATATATAAATTGCCCTGAAAACGGATATATTAAACAAAACTTAATACTAACTTCAAAAATTTATTCTATGAAAAAGATCTATTTTATGCTGGTCTCTTTCCTTTGTATGGCATTTGCCATACAGGCTCAGACCTCAGTCACAGATCTCTCACAGTTGAGCAATGACAAGGTCTATACCTTGCGCAGTGCCCGTGCATTCCTGCTGTACAGTGACAAGGTTCCGGGCGAAATCTGTGGTAGCACAGGTAAGTTGGTGGGTACTGTAACAAAAAACAATGCCGACCCGGCACAGTTGTTCCGTATTGAGAAGAACGGTGCGAACTACTATCTCTACAGTGTGGGTGCCGAGAAGTATGTAAGCTCAAACGGTAGCTTCACGGCAACAGCCTCTTCTCCGCTTACCATGGAGAATGTCGGCGGTACATACCCTTGGCTGCTCAAGATCGGCGGCAACGGTATGAACTCACAGGAACCAGGTCAGATGGATGCCGGTATCACAGTCAACAGCTGGGTGCAGAAAGACCCGGGTAACTGCTACATCATTGAAGAGGGCGTTGCTCCATCTTCTGATTTCTCGGTATCAGTTCTTGGTACTGACGATGCTGCAGCAGGTGTTGTCATCAACGGTAAAGAGTACAAGAACGGCGATACATTCTCTGTTGACTTTGTTCTAAAAAGAAGCCACCTCAAGGCCAATGCAGTTGAGGGTAAGATTGCTACAGCATACGTTGACGGCTCAGTAGTTTATGTAAGCTACTTCGATGCCGGTACAAAGTTCTATACAATCCAGAATGGTAAGGGCGGCTATGTGAGCATGAATCCCGAGTATCGCAGTGGTGCAAACCTCATGCTCTCTAACAAGAACACTCCACGTGACAATCAGGGTCTGTGGGCTTTTGTGAAGAGCGGTTCTGCATACAAGGTGTATAACTACTCTACAGGTCTTTCAAAGGTGCTCGGTATGACTGGTAGTGAGGCTAGTGCCCGTGCAATAATGGTTGATCCTGAAACAACATCATATACTGTTGAGTTCGACGGTACTTTGAACTTTGGTAATGGTGAGCCATCTTACATTAAGTGGAAAGGCACAACAAGCCAGTACTGGAACGACCGTGATAGCTATCTTGCTTTGTGGAACAGCACAGGCGCAATAGGTGATACAGGTAGCAAGTTCTTCCTTGAAGAGGCTGATGTTGCCGACTATCCTGATGAGTACATCCACGAGATTTCAGAGATTCAGGGTGTATCTTCATTCTCTCCAAAGAATCCTAACACATTGTGGTACACAACATCGGCCGAGGCTGCAGGTGTAAGCTACCCATGGATGGAGTACGCATTGCCACTCGGTAACGGTGAGCTTGGCTGTATGGTATTCGGCGGTGTACGCACCGAGGAACTCCAGTTCAACGAGAAGACTCTCTGGAGCGGTCCTGCAAACGTTGTAGGTGCAGGTGGCGGTAATCGTACATTCATGAACTTCGGTTCATTGTTCATTGCAAACAACGACAACACCGTTTACGAAGGTGTTACAGACTATGTACGCTACCTCGACATTGAGGAGGGTATCGCAGGTGTCGAGTTCAAGAACGCTAACGGTACAAAGCAGGTACGCAAGTACTTCAGCTCTGCCCCTGACCAGGTAATCGCGGGTCAGTACAAGACAGAGGGCGCAGACAAACTCAACCTCACATTCATGCTTGAGCCGGGTACCGGCATCGGCGCAACAGCTGTTACATACAACGCCGACGGTACAGCTGAGTTTACCGGTGCAATGACATCTGTCAAATATGCCGCACGCTTGCATGTTGTAGCCGATGAGGGCGCGACTGTAACAGCTACAGGCAAGGGTATCACCGTGAAGAACGCTACTGAGGTTACATTCTATCTCAAGGGCGCAACAAACTTCAACGGCGATATGGAGGTTCTCAACAACTACTTTACAACAGAGGATGCTGCTCAGGTTAACGAGCGCGTGAAGGGTGAGATTGAGGCTGCTCAGGCCAAGGGCTTTGCTGCTGTTGAGGCTGCACACGTTGCCGATTTCACAGCAATCACAAAGCGTATGACATTCGACCTCGGTCTTACAACCCCGACTGTTGATACAAAGACTTTGGTTGACAACTACTATCCAAACAACGCTAATGCAAGCAGCACAAAGAACGACCACCTGTTCCTCGAGCAGTTGTATTTCCACTATGGCCGTTACTTGGCTATCAGCTCAAACCGCAAGCCTATTGCTGCTCCAAACAACCTTCAGGGTATCTGGAATGACCGTGGTGCCGATTCTCCATGGAACTCAGATATTCACACAAACATCAACATCCAGATGAACTACTGGCCAACAGAGATTACAAACCTCAGCGACCTCCACAAGCCATTCGTGAACTTCATCATCCGTGGCGCGCAGAGCGACGGTTGGAAGAAGGTAGGTCAGCAGTACAATGCAGGCCACGGCTGGAGCGTGCTTACAGAGTCTTCACTCTACAACAGTATGAGTACTTGGGGTGACAACTATCTCGTTGCCAACGTATGGTACACAAGTCACTTGTGGACACACTACCGTTATACACAGGACAAGGAGTTCCTGAAGAAGGCATTCCCCGTAATGTGGGATTGCGCCGAGTTCTGGTTCCACCGTCTCATCAAGGACCGTCGAGTATATGATGATACATACGTTGCTCCCGATGAGTTCAGTGCCGAACAGCACGGTAACGAGAAGGAGGACGGTACAGCACACGCACAGCAGATGATAAGCTATCTGTTCCAGAACTTGAGCGATGCTGTTGAAATCCTTGGCGTTGAGAATACAGGTCTTTCACAGGCCGATCTCGACAAACTTGCTCTTTACCTTGAAAAGACTGACAAGGGCTTGCATACCGAGACATACGATGGCAAATGGGGTAACCCTTGCTTTGGTGTAAAGACCGGCGATGTATTGCTCCGCGAGTGGAAGTACTCTCCATACTCAGTAGGTGAGAAGGGTCACCGCCACATCTCTCACTTGATGGCACTGTTCCCAATGGACCAGATTACTCCCGAGAGCGAGTATTTTGTTCCTGCTGTGAACGCCCTCAAGCACCGTGGTGATGCCGCAACAGGTTGGTCAATGGGTTGGAAGGTTAACCTCTGGGCTCGTGCACAGGATGGTGACCACGCTCACATCATCATCAAGAACGCCTTGAAGCACTCAACAACATATGGTACAGACCAGGGTCAGGGTGGTATCTACTACAACCTCTTCGACTCACATGCTCCATTCCAGATTGACGGTAACTTCGGTGTATGCTCAGGTATGGCAGAGATGCTTCTCCAGAGTGCGCACGGCTACATCAATATTCTCCCCGCATTGCCTAAGGTATGGGAGAAGAACGGTGCCGTGACAGGCATGAAGGCAATGGGTAATTTCACTGTTGACTTCAACTGGGTTGATGGCGTTTGCCAGAAGGCTACAATCGTAAGCAACGCAGGTGCTGAACTCAAGGTACGTTGCGCACGCGGTGCAATGGCACTCGACAAGGCCAAGGTTACAGTAAACGGTGTAGAGGTTGCCGTAGAACTCGGTGACCATGCAATCGCTACTATTCCTTGTGCAAAGGGCGATGTTGTTGAAATCGACTTCACAACAGAAACTTCAATTGCTCCTGTTGTTGCAGGTACTGTAAAAGACGGTTCAATCTACGACATCAGCGGTCGCCGTGTGCAGGACGCTCCTGTAGGTAAGGTTTACATCCAGAACGGTGTAAAGAAATTCAACAAGTAAATATATTCTAAAAAGAATATCCGTATCCAACGGCATAACATTGTAGGTTGTGCCGTTGGATTTTTGGGTTAATATAAAAAGGATGTAATCAAACCGTTCAAAACACATAAATCAAATTAAATGAAAAAACTTTTTACTCTTTTAACCGCAATGCTGTGCTTTGTTGTTACGGCTTTTGCGCAGAATGCCGAGGCGCTCTCGTGGAACGTAGGCTCCGGAGCTAATGACAAGGCCGATATTACTTGGATTGGTCTTGCTGTCCCTGCCACAGAAGGTGTCACAAACGTGGCATTGGAGAATATTCATCTGTGTACTAATACCGAAAAGGCTGCAACAACAAAAACAGCCTATATGGTAATCTCTTCTACAAAGAATATTGAGGACAAGGTTGCTGTCTCTACCAACAATCCAACACCGGTGAACAATGCTTTGGTCGAGTACACC
>JAZRLO010000006.1:0-2882 GCA_045646845.1 Bacteroidaceae bacterium
GGCAAGCCGTGATTTCCACCGTTGGCGATACAACGAAATGATTTTGGAGACATACCAGATGGCGAAGAAACGCAAGGACACAAAGACAATGGAGAAAGCAGCTTCAAGCTATGCGAAGTTCAACCGCATTGACCTTGAAGACGAACAGGCCGTGCCGTATGACCTTATCGTTGTTCAGCCGTTCACAGCCACCGATGACCCCTCTGTTCTTGGTATCAAGCCTATACCGAACATTCAGGAGAAGATACAGAAGATGATTGCAAAGTACCGTGCCGAGACGATAGACATCGAAGATGTGGAGTACGAAGAGGCCGACTTGGAGGAAGATGTTTTATTCAACGACGAAATAGAAAATGCCAAAAGTCAATTATAAATGAAAGTTATTCACTATCTTTGCAACAATTAAGTGGATTTTTATGAAAAGAGCGTTTAATATAGATGAACAGATTGCCCGCTTGAAACAGTACGGAGTGACTTTTGATAATGAAGATAAAGCAAAAGAGATTCTTTTGGATGTTGGATATTACAGAATGGGATTTTACTCTTTTCCTTTTGAAAAGTCATATCCTGTATTGGAAAACAGAACACATGAAGTAAAAGAGGGTACAACATTCAAAAGTATATATGACCTTTACGATTTTGATACAAGGTTAAGAAGAATTTTACTTAATGCTCTTGACCGTATTGAGGTGAATATTCGTACTCAAATAACATATATTGTTTCAAACCATTACGTTAATTCGCCAACTTGGTTTGCGGACAGCAATATAATGGAAAGCGGATTTGTGAATACATTTGAAGAGAAGGTTTATAAGACTTTAAGAGACAATCCGGTAATTAAGCGACACCACGACAAGTATATAAATGACAAATATGCTCCGGCTTGGAAAACAATAGAGTTTATGACACTTGGTAATTTGACTTCGCTGTATAAGTCAATTAAGGAAGATGGTGTCAAACGAGCCATTGCCGGTCAATATGGGTGTACTATAAGAGTTTTCTTGAACTATCTTGAAACAATTAGGGTTATAAGAAACAAATGTGCTCACGGTAATTGCATATATAATATTGAGACGGCAAAAGGTATTGCAACTAAACCGGCAGGAGTTCCAACAGATTGCAGACACAACATTAACGGTGCTATTTGTGTTATAAAGTATATTCTTGGTACAATATCTGCTGAAAGAAGAAAAGAACTTGAACAGGATATTGCTGCTTTAATGAATGCAAGTAGAGATGTAAATGCTGCTGAAATAATAAAAAATTGCACTAAAATAGCAATTTGACTTGTCGGAGTCAATTTTATATCTTATCTTTGCAGTACCTAACAGTGCCCGTATAGGCTTAGTCGCTATATCTGCACTATAAAAAGGATGTAGGGAGTTCCGGTGCACACGGAGCTCCTTTTTACACATACCGTGTAATGCACAGCCGTAGTCGCAGTGTCTTGCACGTTAAACAGTACAGTATCAAGCCCAATCCTTAGTCGATTGGGCTTGAGTCATTTTATATGCTTGTCTTTTTTTCTCGGTAAGTAGCACGCGAAATTTGCAGTGTTCCTTCATTTTACACTGCAAAATGTCAAAGCCAAACAAGCAAATATACTTTAACGAACCGCAACGCCTCACACAGCTTATCGGTGCAAATATCTCCGTGATTGTTGCAGGGCGAAGAACAGGAAAGACGGACAGTATTGCTGCTCCTTTCGTTCTCCGCAATATGCAACGAATGCCGGGCAGTACAGGCGGTATCGTAGTGCCCACCTTCAAGCACGGCCTTACCAACACTTTGCCGGGGCTTTTTGCCGCGTGGAAGCGTTGGGGATATATTCAAGGAGTGCATTATGTTGTCGGTCGCAAGCCTCCCAAATCCTTTGCAAAGGCGATTATCGAGCCGAGCGATTACGAACACGTAATATCGTTCTATAATGGCTCTGTGGCAGTCATTATTTCGCAGGACAGGCCCGGCTCTTCCAACTCGCTTACGCTTTCGTGGTTGCTTATCGACGAGGCAAAATTCATTGATTATGAAAAGCTGAAAGATGAAACATTCCCTGCCAATGGCGGTATAAAGTCATATTTCGGAAAGCACTCCTTCAATCACTCCATAATGATATTGAGTGATATGCCACAGACACAGAAAGGCTCGTGGTTCCTGCACTACAAGGATAAGATGGACGAAGAGCTGATAGATACAATCAAGGCTACCATATACGAAATATGGAAGACAAAGGAGCGTGTGCGTAGATTAAAAGACGAGGGCAAGGCTGTGCCGAAATACCTCAAAAGATACCTCCGCACTCTCGATACGAACCTCAATAAGATGCGTTCCGTTGCAGTCTATTACAAAGAGTACAGCAGCATCGAGAACTTGCAGCTGCTCGGTGAGAACTACATTAAGCAGATGAAGCGCGACCTTACGCCAAAAACATTCCAAACCTCTATCCTTTGTCAGAGGATCGGAATAGCGAAGGACGGCTTCTACTCCTCAATGCGTGAGGGGCATAAGTACAATGCCAGCGATTTTGAATACCTCGACAGCCTCGGTTATGACTTTGCCCCTGAAGCTATGGACTGCCGTGCCGACAAGGACATCAACCCCCTTGCTCCTATCTGCATTGGTATGGACTACAATGCAAACATAAATTGGATAGTCGCAGGACAGCCCGAAGGTCGTAGGCTCAACATCATAAAATCCTTTTATGTGAAGTTTGAGAGGAAAATCCCGGCACTTGTTGAGGAGTTCTGCAATTACTATGCACACCACCAAAACAAGACAGTGGTTTACTACTATGACACCACAGCACTTGGTGCGAACTATGCCGTCAATGAGCAGGACTTTCATTGGGTGGTCTGCCACGAGTTCGAGAAGAGAGGCTGGCA